>CAJUFC010000082.1 GCA_910585565.1 uncultured Eggerthellaceae bacterium | reverse complement strand
GCCCACAAGATCGGCGGCCCCAAAGGCATCGGGGCTTTGTACCTCAAGGCGCGCACGCCGTTCGTGCCGCAGATGAACGGCGGAGGGCAGGAGGGCGGACGCCGCAGCGGCACCCAGAACGTGTGCGGCGCGGTGGGCTTTGCGGCGGCCTGCGTCGCCTGCGCGCGAGATGTCGACGCGGAGGCGGCGCGCCTCAGGCGCCTGCGCGACAAGCTCTATCGCGACCTGCCTGCGTTCGAGCTCATCCAGCCGACCGTTGACGTGGAGGAGGGCAGCCTTGACTACCTCCCCAACATCGTGAACGTCTTGGTGTCGGGGCTAGAGAGCCAAACGCTCGTCCTGAGGCTGGACGCCTTGGGGTTCGCCGTGTCAGGAGGCAGCGCCTGCGCTTCGTCGTCGCTTGAGCCCAGCCATGTGCTGCGCGCCCTGGGCATCAGCGGAGACGACGCCCTCTCGGAGCTGAGGGTGTCGCTCGGGCGCGACACGACCGATGCCGACATTACCGCGTTTTTGCACGCGATGCCTCGCGTGCTCGATTGGAGATAGCCTACGCCATGCCGAAGACCATCCATGTTCCCGAACTGATCAATACGCACTGCCACACGGGCTTTTGCGGCCACGCCGAAGGTGCGGTGGCCGAATACGCGCGGGTGGCCCACGACGCGGGCCTCACGACGCTTGCGTTCACTGATCATTTCCCCCTGACGGAGCGGTTCGACCCGGTGGGCTACCTGTCGGTGCCCGCGCAGGACATGCCGGCGTACAAAGAAGCCGTGTTCGAGGCTCGCGCGGCGCATCCCGACATGGACATCCTCTACGGATGCGAGCTCGACTACCTCGGGGCCATCGACGACCGAGCGCTCAGCGATGACGTCCTCAGCGAGTTCGACATCATACTGGGGTCGGTCCACTTCGTGGACGAGTGGCCGTTCGACGACCCGGCGCAGCGTGGCGTGTGGGAGGAGCCAGGCTCGCCCGAGCGCATCTGGCAGCGCTACGTGGAGCTGTGGTGCGACATGGCGGCTGACGCCTCGATGCGCTTCGACGTGCTTTCGCATCCCGACCTCGCCAAGAAGTTTGCCTATTACCCCGCCTTCGACCTGCTGCCGCTCTACGAGCGCATGGCCGAGGCGGCACGTGCCGGTGAGCGCTTGATAGAGGTCAACACGTCGGGGTCCTACTATGCATGCAAAGAGATATTCCCGGCACCGGCGCTGTTGGCGGAGTTCTGCCGCGCGGGCGTGCCGGCGACGGTCGGCACCGACGCCCACGAGCCCAAGAACGTCACGCGCGACATCGAGCGCGGATACGCGCTTTTGTACGAGGCGGGCTATCGAGAGCTGACCGTGCCCACCTCGTCGCGCGACCGCCGCACGATCGAGCTGTGATGCCGTGAGGCCAAGCGTCCGAGCACGTGCCCAAACAAGCGCCCGAACGGGCCAAACCTTCTACCGCGAAAGGATGAGACATGGCCAAAGACAAGTCTGAGAAGAAGCCCGCATCCGAGAAGAAGCCGCTCAAGGACAAGGCCCTCACGAGACGGCTGCCCAAGCCGCTTGCTAAGGCGGACAAGACGTTCACGGTCGCTTCGCTGGAAGCGGCGCTTCTGCGCGAGTATCCGCGCGAGGATGCCGAGAGCTGGGACGTGATGGGGCTCACCGTGGGCGAAGGGGGGCTGCCGGTGACGAAGGTGGCCGTCGCCCTCGACCCGACGGTGGAGGCGATTCGCAAGGCGGCCGACCTCGGTGCCAGCGTGCTCGTCACGCACCATCCGCCCTACCTGAGCGGCCCTGATTCCTTCGCGCCGGCCGACTCGGTGGCCCAAAGCCCCGGGGCAGGCGTCTGGGCTGCCATACAAAACCGCGTCGCCCTCATGAACTTCCACACCGCGCTCGACGTGAGCAAGCGCGCCCAGCTCGCCTTGCCGCAGATCTTGGGCCTCAAGTATGCCGGCCAGGTGATCGAGCCTGTGGCCTCCTCCAAGCGCAAGGGATACGGCCAGCTGTGCGAGGTGCCGTCTCACGATGGCAAGGCGCAGACGCTCTCGGAGCTGGCTCATCGCTGCGTTTCCAATTTCGGCCGCGCCCCCAAGGTCTGGGGAGACTTCGCGCGTCCCGTCAAGACGGTTGCCACCGCGCTCGGCAGCGCTGGCGACATCGGGCGCCGGGCGCTCGAGCTGGGCTGCGACTGCATCGTGTGCGGCGAGATGAAGTACCACTCTGCGCTCGATCTGTCGCAGGCCGGCCTTGCCATCATAGAGCTCGGGCATGACGTGAGCGAGCTTCCGCTGGCGGCCGTGCTGGCCAAGACCATAGCGGACGTAGGCTTCCCGAAAGAGGGCATCGCCATCATCGACCAGAGCGCGAACTGGTCCTATCCCGAGACCATCCGGCTGTAAGGGCGAGAAAGGAGCGGCGCTGTGCAGGCAACATCAGAAGAGATCGAGGTCCTATACGAGCTGCAGCAGGCTGACCTCGACGTCAAGCGCATGAGCAAAGAGCTCGACGAGCTCCCGCAGCGTGCCACCATCCTCGCCCTGCGCAAGAAGCGCGCTGCCATCGAGGCGAAGCGCGAGCAGGTGTCCAAGCTCGCCAAGGAAGCATCCAAGAAGCTCTCGCGCATCAACGACGAGGACGCTTCGCTAGAGAAGAAGGAAAACGGCATACAGGCGGCCATCGAGGCGGCAGGGGATGACTACCGCAATGTCGAGGCTCGCACCAAGGAGCTCAACGGCATTTTCAAGCGTCGAGGCGACCTGGTCGAGAGCCGCAAGGAGGCCGAAGGGGAGCTGAGCAAGATCAAGGCGCTGGAGGAGCAGATCGCCACAGCGCTTGCCGAGGTCAATGCAGCGGAGAGCGCGGCCACCGAGTCGTTCAAGGCCGAAGGCACTGCGCTCATGCAGTCGATCTCACAGACCTCTGCTGCTCGACAAGCGCTTATGGCGCGCCTGTCGCCTGAGGTGGGCGCCTTTTTCACCAAGACGTCCAAGCTCTTCGAGACCGTGTCGATGGCTACGCTCACCGGAGGCTCGTGCAGCGTATGTCGCACCAAGATCGAGCCTGGGCGCTTGATCGACCTTCGGCAGGAAGCGCCTTTGGCCATCTGTCCCAATTGCAAGCGCATGCTCGTCATCGCGCAAGACTAGCATCGCTGCAGGCGCAAAAAGAGAGGGCCCTTCTGCTCGAGGGGCCCTCTCTTTGTGTCGATGTGACGGCGGCTGATAGAGCTTAGGCGCGCTCCACCTTGCCAGCCTTCATGCAGCTGGTGCAGACGTTCGCCTTGCGAACCTGGCCCTTGTCGTCACGAATCGTGATCTTTTGCACGTTGGGACGGAACACGCGATTGGTGACCTTGTGGGAGTGGCTGATGCTGCGGCCTGCTACCGGATGCTTTCCGCAAATCTCACAAACTTTCGACATGTCGTTTCTCCTATTGCTTCATCGGCGTCTCGGCCGCTTATGTTGCTGCTCTGTGGAGCCTTGATGGCAAAAAGCCTAAACACTATATCACATATGTGCAGCAAACAGATAAAAATAAGGCAGGTAGGTTATACTTTACCGCAGCAAACAGTTTGATCGCGGCCTGAGCATTCTGCAGGCAGGTCGCCCGCGGAGCCACAGGCGAGCGCTTGGGGCTTCCAGGAGGTAAGAATGGCTGAGAAGATTCCCGGCAATCTGCATGTGGCAAACGAGGTGCTGGCCGACATGGTGGGCAACGCCGCCATGGAGTGCTACGGCGTCGTCGGCATGACGGCCCCCAACGCCGCTGACGGCATCGCGAAGATCTTGCCCGCGTCGCGCCTGCGCCGCGGTGTGGTGGTCAAGCCCACCGACAACGGCGTCCGCGTTGACCTGTATGTGGTAGTGGAGTACGGCACGACCATCCAGGCGGTCTCCCAGAACCTGGTCGACCAGGTCACCTTCGCCTTGACCGAGTACGCCAAGGTGCCCATCGACGCAGTCGAGGTCCACGTTCAGGACATCAAGGTCCGCATGTGACGCCTGCGCCGTTTCGCAGCGCCGCCATTCTTGTCATCCCATAAAGGAGCATCTGTCTTAATCATGACGAAGAGCTATCCCCCCATCGACATCCTTCGCGCCATCATCGTCGGCTCGGCCTTGCTTTCGAGCCGCAAAGAGGAGATCAACCGACTGAACGTGTTTCCCGTGCCCGACGGCGACACGGGCACCAACATGTCGCTCACCCTCGAAAGCGTCGTGGGCAACTTGCAGGCATTGCCGGCAGACGCCAGCGCTGCCGACATGCGCCGCGCCATCGTCACCGGCGCGCTCATGGGTGCTCGCGGCAATTCCGGCGTTATCACGAGCCAGATCCTGCGCGGGCTGTGCGAGGGGGTCGAAGATGCCGACGCCTTCACGACGGAAACGATTGCTCGTGCGTTCGAGCGCGCGGTGGAGGTGGCGTTCCAGGCGGTGCGCAAGCCGGTCGAGGGCACCATCCTCACGGTGCTGCTCGACAGCTCGAAGGCGGCCGTTCGCGCATCTGAGGAGGAGCTGGACACGGATGCGGCCTTGGACGCCATCGTAGAGGAGGCCTATGCATCGGTGCAGCGCACGCCGGACTTTCTGCCCATCCTGAAAGAGAACAACGTCGTGGATGCTGGTGGCTTCGGGCTGGCCATCCTGTTCGACGGCATCTCGTCCGCGCTGCAGGGCAAAAGCAGCGCAGGCGAGGGCATTGCCATCGGTGGCGGTGCGCCCAAGGTCGAGATCGAGCAGATCGATGACTGGGAAGGCTCGGAGTTTCGGTATTGCAACGAGTTTCTGGTCGACTCCGACGAGCTCGACCCGGCAGAGGCGTTGGACTTCCTGGCCACGATGGGAGACTGCGAGCTGTGCGTGGGGGCTGCCCCCAAGTTCAAGGTGCACGTGCATTCCAACCATCCCGACCAGGTGCTCAAGTATTTCCTGGACCGCGGGCAGGTGTCCGAGGTCTTCATCCACAACATGGATCTGCAGTCGCAAGAGCGCGCCAAGAAGATATCGAGCGAGACGGGCGGCGCGTCTGCGGACGGCGCTTCTGAGCCTGAGGAGGCCAAGCCGCTGGGTTTTGTGGCGGTGGCGGTGGGCGCCGGCAATGCGGCCATCCTGAAGAGCCTGGGCGTGGACGTCGTCGTGTCGGGCGGACAAACGATGAACCCGTCCACGAAGGACCTGCTCGAGGCGATCGAGCGCGTGCCTGCCGAGCGCGTCATCGTGCTGCCGAACAATTCCAACATCATCATGGCCGCCGGCTCTGCGTGCGAGCTGGCCGACAAGCCATGCGCGGTCGTGCCGACGAGGAGCCTGCCGCAGTCGTTCGCCGCGCTGTTCGCGGTGGACCCCGATGCCTCGCTTGACGAGAACGTGGAGGCGATGACTGATGCCGCCTCCGAGGTCAAGACCGGCGAGATCACCACGGCCATCAAGAACTCGCGCGACGCTCACAAGAACCGCATCAAGAAGGGCGACGTCATCGGCATCGTTGATGGGTCCATCGAGGTGGTGGGCAAGTCGGTCGACGAAGTGGCGATGGGGCTTTTAGAGGCCATGGATGCCGAGGACGCAGACACGCTGACCCTCTTGGGGGGCGAAGACTACTCCTCTGACGAGCTCGCTGAGCTCGTTATCGCCATCGAGGCGGCCTATCCCGAGCTGGAGATCGACCCGCAACAAGGAGAGCAGCCGCTCTATCCGCTGATACTTTCCGTCGAGTGACGCAGGACTGCGGCGTCGTGCGTGACGATTTGACAGCAGGCGCATTGCCAGGGCGCTCAGGCGTGATGCGCTCATGACGGCGGCGAAGGCGTCAGTCGCCCTTGCGGACAGCCGCATCTCGGCGACGTTGGCGCTAGACGAGCCGATCGCGCGCGTCGCAGGGGTCAGCGCCGCTCGGGCAAAGCTGTTCGGCAAGCTGGGCGTGACCACGGTGCGCGATTTGGTGATGCACTTCCCGCGACGCTACATGGACCTGACGGCCGTCGCGACAGCGGCCAGCGCGCCCATCGGCAGCACGTGCACCATCTTCGGGCGCGTCCACGAGATCAAGCTCAAGCGCCCTCGCTACAACCTACCGATCGTGGAGATCGCGCTCGTGGACGCCACGGGGATGATCGTCGTCTCGGCGTTTCGCCAGCCCTGGCTCAAGGAGAAGATCAAGGCAGGCGACGCCCTCATGGTGGCTGGTCGCATCGAGTTCAACTACGGGTTCAAGCGCATGACGAACCCGCATATCGAGCTGGCAGAGTCAAAGAGCGCCCAGCCGCGTATCATTCCCGTGCATTCGGCGACCGGCAAGCTCACTCCGGCCGTCATCCGCATGGTGGAGGAGGTGGCGCTTGACGCCGTTGCGGGCCTGCTCGACCCGTTGCCGTTGGCGCTCAGGGCCAAGCGCGACCTCTGCGCGCGCGGGCCGGCGCTGCGCACGATGCACTTTCCTGAGTCCATGGCCGAGCTGCCGTGCGCCCGCAAGCGCCTCGTGTACGAGGAGCTGCTGTTCTTGCAGCTGTTCATGATGCAGGAAAGCCAGCTGCGCGCGCAAGGCGCGTGCCCGCGTGCGCATGTCGTCGACGGTGCCAAGCTGCGCTTGCTCGAGGGTGCGCTGCCCTTCACGCTCACGTCCGAGCAGGTGGCTGCCAAGGATGCCGTTTTGGCCTCGCTTGCTGCGCCCAAGATAGCCAACCACATGGTGCTGGGCGATGTGGGCACAGGCAAGACCGTCATCGCTGCCTTCGGGCTGGCGGCGGTGGCGGACACGGGCAGCCAGGGCGTCTTGCTGGCGCCGACCGAGGTGCTGGCGCGCCAACATGGCTCCACGCTGGGCAAGCTGTTCGACCAGGCAGGCGTGAGCCATGCCCTTCTGACGGGCTCTACTTCCAAGCAGGACCGCGCAGACATCCTCGCACGGTTCGCTGACGGCACGCTTGACGTCCTCATCGGCACGCATGCGTTGCTGGAAGACGACGTGCGTGCGCACGACCTCACGTTTGTCGTGATCGACGAGCAGCAGCGCTTCGGCGTCAACCAGCGGGCAAAGATGCTCGCGAAGGGGGCAGCGCCTGATGCGCTCTACCTGACCGCGACGCCCATCCCGCGCACGTTGGCGCTCACGCTCTTTGGCGACCTGACGCTTTCTTACATCAAGGAGCGTCCGCATGCGGGTGCCGGCAGACGCACGACCGTGCTGCCACACGGCCAGCGCGGGCGCGCTTATGACGCCGCCAAGCGAGCGCTCGAAGAGGGCCACCAGGCGTTCGTTGTGTGCCCGCTCATCGGCGTGAGCACCGAGGAGCGCGACGAGGCTGCATCCAAGCGAGACGGCCACGGAGAGTCGGGGGAGGCGTATCACCCGGTGGTGGCCATCGAAGACGATGACGATTTTGCCTTGGGGGATGTGGCGGCAGCTGAGCGGCAGGCGGCATTCCTGCAGCAAAAGGTGTTCGTCGACACCGAGGTGGGTCTGCTGCATGGCGGCCTCACGGCTGACGAGAAGGCAGACGTCATGCGCCGGTTCGCCGCAGGCGAGATAGGTGTTTTGGTGGCGACGACCGTGATCGAGGTGGGCGTAGACGTGCCGAGCGCCACGGTCATGATCGTCGAGGACGCCGACCGGTTCGGGCTGTCGCAGCTGCATCAGCTGCGCGGGCGCGTCGGGCGCGGCGAGGCTGACGCCGAGGTCTATTTCGTCTCGGCGTCCCAAAAGGAGCCTGCCTTGAAGCGCCTTGCCGTTCTGGAGCGCAGCGATGATGGCTTCGAGATTGCCGAGTATGACCTGTCGCTTCGCCGCGAGGGCGACATCCTGGGCAATCGCCAGTCGGGGACGAGCGCGCTCAAGCTGGTGAACATCGTCCGCGACCGGGCGCTCATCGAGGCGGCGCACGAGGATGCCGAGGCCATCTTGGCGGCCGATCCCGCACTCGAGCTGCCCGACCACGCAGCGCTTGCCCGCGAGGTCAGGATGATATACAAAGGCGAGCATGCCAAGATCGGTGGCTAGCGCACCTGAGAGGTGCCGCATGGTCGGGCATGCCTGAGAGGACGGAGCGCGCGAGATGAGGATAATCGCTGGAAAGCACAAGGGCCGCACGATAGCGGCGCCTCCAGGACGCGACACGCGCCCGACGACCGACCGCGTGCGCGAGTCGGTCATGAGCTCGCTGTTCAGCATGCTCGACGGCTTTGCGGGCACGCGTGTGCTCGATGCCTTCGCGGGCTCGGGCGCCATGGGGTTCGAGGCGCTGTCGCGGGGAGCTGCCTCCTGCGTGATGAACGACGAGGCGCCTGCGTCGCGCGCGACCATCGAGCGCAACCGCGAGACGTTGGGGTATGCGCCGACGGTGGCGAAGGTGTCAGGCACCGACATCCTCAAGCGCGGCCTGCCGGCGGCGGGCGGTCCGTTTGACCTCGTGTTCCTCGACCCGCCCTACAAGACCGAGGCGGCAGACGTGCTCGCCTTGGTGCGCCGCGCCTTTGCCGCAGGCGTGCTCGACGAGCGCGCAATCGTCGTCTACGAGCATGGCTTGTCGCTTTCCGACGAGCTGGCCGCGTCGCAGGGCTTGCGCATCCGTGCGCAGAAGAGGTACGGCAAGACGCACGTCACCTACCTTTCGACGGCAGTGGCTGAGTAGGACAGCTGGCCTGAAACCGGCTTCGTTGACGCTGCCTTGCGTCATCGCGTCCATGCGTCTGTGCGCTCTGGCAGAATGCCGGGTATGCCGCTCGACACCCTGCCCAAACGTTACAAGCTGGTAGTGGCCGGCAGCTTATGTCGCCACAGATGACATTCGTGGTAGAATAAGGAGAATTTTGTACTCCAAACCACGCTGAAACCTACCCACTGGAGGACGTAATGGACGAAACCGGTGTTTTGGGCCTCCTTGAGGAGTTGTCCATACTGCTTGAAGACTCTAAGCCTGTCTTTGGCAAGAGCAACATGCGCCAGGTCGATATCTCGGCCGCGTTCGAGATCATGGACGAGATCAGGGATTTGTTCCCGACCGAGTTCGCGCAGGCGCGCCAGATCGTGCGCGAGCGCCAGATGCTGCTCGAGGATGCCGAAGACGAGGCCAATCGCCTCATCGAGGACGCGCGCAGCCAGGCCATGACCATCGCATCCGAACAAGAGATCGTGCGCATCTCCCAGCAGCAGGCAGAGGCTATCATGGCTGATGCCCGCGAACTCGAGCGCGAGACGCGTGCCGGCGCCGAGGACTACGCCGATGAGGTATTCGGCCATGTCGAGCAGAGCCTCAGCGGCGTGCTCGACCAGGTGAGGCGCGTTCGCGACCGCCTGAACGCCAACTCCATGTCGATGCGCTAGCATCGAGGGGTCGCACCTTCCAAAGCGACAGATGCGGGGCCGCCCTCACCGAGGACGGCCCTTGCTTTTCCGGACGTGCGCGTCGCGAGAGGCGCGCCAGGTGCTCATGCAGGCGTCAGTGCGCACGCAGGCCCAACCGCTGCGAAGAAAGGCCAGACGATGGATCCCATACGCATACAGATACCCAAGGAGCTGTTCACTCCGGCAGAGTGCAAGCACTATGAGGAAGACGCTCGTCTCGACTTTTTGGCGTCGGGGCCAGACCTGTACGAGTTCAAAGAGCCGCTTCACTGGGAAGCCGACATCACCAACACGGGTGGCGCGCTGCTCGTGACCGGCACGGTGGAAGGCATGGCGACGGGCAGCTGCTCGCGTTGCCTCGAAAGCGTCGACATCCCGGTGACGGGCGAGATCGAGGGCTATTTCCTCATCAGCCCGGATGCGGCAGCCCCTGAGGACATGGAAGGCGACGAGTTCGAGTTTCTGCCCGAGGACAAGACGATCGACATGGCGCCGCTCATCCACGCGGCCCTCTTGCTGGAGATGCCGCGCATCCTGCTGTGCGACGAGGAGTGCCAGGGGCTGTGCCCTTCGTGCGGCGCCAACCTCAACACGACCGAGTGCGGATGCGCTCCTGAGGACGAGGGCGCCTCGCCGAGCGAAAATCCGTTTGCTGTGCTGAAAAACGTCACATTTGATGAATAGTTTGCTACAATAGAGCCTCATGTGTTTACGCGCACAACGAAGGCGCCCGCTTGGCGCGCCTACACCATAGGAGGAGATTTCAGATGGCAGTACCTAAGCAACGAACGGGCCGCATTCGCACCCATCGTCGTCGTAGCACCCACGACCGCATTGACGCTCCGGCGCGCTCCACGTGCCCACAGTGCGGAGAGGTGAAGCTTCCTCACCGCGTTTGCTCGAACTGCGGCTTCTACAAGAGCCGCGAGGTGCTGGACGTCGAGTAACTGACCTTTCACGCGCCTGTCATGCTGTGGCAGGCGCGTATTATATCTTCAAGGTTTACATCCTCTCTTTGGCGCTCGCTGCTTGGCGCAGCGGTAGCGCGATGTATCTGCGAGCAGGCCTTGTGCCTCGTTCGTTGCAGGTGCATCCACGGAGGGTTTAAGCCTTTTAGATCTAATAAATTCCGCACTCTACCCTCTAGGGGGATCTTTGTCCGAACCAGTTACGATCGCCGTTGACGCGTGTGGCGGTGACTTCGCGCCGCAGGTCGTGCTCGATGGAGTGGATGCTGCGCTTTCTGCCGAGCCAGCGCTGGAGGTGTGCCTGTGTGGCCCCGAGGAGGTCGTCGCGCCCTTTAGCGAGGCGCATGACCGGTGCCGCCCCGTTGTGGCGCAGCAGGTCATCGAGATGGGCGAGCATCCGGCTGAGGCCGTGAAGGCCAAGCGCGACTCGTCCATCGTCGTTGGGTGCCACCTCGTGCGAGACGGCATCGCGCAAGGCTTCTTCTCCGCTGGCTCGACCGGGGCCTGCCTCGTTGCGTCCACGCTCGAGATCGGGCGCATCAAAGGCGTCAAGAGGCCTGCGCTCGGCATCATCATCCCAGCCTACAAGCAGCCCACGCTGCTTCTCGACGTGGGGGCCAACGCCGACTGCAAGCGCGAGTACATCTTGCAGTTCGCTCAGATGGGCGTGGCTTACATGCGTTCGGTCATGGGCGTCGAGGACCCGCGCGTGGGCCTGCTCAACATCGGCGAGGAGCCCACGAAGGGCTCGGCCTTCGCGCAGGACTGCTACCAGCTTCTGCAAGATCGCCTGCCCAGCTTCGCGGGCAACTGCGAGGGGGGCAACCTCACGCAAGGCGACTTCGACGTCGTCGTCACCGACGGCTTTACGGGCAACGTCGCCCTCAAGACCATCGAAGGCACGTCCAAGATGCTGATGAAGCTGCTCAAGGACGCCTTCATGTCGAGCGTGCCGTCCAAGATGGGCGCACTCCTCGCGCAGGGCAGCCTGGCCCAGCTGAAGGAGAAGGTCAGCCCTGACACCTACGGCGGCTCGCCCCTCTTGGGCGTCAAGGGCATCTCCATCGTCGGGCATGGCTCTTCGAACGCCAATGCCATCAAAAACGGCATCCTGACGGGCGTTCGCGAGGTGCGCGGACATCTCGACGAGGTCATTGCCGAGGTGATATCTCAGGACGGAGGCGCATCCCGATGAGCATGACCGAGGAACAGCGGACGAAGCTGGACCTGGCCGAGGGCATCGTCGGGCATCAGTTCGCCAACAAGCAGCTCTTGCTGTCGGCCATCACGCACCCGTCTGCCATCGAGGGCAAGCCAGTCAAGTTCTCCTACGAGCGCCTTGAGTTTCTGGGCGACTCCGTCTTGGGCGCCATCGTGGCGTCAGAGGCGTTCCACCGCTTCTTGGACATCGACGAGGGCGGCTTGACGCGCATCAAGGTCGCGCTGGTGTCGGGCACGAGCTTGGCCGATGTGGCCAAGAGCCTCGGGTTCGAGGGCATCATCGTGTTCGGCTCGTCGGAGACGGGCACGGGCAACCGCGGCTTGCACTCGGCGCTCGAGAACGTGTACGAGGCCATCGTCGCGGCGCTCTACCTTGACGGCGGCATCGAATGCGCGCGCGACTTCGTGAACCAGACGCTCATCCCCAAGATGTCCATCGATCTGGCACGCGAGCCCGAGAATCCCAAGAGCGCGCTGCAAGAGAAGCTGCAAGAGGACGGCATCACGCCTACTTACAAGCTCGTCGAGACGCAGGGGCCGCCGCACGACCGCACGTTCGTGTCGCAGGTGTATGCCGGCGAGCATGCCTTGGCGCAAGGCACCGGCCGCACCAAGAAGGAGGCCGAGAGCCAGGCAGCAAAGTCGACGCTTGCGCGCCTGAGCGAGTTTTTCGGCCTCGGGTTGGACGAGGAGGCCCGTGCTGCCAAGGAGGCGGCACAGAAGAAGGCACGCGCCGACAAAGAGGCCGCACAGAAGAAGGCTCGCGAGGATAAGGCGCAGGCAAAGGCGCAGCGCGCGGATGCCACCCGCGCCGCCAAGGAGCGCAAGGCCCGCGAGCGGCAAGAGCGCAAGAAGTCCGGCTCGGGCTGGATGGGCTAGGCCGGGGCAGCATGTATCTCAAGTCGCTCACGTGCAAGGGATTCAAGTCCTTTGCCGACAAAGTCGTCATGAATCTCGAGCCGGGCATCACCGCCGTGGTGGGCCCCAACGGCTCGGGCAAGTCGAACATATCTGACGCGGTGCTGTGGGTGCTGGGCGAGCGCAACGCCAAGAACCTGCGCGGCCAAGCCATGGAAGACGTCATCTTCGCTGGGTCTTCGGCGCGCCGTGGCACGTCGGTGGCCGAGGTGGAGCTCGTGCTGGACAACTCGGACGGCACGCTGCCGGTCGACTACGCAGAGGTCGTCATCGGTCGGCGCATGTATCGCACGGGCGAGAGCGAATATCTCATCAATGGCACCATCGCGCGGCGCATGGACGTGCTCGACATCCTGCACGACTCAGGTCTGGGTGCCGGTACGCATTCCATCATCTCGCAGGGATCGATCGATTCGGTCCTGGCATCAAAGCCAGAGGATCGGCGCAACCTCATCGAGGAGGCCGCAGGTGTTCTCAAGCACAAGGAGCGCCTGCACAAGAGCGCTCGCAAGCTCGAGCGCATGGAGAGCCACGTCGAGCGCGTCAGCGACGTCGTCAGCGAGGTCGCGCGCCAGCTGGGGCCGCTCGAGCGCAAGGCGAAGCGCGCCAAGAAGTATACCGAGCTGGCAGGCGAGCTGGCTGAGGCCAAGCTGCTGCTGGCTGTCGACGACCTGCGCGAGGTGCAGGCGAAATATAGCGAGCTAGAGAGCGGGGAGGCGGCGCTCGAGCAGACGCTGGGCGAGAAGCGCTCGGCGTTCGAGGCGATGGACGCCGAGATGCAAGAGCTGCAGCGCAAGATGCGCGAGCAGGTGGAAGACACCGGCGAGCTGTCGCGTCGCCAGCGCGCCTCGGCATCGGCGGCCGACCGCCTGGGCTCGGCCATCGCGGTCGCGCGTGACCGCAGAAGGTCGGCGCTCTCGCGCGCAAACGAGATCGAGGTGGAGGCCGTCGCCTTGAAGGCTTCGGTCGACCGGCTGGAAGGCGCCCTGGCTGAGGCCAAGCTCAAGCTTGAGAAGTCCGCTTCGGCGAAGGCCGCGTCTGATGCGTCCGTCGAGCGACTGTCGGCCCAGTTGGCCGAGGCGGATGCGGCACGCTCGGGCCTTGCTGCCGAGCGCGCCAAGCTGGAAGACGACATCGCACGGATGGACCGCGAGCTTGTGAGGACGCGCGAGGAGAAGGCGCTTGCCCAAGAGTCGCTGACGCAGGGCATGGCTCGCCTCAAGGTGCTGGAAGGCCATGCGGCCGAGCTAGAGCTGCTCGTCGAGCGCTCGTCGGCTGACGCCAAGTCGGCCGAAGCGGATGCCCAGGCGCTGGAAGAGGCGCTGGCGGCGATGGAGGCGCAGGAGCGCGAGGCGCGCAGCCTGGTTGCCACCTGTTCGCGGGCGCGCGAGGCAGCGCAGCTGGCCTATGACGAGGCGAACGCCGCCGAGCAGTCGATCAAGGCCCAGCTTGCGGCGCTGGACGCCATCGAGAAGAAGCGGGCTAGCGCGGATGACGCCCGTGCGTGGGTCGAGCGCAACGCTGCCGATTTGCTGCTGGACGCTCGTCCGCTGTCGCACGTCGTCAAGGCGGAAAAGGGCTACGAGGGGTTGGTCGAGCTCTTGCTCGGGCACGACGTGGACGCGCTGGCGCTCCAAAGCGTCGCTGAGGTCAAGCGCGCCATCGGCGCCGTCGAAGGCGCCCAGGTCGCCGGCGAGGTCACGTTCGTGGCGGTGCAGGATGCCGCTCGAACGCAGCCGAGCGCCGATGGACCGGATGCCGCGAGCGCCCTTCCGGGACGTCCCCTCATGGACGCGCTCACCTATGCGCCTGAGTATGCCGATGCCATCGATGCGCTTTTGGGCGACGTCATCGTATGCGACACCGCCCAAGATGCCATCGACGCGCATGAGGGCGACCGCGGGGCGCACCGCTTCGTCGTCTCTGACGGCACGATCGTGTGGCCGTCAGGCAAGGTCGCCTTCGGCTTGGCCGTGTTGGACGAGGACCAAGGCACGCTTGCGCGCGTGCGTCAGATCGAGGAGCTGAGACGTAGCCTCACGAATGCGGCACAGATCACCGAAAGCGCGCAGAGCGAGGCCGCTTCGGCCGAGAAGGCCCTCGTCGCTGCCCAAAACGACAGCCTCAAGCTGAGCGAGCGCTTGGCAGAGATGCGCGGCAACGTTCAAAGCTCGCGCAACCTTGCCAAGCAGGCGCTCGACAAGCTGGCCTCTCACACGCGCGAGCTCGACGAGGCCGGCAAGCGTCGCAGCGAGGCAGAAAACCTCATTGCCGAGGCGCGACCAGATGCAGCGCGACTTGACGAGAAACTGTCTGAGCTGCAGGCGTCACACGAGGCCGCGCGGCAGGCCCAAGAAGACATCGCCTCTCGCTTGGCCCCCATGACGCAGCTCTCGGAGCGCCTGCGGACCGAGCTGCAGCAGTCTCAGCTCGAGGCAGCCACCATCTCAGAGCGCGCGGTGTACGACGAGCGCATGGTCACCAGCCACGCGTCTGAGCTCGCAGGTGCCGTCTCCGCAATCGGGGCCTCTCGCGTCGCGATGCATGAGAAGAGCGTGGCCGCCGAGCGCCTAGGCAGCCTGCTTTCCGTCATGGACCTCATCGAGGCGTCAGCGCGCAAGCTGGCTGGCCAACTGGAGGCTGAGGCTGCCGAGCGGCAGAACTCGACGAGCGGCATGCATGCCGCCTCTGAGGAGCTGCGCCAGCGCTCCCATGCTGCACAGGCAGAGCTCGATGACGTGAACGAGCGCCTGTCCGCTGCGCGGGTCGAAAAGGCTCGCCTCGAGATGCAGGTGCGCGCAGGCGTCACCGAGATCGTCGAGGGCTGCGCCATGCCGCTTGAGCAGGCGCTGCAGCTGCCCAAGCTGGAAGGGCGGCTGGCGCTTGAGGAGCGTGCCAATGAGCTGGCGGGCAAGATAGCGCGCCTCGGCACCATCAATCCCGATGCTGCCGAGGAATATGACGAGTTGAAGGAGCGCTATGATTACCTGGCCGGCCAGCTGGCTGACCTGAGCCATGCCGCTCGCTCGCTCACCAAGATCAACCGCATGATCGAGTCGCGCATGAAAGACGACTTCGTCAACACCTACGAGGACATCAACGCGAACTTCCAAGAGGTGTTCGCGATGCTGTTCCCAGATGGCAAGGCGAACCTGTCGCTGGTCGACCCGGAGGACCTCGAGAACACGGGCGTGGAAGTCAACGCGCAGCCTGCTGGCAAGCGGATATCCAAGATGTCGCTCATGTCGGGCGGGGAAAAGTCCCTGACGGCGCTTGCCCTCCTGTTTGCGCTCTATCGCACGCGCCCGACGCCGTTCTATATTCTTGACGAGGTGGAAGCCGCGCTCGACGACTCCAACCTGCGCCGTCTCGTGAGCTTCATCAATGCGATGCGCGACGCCACTCAGCTCATCATGATCACGCACCAGCGACGCACGATGGAGATGGCCGATGTTCTCTTCGGCGTGTCCATGGGCGCCGACGGCGTCACCAAGGTCATCTCCCAAAAGCTCGAAGCAGCCCTGCGTCACGCCGAGTAAGCGCATTGCGCTGTAGGCTGGCCGCCCAAGCGCCACGTGTTCGCTCGACGACTTAATGCCGAACGTCGAGCGCCTGGTGCCGAGCGCCTAGCGCATGTGTTCGGCGAGGGTGTCGAGGAGCTCTGCGCGCTTGAACGGCTTGGCGATGTGCGCCACCATGCCCGCTTCGCGGCTGCGCCGCCGGCCTTCCTCGAAGGCATCGGCCGTGAGGGCGATGATGGGGAGGCGTCGCAGGTCTTCGCGCTCTGATGCAAGGATGACGCTGGCAGCCTCGTCGCCGTTCATGCGCGGCATGCGCATGTCCATGAGCACGGCGTCGTAGCGTTCGGCCTCGGCGCCGTTGAGCTGCTCCACCGCATCGGCGCCGTCATAGGCCACGTTCACCTCAAGCCCCTCGGCGCTCAGGATGGCGATCATGATCTCGCGCGAGAGCTCGTCGTCGTCCACCACCAGCACGCGCCGTCCTGCGAGGCTCGCGCGCTCAGCGGCAGCCCCAGCTGTCCGAGGCGAGGGGTCGGCCGCATCCGCATCGGCGGCAGGGGCTTCGCCTGCGGAGCTGGGCTCCACGAACTTGAGGGGGAGCGAGATGACGAACGTGCTGCCTTCGCCGACGGCGCTCTCCACTTCGATGGTGCCGCCCAAAAGCTCGACCAGGTTCTTGGTGATGGGCATGCCCAGTCCCGTTCCCTCTTTCGGGTTCGCCTTGCCGAGGCCATCGCGCTCGAAGGGGACGAATAGCTTGTCGAGATAGGAGGGCAGCATGCCGCAGCCAGTGTCGCGCACGGTGAAGTCGAATCGGCCGTAGCCTTGTGGCACGTGGGCGCCGTGGTCTGCCTGTGTGCTGTCGTACTCTGCGATGGTCACTTCCACCATGCCGCCTGGCTCGGTGAACTTGAACGCATTGCCGATGAGGTTGATCATGATCTGCCCGAGATGCTGGCGGTCAGCTGCGATGCGGCTGCGCTTGAGCTGGGATGTGTCGACGGTGAAGCGCAGCGAGCGCTTTTGGGCGTCTTCGGAGAAGATCTCTCGCATGTCCGATGCCAGCTCGTGCAGGTCGAACTCCTCCTCTGTCGCTTCGACGACGCCGTTTTCGATGCGGCTCACATCCAACACGTCATTGATGAGACGCAGCAGGTGCGTGCTCGACTTGCGTATCTTCGTGAGGCAATCGCGCATGCGGGCCGGGTCGCTTTCCTCCTCGAGCGCCAGGTCAGTGAACCCGACGATGGCGTTCATGGGCGTGCGGAAGTCGTGCGACATGTTCGTGAGGAACGTGGACTTTGCCGTGCTGGCATGGCGTGCCAGCTCCAGCGCCTCTTGGAGCGCCTGCTTTTGGCGCAGTTGCTCGCGCATCTCGTCATGGATGCTGCGCAGGGCAAGCACGGCGGTGCGGCTTTGGCCGGGAAGCCGGATAAGCCGCATCTCCACGAACTGCTCCTTGTCTTCGATGCGCCGGCGATAGATGGAGGAAATCTCCTCTTCGCTGGAGTCGAGGAACGCCTCGATGGAGCGGCGGTTGAGCAGGCTGTCCACCATGGCACGATCCCCTACAGAGATAAGGCCGTTCAGGTAGGCCTCGCGAGCGCCTTCGAGACTCTCGTCGACCAGGGAATAGATGAAGTCGGAGGCGACTTGGTCGCTTGACTGGCGATAGGCCTCAACGGCATTGTTCTCGAGATCGATGATGAACAGCGCGAAGTTCTCCCGCGTGAGGCTTTCGATGACGCTCATGTGGTGACGGCTGCGCTCCTCGGCCTCGTGGGCGCGCGTCAGATCCTCGATGAGGCAGAGCACGAACCGCTCGGGCTGCTCGGGGTGACGGGCGGTGAGCCGGAGCCATCGCCCGTCAACAGAGCGCCCTTCGAAGATGATCTCCTTGCCGGCGGTGCCGATTCGGTCGGCCTTCAGCTCGGTTGTCGCTGCCGCTTCAGGACCAAACAGAGCCTCGATGAACGAGGTGGCCGAAAGGTAGTTTCTATCGAAATCGTATCGCTCGCAGATGGCGGAGGTGAGCATCAGGTTCGATGTGCGCGTGTCGAAGAAGAACAGGCCCACGGCCATGTCGTCTTCGATGTAGGGCTCGTGGTCGCCCCAGCTGGTGACATCCTGGATGGTGAACAGGCAGTAGCCTTCCTTGATAGGGGTGACTTCTCCGCGCAAAAACCGTTCCAGCATGATGGAGGCTGCCTCGAACTCGCTGCACTTTCCTTCGAATGCGGCCTCATAGAAGTGCGACAGCCAGTTCGGGTCCTCGTCGCCCCATTCTTTATATGCATGGATTCCCAAAAGCTCATCGACGGTAGATGCCGTGAAGGCAGCCATTGCCTCGTTGAGGTATTCATAGGCGAAATCGACGGGATGTCCGTCGTCATCGAGCAGCACGCGAGCGACGCCGGTTGCTCGCGGATTCTTGTCGAACAAGGCTTTGCAGGCCTGAAATAGCTGGTTCATGCGATTCCTTATCCTTTTCCGTACGGGACAAATAATACCGGTTTGCTCCTGGAATTGAAGGGGGTCAACAGATGGCTGGCGGGCAGCGCAGGCAAGCGCGCGTGCGTGCCTGAGCACGCTTTGGCGCTTGCAAAGGGGTGCCAACCCAGTACAATGAGCGCAAAAAGGAAAGGGAGTCCTATGCTTGAGTTGAAGAACCTCGTGTTCGAGGTGGAGGTGCCGGGAGGTGCCGATGCGCCTTCGGGCGCGGCTACGACGAAGCGCATCATCGACGGGCTGTCGCTGACCATTCCCGACGACCGCTTCACCGTCATCACGGGTCCGAATGGTGGCGGCAAGTCCACCTTGGCAAAGCTGATCATGGGCATCGAGCGGCCTACGAGCGGCACCATCCTGTTCGATGGCGTCGACATCACGCAGGCAGGCATCACCGAGCGGGCGCGCCTCGGCATCGGTTACGCCTTCCAGCAGCCTGCCCGCTTCAAGGGCATGACCGTGAAAAAGCTGCTGGACTTGGCTGCGGGGCGCAAGCTGCCGATGCTTGCGTGCAACGAGTACCTGCGTCGCGTGGGCCTGTGCTCGGCCAACTACCTGACGCGCGAGGTGGACAAGTCGCTCTCGGGCGGCGAGGTGAAGCGCATCGAGATCGCCACCATCCTGGCGCGCGACCCCAAGCTCGCCATCTACGACGAGCCTGAGGCTGGCATCGATCTGTGGAGCTTCGATCGCCTGACCGAGACGTTCCGCGACATACACGAGGCGCGCGACGGGCGCTCCATCGTCATCATCTCGCACCAGGAGCGCATCATCCAGCTGGCTGACGAGATCGTGCTTCTGCGCGGAGGCCAGGTGGCCGACGTGGGCGCGCCGGCCGAGATGATGCCGCGCCTGGCGCTTTCGGCGCGCGACATAGACGGCTGCCCCTTCACCGAGCCGCCCGAGCTGCATCTGACCGAGATACCCACGACCTGCTAGGAGACGATATCCATGGCTGAAGAGCTGACCCAAGCCGAGCTCGATCTGCTGTCGCAGATAGCCGGTCTGCACGGGATGCCGAAAGGCGCGTTCAACATCCGCCGCGACGGCGAGCTGGTAGAGCGGAATTCCTCGGCGAACATCGAGATAGCCACCAAGACCGGCGAGCCCGGCATCGACATACGCATCGCGCCCGGCACGAAGGGCGAGACGGTGTTCATCCCCGTCATCGTCACGCAGGCGGGGCTGAAAGACGTGGTGTACAACACCTTCTATATCGGCGAGGACGCCGACGTGCGCATCATCGCCGGCTGCGGCATCCACAACGACGGGCACGCGGCCGCCGAGCACGACGGCATCCATACGTTCTACTGCGGGGCGCGCAGCAAGGTGGTCTACGTCGAGAAGCACTACGGCGAAGGCGACGGCGCGGGCGAGCGCATCCTGAACCCCACCACGAACGTGATCATGGACGAGGGTGCGGTGTGCGAGATGGAGCTCACCCAGCTGGGCGGCGTGACGTCCACCATCCGCGACACGGACGCCACGCTGGGGCCGGACGCGCGGCTTGTGCTCACCGAGAAGCTGATGACGCACGGCAGACAGACGGCCGAGTCCAACATGAAGGTGCAGCTCACCGGCGAAGGCTCGTCGGTGCAGGTGATATCGCGCTCGGTGGCCAAGGACGACTCCATCCAGGTGTTCAATCCGCTTGTCATCGGCGAGACGGCGTGCCGCGGGCACGTGCAGTGCGACGCCATCATCATGGGCAACGCCAAGGTGAAGGCCATCCCCGGCATCGAGGCTGCCAGCGAAGACGCCATGCTCGTCCACGAGGCTGCCATCGGCAAGATCGCCGGAGATCAGATCGTGAAGCTGGAGACGCTGGGCCTCACCGAAGAAGAAGCCGAGCAAGAGATTCTGAACGACTTCCTGAACTAAAGCGCCACCATGCGTTTGCGCCCGCAGCTTTTGGAAGGCTGCCCAATGCAGCCTTCCAGCCTTGCGGCCGGGCTGCTCGGGATGTATAATCAAACGACCAGGCCGGCATGCCTTCTACATGCCAACCTGGCTTATCAAAAGCCTGTTAGTTCCCGGTATGGTGCTTGCGGGCTTTTCTTATGCCATCCAGAAGGACGATGGCGACAAGAAGAGCGAAAACCCGTTTCCTCATAGCAGTCACCCCCAGACTCCCAGCGATACCCAGCGGCCCGATTGCCGCCGGAACTAGACGGAGCTGGGATCCGGCATAGCCATGATGCGTGTCAAGGTGCCTGGCTGACGCTTGTCCGCCATGATACAGATGCCGCCTAACAGTTATGTGACAGACCTGCTCGCAGCACCCTTAGTCGAATCGAACCGATTCTGCAGGCGTCGCGGACAAGATCCGCACATGCTTCCGACGCGTCTTATACGTCCTTCCTGTTTGGTTTCGGCGTCATTTCGATGGAGTTTATGGCTCGCTAGGGTATAGATGGGGAGCTTCAGCTCGTACGGCGCCTGCGGGGCGGTCGTCACGATTGTTCATATCTCGCCACGATCGCCTGTCCGTATCTGGTAGGGAGCTGAATGGAGATTCCGTGTCTGGAGGTGCGTGCGTTGGCATTCTGGTGACGATGGTTGAGGAATCATGTAGTATAGGGTGTTGACTAGAGAAGGTAATTGAATAGCTCCCGAAAAGGGTTTGGATTCGCTTGGCAACAAGCGCTTACCCACTTGCACCAAACTCTTTTTGGGCATCACGTTGCCTTCTCTAGTCAAGAAGCAACCGGGAAGGCGCTTTTGCAGTTAATGGCGCGTCCCCGTTGCGGGATGCGCCAACTTTTTTCCTGGAGCATCCCATATAAAGATACAAGGTGTCTACGAACGTAGACGCAAAAAGAAAGGCGCGCGACCCCCTAGCTTGGCGGCATAGGGTCACGCACCTTGTGAGCTTCGGCCCCTCTGGCGAGGGTCCTCCGCGCGCATCATTGTACCTTCCCGCGGAGGCCCTTTCCAGAGGAGCCACGAAAGGGAAGGGAATTGCCATGGGATATCCTTATCCTGCATTCTCGGTCGGGGCGCTGCCGGCGCCCCATCCAATGAACACCCCTTGTCATTCCGAGGAGCGGACGAAGCCCCGACGAGGAATCTTCCCCGCTGCGAGGGGGATAGCTTCGCATTCTAGAGGGCGCTCGCCCCTAGCAACGGGGAAGATTCCTCGCTTTGCTCGGAATGACGAGGGGGAGAGCGCTTCGCTTGTTCCGCAAGGCACGGGTGTGTCTAACTATCTGGTTCCGAAAGGCGTAGGGGCGGAGCTTCAGCCCGCCCGCCGCCCGGAGGGCGGTTGGATGGCCGGGACCCGCTTTGTCTCCGTCGTGCTGGCTATGCTGCTGG
>CAJUFC010000081.1 GCA_910585565.1 uncultured Eggerthellaceae bacterium | reverse complement strand
CCCACGGCGCCATAGCTCACGTTGGGCACGCGCTCCACCGCGAAGGTGAACATGAGCTTCACGAGCGGCTTCTTGTAGCCCACGTTGTAGCCCCAGGCGTCCTCGGCCTCCACCATCGACTGGATGGCGCCCAAATCGAACGAGCACTTGTCCAAATCCAGCCCGTAGTAGAACGAGTAGTCGCGCCACACCAGCGGAGCCGAGACGTCGACCGTGTGCGCGTCTTCGCCCCCGCCGACCGGCGTCAGCACGAGCCGGCCGTTGGCGTCGCCCGGCTTCGCGGCCCACGCGTACCACACGGTGCGGGCCTCCTCGCCGGTGCCGACAGTCTTGCCGTACTGGTCCTTCGTCGCGTCGTACACATAGCTCGTGCCCTCGGCGTCGGTCGCCACCTTGTAGCCGTCCTTGCCGGCCAGGCCGCCGGCCGTGTAGTTCTGCTTGAGCTCGAAGGCACCCAGCAGGTTGCCGTCGTCGGAGCGGTCGGGGTCGTCCTCCACCACGTTGTCGCCGAGGTGGTTCGCCGCGCCCTTGCCGCCGCCGAAGCCGAAGTAGACGCGCTTGCCCATGTCATGCTGGCCCGGGTCTTGGTTGGTCGACTTCACGTAGGGGTACACCGTCTCGCTCGGCGACACCCAGAAGATGCGCGCGTTGTCGAGGTTCCACTTGGTCTGGTCGCCGCCGGCGGGGTCCGTCGCCACGTCGTTCTTGACGTCGAACATCCGGTAGCACATGCCCGTCTCGCGCGACTTGGTGTCGTCCACGGTGGTCTTGACGTCCACCTGGTTGGTGGTCTGGTTCACGTCGGCCTCCACGATGTCGGTCGCCGTGATGGAGGTGAGCACCAGGTCTTGGTTGCTCTCCTTCACCGTGAAGGTCGCCTCCTCCTCGAGCGCCATGCGCGGGTCGCTGCCGACCACATAGGGCTCGTCGTTCGCGAGGAACACGCCCATCGGGGCGGTCACGTTGATGTACACCGGCTCGGTGTAGAGCCAGAGCTCTATCGACCCGTCCGGCGCGGTCACGTTGTCCAGGTCGGTCTCCTGCCCCGCCGCGGCGCCGGCCCACAGCTTCTTGGGGTCGAGGTTGGCCGCGGTCACGCGGAACGTGTTGTCAGCATCGGCAGCCTGCCCCTGGGCGCGGCCCTGCGCCTCGGTGATGACGGGCTTGCGGTGCACCTGCCCGTCCTCGGTCGTGAACGTGTCGTCGTCGGTGAACTCGAACTGGCCGGCGTCGCCGATGGACCCGCGGAACCAGCCGCGATACGCGTTGAACGGGCTGTTCAGGTCGTAGTACGGCACGTAGAACACGTCCCAGTACTTCCATTCCTTGACGGCCTTGCGCCAGCTGGACACCGTGGAGGAGCCATCCGGCCGGGTCACCACGTCCTGCTCCCAGCGGTAGGACGCCTCGGACCAGCCGTTGCCGTTCGTGTTCTTGACCGTGGAGGCCGGCACGTGCAGCTCGATCTGGTACGTGCGGATCTCCCACAGGGCGTCCCAGGTCTCCTGCTGACCCTCGTCCGCCACGGCGTCGCCGCCGTTCGTGTCCCACCGCAGCACGCGCTCCATGCCGGCGGGCGTGAGGTAGAAGCCCTGCTCGTGCGCGCCGCCTGCAGCAGAGCCACCCGCAGCCGCGTCGCCCGCGCCCTCGGCGTTCTCGAAGTACTTGATGTACAGCACGTCGTCGCCCCCGCTCGCGCCTGCCTTGCCCCAGCCGAGAAAGCGGAAGCCCGTGCGCGTCGGCGCCTGGAAGTCGCGGTTCTTCGTCGCCGAGTTCACGACGCGCGTGTCGGCGATCTTCGTGTCAGAGGAGATGGGGTCGTGCAGGCCGGTGATGCTATGGCCCGGCTCGCCCATCTCGCGATAGAGCATGAGCCCGCGGTCCTGCCAGTAGGCGATGGGCTGCACGTGCGTGTTCTCGACGTTCGCGCCGTTGACCTTGACGCTCGCCTCGTCGTTGACGCTGCCAGCAGCCACCTCGGCGGGGTCCGAGCTCTCGAGGTTCACCGTCACGACGCCCTTGCGCAGCCACACGCCATACAGCGTGATGAGGTTGGTGCTCTCAACGTAGGTGCCCTCGGGCTCGGTGTCGCCCAGGTTCCACTGGTTGGGCCACAGCTTTCCGGCCACGTCAGCCGAGAACGCCAGGAACGGGCCGTCATTCGGGTCGCTCACGCTGAGGCCCGCAGGCAGCTTCACCTGCTTGGTCCAACCCTTGTAGAGGTAGCCCTCGAAGGGAACCTCGGGCAACTCGTAGTTGACGGCGCCCTCGTCGTACGACCCGTTCGCGAACAGGGCGCTGGTGTCGATGCCGTCTTGGGTGCGGAAGTCCTCGGGCGACTTGGTGAATGCCCAGGTCTCGCTGTCGCTGCCCGGGTTGGACGCGCTCGCGACAACCGTCCGCGCGTCCGGATGCACAAACACGTCGTCATCGGGCGTGTCGGCCCAATAGGTGCCGTCGTCCTTCTCAGTCACGGACACGTCATAGCGAATCTTGTACGTCTTCGGCTTCCAGATGGCCTTGAGCTCGGCGTTGCCGTAGGCGCTGTCCGAAATGGTGAAGCTGGGCACATCGGGGTCAACATCGTCGCCCGGATACCAGCTGTCGCCCTTGAAACCGTTCGTGTCGGTCGGGTCGGTAATCATCTTGTTCTGGTCGTTCGTCCACGCCCAGCCGGCGAACCAAAAGCCGCTTCTCTTGGGCGTTGGCATGGTGGCCAGGCCATTGCCCACCTGGTACGAGCCGCCCGCAACCGGGTTGCCGGACCCGTTGCCGTCGTAGGTGATGGTGTAGGTCACGCCCGTGACGATCGGCGTGAGCCTCCACTCCTTGGTGTAGTCGATGACGGCGCTCTGCATCGATGTGAAGCTCGGGTCGTCGACCCAGTTCTCGCCGTCCTTGTAGCTGAGCGCCCACATGCCCAGGTGCTGCCACCCGTTGTGCGGCGTGATGGTGACGCGGTAGCCGTCCTGCCCCTGGCCGTTCTTGAAAGCAATCTGCGATCCGCTCGCGCTGATGGTCGTGGTGTTGGGCATCGGCGTCGTGCCGTTCGTGTTGCCGACGGTGGCCTCGGTCTTGATGGTCATCGTGTTGGAGGCGTCGCCCTCGCCCCACACGACGTTGTCGTCGCCATACGCCGCACCCGCCGTCTTGCCCGACACATACGCATGCGGCAGGTTGAAGGTGACCTTGATGTCGTTGGGGATGAGCTTGACGGAAACAGTCGTAGGGCCAACACCCATCTCAAGCAACTGGCTTTCGGCGTTCCATGTGCTTCCGCGCCCATCAACAGTCGGCGCTCCGTCGATCGTGTAACCACTTGGAGGAATGACTTTGTACGTCTGTCCAGCAACTCCAATCGCGCTGTTCCCGAGATTCGCACCCGAGGCATCCTCAAAGTGACACACAAGACCGTCTTCGCTTGTCACTTCCAGCTGATTCTTTTCGGGTCCAAAGGTTACATAATGATAGCCTGCTCCCAGCCAACCCGGTCCAAGAAAGTCAGTGTCAAACCCGCTAGGATAATCGTATGGACTGCCATTTTTATACACATGCGCCCTGAAGCTTTCCAGCGCTACCCCATCTGCAGGCACTGCGACAAAACCAGTTTCAGCCCACATAGTCTCATTGGGCCTGAGTCCTTCCGCGCGGGTTTTTTGGTACTGCAGGCATCTCTTTCCACCCACTGTTACAAAGCGTGCTTCGTCGCCAGGAGGCTGAGTGTCGTTATTGTATCCATGGGATTTGATTGCCAAATTGGTCGCGTAGAGGTTTTGCGGACTCACGATGCCGTTCGCATCCGCAAATCCATGATCGTTAATCCATCCCCTATCGTGAAGAATATTGTAGTAGTAAAGAGTGTAATAAGGACTAGTGAGAGCCCTCATGCAGAACCCATCTCTATTGCTAACCCCGTCAGCCGGGACAGAAGTATAAAACGTGTTATTCAGCTCACTCGGCCCTGGAGGCGCCGCATAAGCGCTTATGCCGTCGGAGGCTTCGGCTGGCGCATCAGCGTCTGTCGAGGCATCGGCTTCCTGGGGCTCGTCGGACGGCGCTGACTGCTGGATCATGGACTGAACGTAGGCGCCTGCCGGGGAGTTGGCGAAGGCGTCCGTACCGACGAGGGTGGAGGATCCCACTTGGGCGTCCTCGAGGGAGGCGCAGTCGGCGAAGGCCTCGCCGCCGATGTAGGTGGCGCCCTCGGGGATGGCGATGGACTCGAGAGCCGCGCCCTTGAAGGCGGCATAGTCGATGGTCTTCAGGGTGGAGGGCAGGCTCACGCTCTTGAGGTTGGTGCAGCCCGCGAAGGCAGATTCGCCGATAGCGGTGACGCCCTCGGGGATGGTGACGCTCGACAGGAACACGGCGCCCTCGAAGGCGTTGGGCTCGATCTGCGTCACCTGGTAGGTGACGTCGTCGATGGCGACGTAGGCGGGGATCTCGACGTGCGCGGGCGTGGCGGTCTTGTCGCCTACCCACTTGACCGAGAGGTCCATACTCGCCTGGTAGGAGAACGAGAGGCCGTCTGTGGGCTCAGCTGCCTTGCGGGCGTCGACCTCGGCCTGCTCCTCGGGGGTGAGGTCGAGATGCCCCTTGCCGTTCTGGAGCGGCGTGACGAGGCTGCGGTCTTCCGCCTTGCCCTCGTCATCGACGCCGATGACGCCCTCGATCTCGCCGAAGGGGGCGCCCATGATGATCTGCTCGGTGTCGAAGCCGTGGTGGAACCAGGCCTTCCTCTTCTCGAGCATGTCGGTCTTCTCGGACAACGCCACGCTTCCGCTCACGCGCTCGGCGCCCTCGCCGGTGACGGCGTAGTTGGTTCCCGGCACGACGATGGTGAGCCTCGATATCTGCTCGTCGGCGAAGGCTCCGGGCTTCGTGACGTTGCCCCTGTCATCCAACTCGGCAGACGCGATAGACTCCATCCTGCCGAACGACATCACCGTCTCGAGCGCCGCGGCGTCGACGAACGCGCCAGACGCGATGCTCTTGCACTCGAGGGGAATGCGCGCGACCACCATGGCGGGAGGCGCCCACACGAGCTCGAGGGCGTCCTCGGCGAAGGCCTCGCCGTCAGAGGACGCCTGCCCCGCAGCCGAGCGGAACAGCATGCCCGCGACCGAGGAGTAGGCGGCCTTGCCAGCCGCGCCCTCGGAGCCGGCCGCGCCGTCGCCCTCGGCAGCCGCGCCCGAGGCGACCTCGATGGAGGCGAGCGCCGGGAACGCCGCCGCCAGCCCCTCGGTCCTCACGCTCTCCACCGCCTGCGGCAGCGTCAGTGACGTGACGCCCTCGGCCACCTGCCCCTCGGCGATCTCGACGGCCTTCATGGTCGCGCCGTCGCCCACCGTCTCGGGAACGACGAGCGCGCCCTCGAGAGACGCGCCGTCCTCGAAGCCGACGAGCGTGGCCGCGCCGTCGCGTACCACGTAGCGCAGGCCGTTGTCCACGACCTCAGCTCCGTCGGCGGTCGCGCCGCCGTTGGCGCTTTGCAGCGCCATATCGCCGCCGCTCGTCGCAGGACGGTCGGCAGGCTCGTCGGCGAACGCCTGCGGCAGCCCAGCCGCCGGCAGCATCGTCACCGCCAGCAGCATCGCCAGCACGACGGAGACGAAGCGGGTCGCGACATGCGCGATCGGGACGCTCCGAATCGCACGCCCCTCTCCGTCAGCTTGCAACGTCATCTCTCTCGCGACGTGGAAGATTCCTCGTCGGGGCTCCGCCCGCTCCTCGGAATGACAAATGGCGTTCGTTGTGCGAAGCGATGATGATGCCTGCCCCGACAACCCCGAGAAATCCCGCAGGCGCGTCGCGCGCTCGGCGCCAGCGAGCGAGGACGCGCGGCCCTTCCCGAGCGAGGCGCCGGAAGGGGACGCCCCCGCTCGAGGTCCCCTTTCGCCATTCAGTTTATTATGGATAAAATCTTTGGAAGAAAAAGAACGACTTCCGCTAGAGGTTAGCGCACAGACCCCCCCCCGCGGCGATTTTTCGAGCTTTCGCCCGTCACGCTGCGGGTGGCGGATGTCGTGCAACCGCTCAGGCTGACCTTCTGCATCTCCGCCTCCGTACTCACGCTTACCTGTCCGCGTCGCCGTCCGCGAGGCCGCTCTCGGCCCGCACCAGCAACGCTCCCGACGCCGTCGGTTTTGGTAGACGTTATATCCGTGCGCAAAAGTTTTGGCAACCCCCAAGCCTCGAAACCGCGACGATTTCCAAACAAATCTCCACAACTCGAACCTCGCGCCGTAGCGCCGTCGCCGCTTTCGATTCCTTAACCTCTCCTGAAATCGAGTGTGTTTCAAATGGAGTTTGGCGCCAGCTGGGATGGGAGCGGTATGCTGCCCGGCACACGTTGATGCGTGGCGAGAGCTTGGCACCGCGCCCGGAATCGTTCCCGGCCACTTCTTGCTTCATCGACCGCGCCGCCCAGGCGGGAGGGGGCTATTCCTTGGCAGGCTGCCCCTCCCTCTCGGGGTCTGGTCTCCACAAGCGTTGATTCGGACGGCCAAACCGCCCTACTCATCCCACCTGAACAGGGGTCGGGGGTGGCGTCCATTTGGGGATAGCATTCGTTTTTACGCCCACTCGCCCGCTCGGCAGCCGGCGAGCGGCGATTGCGAGAAAACGAACGCCACCACCGACCTCTGTTCATTGTTCCTCTATGAGTTCGCGATCGGCCCAGGCGCATTTGTAGCGTAGCTGCCGTAGGACCTCGCGGCCCTCGGGCGTAAGGTCGTCCCCCGCGCCCTCGGCAACGACCCGGGCACACGTGCGCACCACCGGCGCGGTCAACTGGCCTGCCCGCGTACGTCGCGCGTCAGCGGCGGCCGCCTCCAACTTGGCCACGCGCTCGTACTGCTCGAGCCAACCCGCCGAGGCCTTCTTGTTGGGGCCCGGCGCCTGCCTGCGGGCAAGCCGCCGACGCTCGCGCGCGAGCTTCTTCTTCCGCTTGCGCTCCTTCGCACGACGCGCTTCTGCGACCGCGTCCGCCGACCCAGCGTCAGCACCCCCCGACACGCAAGCGGCATCATCCAACGCAGTGAGGTCAACAGCGCCTTCCTCGCACACGGGCTCGGGCCACTGCTGAGGCACGTTCTTGCAGGAAACGGACGCCCACCACCGGCCTGCGGCATCGAGCGAAATCGTGCAGGAGAGCGGGTCGCCCTCTAGCTCGCGCCAGACGCGCGCCTTGACCCAACCTACCTTGGCGAACCGCACGCCGTTGGGCCGCACGTCTTTCGCCTTCTTGAACGCAACCGTAGCCGACGCCTTGTCGCCGCGCCCCTTGAAGCGCGGGAATCCCACGTCCGAGCCGCCCTCGCGCACGCGCCGGAAGAAGCGCAGAAACGCGTCGTCAAGATGCTGCACCTCGTACACGAGCGCGGTGGAGTCCACGTCGCGCAGGAAGGCGTGCCCCGTGGCGTCGGTGCGCTCGCGCTTGTAGTCGGTGAGCATGCGGCACAGGTCGAAGCGCGAGGGCACGCGCACGGTCGGGTCGGACTTGCGCGCCTCGTACGCCTCGACCCGCACCGCGAGGAAGTGGTTGTACACGACCCGGCAGCAGCCGAACATGCGCCGGAAGTACGCCGCCTGGTCGGCCGTCGGATACAACCGCGCCCGATATGCCTTGTACACCTTCTTTGTTGGCATGTCGCCTCCTTCCTGCAATCCATTTACCTCGTCCCTTTGGGTCCCTTGTGTCGGGTGCGGCTGCACCCCGCATGCAGCCGCACCCAAGGGCATTACGTCGTGGTCGTTACGGTCACCCTGAGGTGGGTGATGGTTTGGGGGCCGTCGAGGTTGGCGTTGAGAGCAATCGCACCCTCCTTGATGGGAACCGTCATGCCCAGCTTGAGAGGCAGGCGCTCGCTGGGGTCGCCGCCTTCCCACGTCTCGTCAAAGACGGTGCCCGCCGTGCCGTAGCTG
>CAJUFC010000080.1 GCA_910585565.1 uncultured Eggerthellaceae bacterium | reverse complement strand
GACGGCGACTACGTGGTCGTCAAGGAGCAGCCAGTCGCAGACAACGGTGACATCGTCGTCGCTCTCGTCGATGACGGCGCTACGGTCAAGCGCTTCTACAAAGAGAAGGACCACATTCGACTGCAGCCTGATAACTCCAAGATGAGGCCCATCATCCTCGATAGCTGCACGATTGCCGGGGTGGTCGTGGCGGTGTTCAGGCGTCTGTAGCCTCGAAGGGCGCATACGTTCCGACAAGCTGCTGAGGCACGCGCACAGTCATCTTGATGCCATGCTCGGTGTATTCCTGGTGAAGCACATGGCACTTCTTATGGGCATCAGAGGCAAGCGCGCCCTCCTCGAACGGCAGCACGAGGCTCATGAGCACGTCGCTGCTCGCGGCAGCGACAGAGATGGCGCCGATGAGCTCAGGGATGCCATAGCCGGTGACTGACGATATGAAATATACCTGAGGATAGCGTCTCTTCATGGCGTGAAGCATGTCCCCATCAAGCAGATCGGCCTTGTTGAAGACGAGTATCTTCGGGATGATGTTGGCGTCAATCTGGTCGATGACGTCGTTGACGGCATCGATTTGCTGGAGATAGTCCTCTGACGAGACGTCGACGACATGCAGGACCAAGTCCGCGCCAGACACCTCATCGAGGGTGGACTTGAACGCCTCTACGAGCGTCGTCGGCAGCTTCTGGATGAACCCGACCGTGTCGGTCAGCGTCACTTCCCTGCCCTCGGGCAGGCGCAGACGGCGCGTGGTGGAGTCGAGCGTCGCGAACAGCACGTCATCGCTGTAGACCTGCGAGCCACAGATCCTGTTGAGGAGGCTCGACTTTCCCGCATTCGTATATCCCGCCAATGCGATCTTGAAGATGCCGCTCGCATAGCGACCTTCGCGTTGCTGGCGACGCACGTTCCCGAGCTGCGCGAGCTCTTTCTTGATCGAGGTGATGCGATTTCTGACCATGCGGCGGTCGACCTCGAGCTGGCTTTCGCCTTCCCCGAAGCGCGAGCCGACCCCGCCGCCCATGCGGTTGGAGGCTAGGTGTGCCCACATGCCGCGCAAGCGCGGGTAGAGATACTGGTTCTGAGCCAGGCGCACTTGAAGCCGACCCTCTTTGCTCGTTGCGTGCAGTGCGAAGATGTCGAGGATGAGTGCCGTGCGATCGATCACCTTGACCGAGCGGTCTACGGTCTTCTCGAGATTGGACTGCTGCGACGGCGTCAGCTCGTCATCGAATATGACGAGGTCGGCCTCAAGCGAACGCGCAAGCTCGGCGATCTCTTGGGCCTTGCCGCTGCCAACGAAGGTGGCCGGGTGGGGGCTCGTGAGCCGCTGGGACGTCTTCGCCACGACGTCAGCTCCGGCCGTATGGGCTAGCCGCTCGAGCTCTGCCAGAGAGGACTCCAGCGACCAGGCGTCGTCTTTCCTCTGTATGCCGACGAGGATGGCTCGCTCGCGCGGCACCTCCGTGGAGGCCAGCTCCCACCTGCGGGAGGAGTTTCGGTGCCGCTTCGGCTCTGCGTCGCCCATGATGGGTCCTCGCTAGATCTCGATGCGGCCCGTGAATGCGGTCTCGGCAGGGCCGGTCATGAACACGCGCCCGTCCGGCTTCCAGTCTATCTGGAGGTCTCCGCCCAGCAGATGCAAGACGTTTTGCCGAGGCGCCCTGCCGGTCAGCGCTGCTGCGACGTTCGTGGCGCAAGCGCCTGTGCCACAGGCTAGGGTCTCGCCACATCCGCGCTCGTATACGCGCATGTGGATTCCGCCTTCGTCGATGACGGCAAACTCGATGTTGGCCTTTTCGGGAAAGATCGGGTTCGCCTCATAGAATGCACCGATTCCATCGATGCGCAACGCAGGAAGCGACTTCTCGGCTCCCTCGACAAAGAGCTCGTCAGGCAACGCAGACAGATCGTCCAGAAAGCAGATGGCATGAGGGTTTCCCATCGAAACGGCCGTGAACGCAAAGTCTCCCCATGGCGACGGAATCAGGCGGTTGCCGACGAACGCCTCCCCTTCTGCGCTTTCCATCGTCGCACACGCATCGATGGGCACCGCAGACGGGTCCAAGACCGGGCGCCCCATGTCGACAGTCGCGACAGACATGCGCCCGCTCTCGTCGAGCTCGAAGTCTATCGGGCGCGGACCGGCGAGGGTATCGGCAACGAAGCGGCCTGCGCTCGCGTCGATGATGCCATGGTCGACGAGATGCTTCGCAAAGCAGCGAACGCCGTTGCCGCACATCTGCGCCAAAGTGCCGTCCGAGTTGATGTAGTGCATGTAGGCCGCACACTCGTCTCGCGGCGACGGCTTGACGAGTATGACGCCGTCGCCCCCGATGCCAACATGGCGGTCGCACAGCCGTACCACCTCAGCGTCAGAGAGCTTGATCTCATCAGCCATGTCGGTTATGACGACGAAGTCGTTTCCTAGCCCATTCATCTTGTCGAACACAAGCTCGATGCTCATATCTGAAATCCTTCCTGTGCAAGCACGCGCAACGCCGCATCCAGCATCGCATCGATGTCTCCATCCGTGCCATTGATCCAGTGTATCCTCTTGTCGGCTCTGAACCAAGTGCGCTGGCGCTTGGCATACCGTTTCGTTGCCGTCTTGATCCGCTCGATTGCCTCGTCCATCGTGGTCTCGCCATCGAGCGCAGCAACGATCTCCTTGTAGCCGATAGCTTGCTGAGACGTGATGGCCTCCTTGAGGCCTGCCTCGACGAGAGAGCGCACCTCCCCGACAAGCCCCTGGTCGACCATGGCATCAACGCGCCGGTCAATGCGCTCGCGCAGCACGTCGCGCTCGACATCGATGCCGATGAAGATGGCAGGCAAGGCCTGTTCGAGGCGCTTTAGGTTGTCACGCTGCTCGGCATAGCTCTCCCCTGCTTCCAGCATCTCCAGCGCGCGCACCATGCGCTTCACGTCGTTGGGATGAATCATCTCGGCGCTTGCCGGGTCTCGCTCCTGCAAGCGCCTCCACACCGCTTCGCTCCCGCTTGCTTGCGCCAAGGCATTGTAGCGCTCGCGCACGGGGTTGCCGGCCTGTTCGCCCGCTACGAAATCATATGCGTCGATCGCGGCCCTGATATAGAAGCCAGTCCCGCCCGAGAGGATGCGCACCTTGCCTGCGCGTGCGATTTCGTCAAATGCGTCTCGCGCGAGCTCTTGGAAGAGCGCCGCTGAAAACGGCTCGGCCAGGTCGGCTACGTCAATGCCGTAGTGCCGCACCATGCGCTCTGCGCCCGGCACCTTTGCCGTGCCGATATCCAGCCCGCGATACACCTGCATCGAGTCGGCGCTGACGATTTCACCATCGAGCCGTTGCGCCAGGGCGATGGCGAGCGAGGACTTTCCCGATGCCGTCGGCCCGACGATGACGATGATGGGATCGCGCTCGTGCGTCACCTACACGACCTCGCCAAGCAGGTACCACGTCTTCGCTTCGGTGACCTTGACGTCAAGGAGCTGCCCGGCCAGGTCTTGGGCGCACATCCCCTGAGGCACCTTCGCGTGCACGTTGACATTCTTGGGGCTGCGCCCAGACAAGATGGACTCGTCGCGCTTCGAGGGTCCCTCCACGAGCACGCGAACGACCTTGTTCGCATCGCGCTGGTTGGCCTCGAACGCGCGCTTCTGCACGACCTCGAACAGCCGGTCGAACCGATCCTGCACGACCTCGCGCGACAGCATGCCATCATAGGAGGCGGCCGGCGTTCCGCTGCGCGGCGAATAGATGAAGGTGAACACCTGGTTGTAGCCCACCTCGTCGATGAGACGCAGCGTATCGGCGAAATCGTCTTCTGTCTCGCCCGGGAACCCGACGATGACATCGGTGGAAAGGGCGATATCAGGGCACGCATCACGCAGCTTGTCGATGAGCGAACGGTAGTGCCTGGCGGTATAGCGGCGGTTCATGCGCTCGAGCACCCCGTTCGACCCCGACTGCACGGGCAAATGCAGCGCCGGCATCAGCGCGTCGAGGCGCGCGAAGGCGTCAATGACCTCGTCGGAGAGGTCCTTGGGGTGGCTGGTGGCGAACCTGACGCGGTCGATGCCGGTCGCGCAGACGGCGTCGAGCACGCGCGCGAACGCGGGGCTGCCGTACAGGTCGCGCCCGTACGAGTTCACGTTCTGCCCGAGCAGCGTGATCTCCTTCACGCCGTCGGCGACGTAGCGTTCGGCCTCCGCGACGATGTCTTCGACGGGCCGGGACTTTTCGCGCCCTCGG
>CAJUFC010000079.1 GCA_910585565.1 uncultured Eggerthellaceae bacterium | reverse complement strand
TGCCCGATCCTGCTGACCGAGCGCACGACCACCTCTCAGGAGATCGTTGCTGAGACGTATCGCCTGGGTGCCAAGAACGCATATGTCATCGGCGGCACGGTGGCGCTGCCGGCCGAGGTCGAAGGCGACCTCAAGCAGATCAACGTCGAGTCGACGCGCATCGCTGGCGAGAACGCCTGGGATACCTCGGTCAAGTGCGCCAAGGCGGTGGCATCGTTTGGCAACAAGGCCGGACGCGACGTCATCATCGCTACGAGCGTCAACTTCCAGGATGCTCTGTCCATCTCGGGCTTTGCGTTCAAGTACGGCGTGCCGATCTTCCTGACGGATACAGAGGGCAAGCTGCCGTCTGAGGCAAATGACACCATCATGGAGCTGGGCGGCACCGTATATGTCGCTGGCGGCACCGTGGTCGTCCCGCGGACGACCGCCGAGGTGGCCTATGGCACCCGCGTCCAGCGCATCTGGGGCGAAGACGGCTATGACACGTCCAACCAGATCGCCAACTACATGCTCGACAACGGCTATCTTGACAACAAGGCTGTCTGCATCGCATCGGGCGACTTGGGTGCCAAGGGCTTGGACGCTCTGGCGGGTGCTGCCCTTGCGGGCAAGAACGACGCTCCGGTCCTCCTGGTGAGCGGCTCGAAGCTGCCGGGCGCCGAACCGTGGAACAATACGGTTATCAATGGGCGCGATTCCAAGGGTGACCGTGGATTCGTCGCTGCGAACGCCATATCTCTGGGCAAGATGTACATCCTCGGTGGTGCCAGCATCATCGACGATGACATTCGCGATGACATCCATGCGCTTGTCAAGGCGACCTATGGGGACAAGAACAGCTCCACGGACAAGCCGGGCACGGAGGGCGATCAGACCGAGGAGTAGCTGACCAAAGCTGATGTCAGATACGTCTCGTGCGGGATGCGTTTGGCAAGGCATACGAAGGTTTGCCAGCGGGGCCGGAAACATTCGTTTCCGGCCCCGCTCTTATGGCGGACATCGTGCCGCGCCTATGACCGACAAGCTGACGTTTGCGCTGCGCGGCGCGAAACCCATGATGAAATCGGCGCGATGTTCATATCTTTTGTCGGCAAATGCGCTATGGTTATCAGTCATGACATGAAGGCACTCTGCACCTAGCGACCTACCTGAGACGAAAGGGCTTCCATGAAGATCGTCCAAAAGAAGAAGAGCGGAACCAGCATCTCCTATGACGTGACGGCAACGGCCAGCGATGTCGAGCAGGTGCTCAACCAAGCGCACATCGCCTTTGCTAACTCGATGGGCATGCAGCCTGAGCCCAACAAGACCGTGGCGCAAGTCGCCAAGGAGCGCATGGGCATCAACGACTTGGATGCCATCGTGCGTAACGCGGCGGCCGAGATGCTCGTGCCGATGGTGCTGGACAAGAAGAACGTCGTGCCTGCGTTCATGCCGACGCTCATCGGCGAGGGCGAGCTCGCACGGGGGCGCGACTTCCGCTTTCATCTCGATGTCGAGCTCAAGCCGGAATACGAGCTGTCTTCCTACGAGCCTGTGCATATCGAGGTGCCGCCGTTTTCGGTAGACGAGTCGCTGGTCGATGCTGAGATAGCGAAGCTGCGCGAGGGCTATACGTCGTACGTGAAGGACGAAGACGCCGACCCTGACCATGTGCTTGCGGCAGGGGACTACGCGAAGATGACGCTCAAGGTGGAGCGCGACGGCGAGCCGGTCAAAGGCCTGAATGCCGAAGGTCGCATCTATGCGGTCGGAGCGGGTCACATGCCTGCTGGCTTCGAGGAAGAGGTCGTCGGCATGAAGGTGGGCGAGACGAAGAGCTTTCGGTTCGATGCGCCTGACTTTGACGAGGACATGAACGAGATCGCGGTGCCGCACGATGCGACCGTGACGATTACCGAGCTGTTGCGCGAGGAGGCGCCTGAGATTGATGACGCGTGGGTGCGTCGCAGCGCGCCGATGTTCAAGAACGCTGAGGAGTTCAAAGCGAACATTCGCAAGAACATCGAGGTGCAGGCGCGTGAGAGCTATAAGAGCTACGTGCGCCAGACTGCCGTGTCCGAGCTGTCGAAGCGCTTCCAGGGCAAGATCGCTGATGAGGTGTACGAGCAGATGATGCGCCAGCTGCGCGAGAGCATCCAGCGCGACCTCCAGCAGGAGGGCAAGACGTGGGACCAGTTCGTCGAGGAGAGCGGCGGGGAGCAGAGCATCAGCATGATGCTGATGCTGCAGGCGCGTGAGCTGTTGGTGCAGGGCTATGCACTGGATGCGGTATTCCGGCATTTCGGGCTGACGGTCACCGACCATGACATCGAGCAGGTGTGCCATACCATGAACCCGTCGGTGCCGCCCAAGCAGCTGCACGAGCAGATTCGCCAGAACGGCCAGGGCTTCGCGCTGCGCGAGTCGGCCGAGCGATTCAAGGCCAACGAGTACATCGTCGAGCATGCCGACATCGTCGAGGTCGCCTAAGGCGGTGCCTCTGTGCAGGCTATGGCGTTTTGATGCCAGGCAGATGCATAATGCTCTCAGCTGAGTGAGCTGGGACGCGAGACGAGGGGAGCGCAGATGTCATCAATACTCATCGTAGAGGATGAGCCGGCTATCGCGAACCTTATAAAGCTGAGCCTTGTCGGTGCCGGTCATACGTGCACGCTGGCGCTCGATGGTGCCGTCGCGGCTGATGCGCTTGAGCGCGAGCACTTTGACCTTGCGCTGTTGGATGTCATGGTTCCCGAGATAGACGGCTTCGAGCTGTTGCCGTTTTGTGTCGCTAAGGGGGTGCCAGCCATCTTCCTGACGGCGGTCGACACGCTTGACAAGCGCGTGAGCGGGTTGCGCATGGGGGCTGAGGACTATATTGTCAAGCCCTTCGAGATAGACGAGCTGCTGGCTCGCGTCGACGTCGTGCTCAGGCGCGCCGGATGCGGCACCGAAGCGCTGAGCATCGCCGGCATCGAGATCGATCCCAAGGCAATGCGCGTCACGCGCGACGGCGTCGAGATACAGCTCACGCACAAGGAATACGAGCTTTTGCTGATGTTTGCTCGCAACCCGAATACGGCGCTTTATCGAGAGACGCTGTACGAGCGCGTATGGGGCGGCGAGATGGCCTACGGCTCGAAGACGGTCGATCTGCACGTGCAGCGCTTGCGCAAGAAGACGGGCCTTGACTGCATCCGCGCTGTCAGCAAGGTAGGCTATCGCATGGACGTGCCGCGCGGAGCATAAGGGCGCATGAGACTCGGCCTCAAGATGGCTCTGGCTACGCTGTGCGTCGTCTCGCTGTTGTTCGGCATCTGCGGCGGCATCCTCGTGTCGTCATCGTTTCAGGGGTCGCTCGCGCGCGAGAAGGCGAGCGTGCGCGATTCCTACCAAGCACTTGTCGACATGCTCTCGGTCATGGGAAGCCTCGGCGAAATCAACACGCGCAGCGACATCACCGACATGCTCGCCCAGTTGGGCCTGTCCGGATCGGGCACCTGGACGTCCATCAAGATGACGAGCGACGGCTCGGTTATCTATGACGACGGGAACAGCTACCTGGCGCAGTATGCCACGCTTGCAAGCGGAGAGGCACCTGCGTTCGAGCCGGGACATGCCGAGCTGACGGTGGTCGGCGAGGAGGGCGAGATGCGCCTCATCGTCGTGCGTGGCGCCTGCAGCATCGGGGAGAAGTCCGTGCAGCTTGAGCTTACTCATGACATAGCCCCGCTCGTGGCAGCACGTGACGAGCAGCTTTCAGCGTTTCGCTTGGCGTTCGTCATCTTGGTCGCGAGCTGCGCGGCACTCACGTTCGTTGCCGCCTTCGCGCTCACGCGCCCGCTCTCGAAGCTCTCCAAGGCAGCGCATGACATCGCGGGCGGCAATCTCTCGTCGCGCTCTGAAGTGAGAAGCGACGATGAGGTAGGGTCTCTCTCCAAGGACTTCGACCTCATGGCTGTGCAGATCGAGCACAGCATGGAGGGCATGCGCGACTCGCTCGCGCGCCAGCAGCGCTTCATGGGCAGCTTCGCCCACGAGATGAAGACCCCGATGACGTCGGTCATTGGATACGCAGACCTCATGCGCAAGGGCAGCCTCTCTGAGGACGAGCGCGCACGGGCATCAGAGTACATCTTCGACGAAGGCCGGCGGCTCGAGGCGCTGTCAAGCAAGCTCTTGGAGCTGTTCTTGCTGGACGGCGAGGCGATCGACCTGGACTATGTCGAGGTGAGGCCGCTCGTGAGCGGCATCTGTGGCCCCTTGTCCACGAGCTGGACCCAGACGAACACGCGCCTGCAGTGGAGGTGCGACGACGGCATCTGCGAGATGGATGCCGATCTGGTGGGCTCGCTCATCGTGAACCTCCTCGAGAACGCGCGGCGTGCCACGGATGAGCGCGAAGGGGGACGGGTGGCGCTGTCGTGCACCATCAAGCATGGCGTCTGCAAGATCGCGGTGGCTGACAACGGCAGCGGCATCTCGCCCGAAGACGTCGATCGGCTGACCGAGGAGTTCTACCGCGTTGACAAGGCGCGCTCGCGTGCGCAAGGCGGCGCAGGCATCGGGCTGTCGCTGTGCGCCAAGATCATGGAGGCTCACGGGGGCGACCTGAGGATCGCCAGCCGCCTGGGCGAGGGCACCTGCGTCACGGCGACGTTTCCGGGGGCCGAGTCATGATATCCAAGACGACGGTCATGCTGGGCGCGGCGACGTGCCTGTCCGTGGCAACGGGCCTCTTTGCGCCCGAGGTCATCTGCGAGATGCAGTCACGCCTCGACAGCGGCGCGACAGACGCCTTCGAGGCGACGCAGATCACGTTCGAGCCTACGAGCCACGGGTCGGTGCTCGAGGCGCTACAGCTTCTCGGCAACTCTCGCAACGCCACTGCGATGTACGAGATGAGCGGCGGTGCCCAACTCTCCACCGAGGAGGTGATGACGGCCATTCGGGAGGCAACGACGCAGGTAGAAGGCCCTGGCTTCAGCGAGCTGTTCGGGCAGGGCGCTCTCGAGGCCTTTGCGACGCCATACCTGTACGTAAGCCAGGACCGGGACGCGCGATCGGGAAACACGTCGGCCATCATCTGGGAGTGCGAGCTCATGGTCGGAGACAGCGAGTCGACGGGATACGCGTCTGTCGACGATGCGACCGGCAAGGTCATCGCCTATGCGGGCGTGCTGTACTACCCCTTCGAGGCTATTACCGAGACGTCCCTTACGCCGTCGCGGCCTTCTCTTGAGGAGTTGCGACATGTGGCGGAATCGTGGGGAAAGTACTGGGGACTTGGGTTGAGCCTTGACCAGATGAGCGAGGCGGAGAGGGTGGAGGAGAGCGTATCGTCGTCGATCGTCATGGACGAGATGCTCAGCGCTCAGGGGGCATACGTCGACGGCATGAACGAGGATGCGAGCGTCGAGCTGCGTACGTATGAGGCCGAGGCGTTCGAAAGCGAAGGCGTGTCGTCGGTGAGTGACGGCAGCACGCAGGATGCGAAGGAAGCTGCGGCCGCGGACGAGGTCGAGGCAGTTGCGGCATCAGATGATGACCGCGCGTTCGAGAAGCTCGTCAGCAAGTACGTGAGCGAATGGGATACCGAGAGGCTGTCGGCGCTGTATGACGCTGCTGCGATGGAGGTCACCGTCCCCTTCGAGGACGATCCGTCGCTCAAGCTGCGGGTGCAGTGGCGCGTGAATGTCAGCTACGGGTGTCTCTATGTGGTCTGGACGATGATGCCATATTGATGGCAACGTGACGCCAAACATAGTGAGCGGTCCTCCATGATAGGTGCATGCCCAGGATAGGAGGACAAACATGACTACTCAAACGCACCCTACCCCCTCCATGATGCAGGATGCTGCGGCAATGCGACCCCGGAGCGCTTCGACAACCGGCGCCTCTGTGCGGGTCGCACCTACACTCGGTGCCGCCCATCTGCGGATGGCAAACGAGCGTACCACCTCCTGCCTGGGCGCAGACGACTATCCGCGCGAGGCGCCCTATCTCATCGTGGTCATGCTCTTGGTCGCTTGCGCCTCTTGCGTGCTGCTCATCGGCTTCTTTCTGAAGCTATTCGGCTTGTAGGGGCGGGCGGCTCGCTCGTGCGCCTGCGCGCCTACACGGCAGGGAAGGCGTCGCCTCGCGGCACGTCGAGCGGCATGAGCTCGTCGGCGAGCAGCTTGAGGAAGAGCCCCACATCGGTGATGATGCCGATGGTCT
>CAJUFC010000078.1 GCA_910585565.1 uncultured Eggerthellaceae bacterium | reverse complement strand
TGCGCCTGGCCCCAGGCTGGTGCCAAACTCCATTTGAATAGGATGTGCGTGGCGCGGATGGCTCTTGCTGTCCGCGCCTTGTCGTTTGTGGGGTCGTAGACGGACGTCGCAAGTGCTATGCTAGGAGCCAACGGCAGCCTGTGGGGGTATGCAGGCAGCGCCGCTTGAGTTATGGAAGGTCGGAGTGACAGCTCCGACCTTCGTTTTCTCGGCGCGGCGCTTGCGCTACTTCAAGAAGCGGCCGTTGCGGAGTGCCGCGATGGCGATGGCGCACATGGCGGCGGTGAGGATGAGCGGGAACCACCACCAGCTCGTGAGCGGCAGGCCCTCCACGTTCATCCCGTAGAAGCTAAAGATGATGGTGGGCACGGCCATGACGAGGGTGATGATGGTCAGCGTGCGCATCGTGTAGTTGAGGTTGTTGCTGATGACGTTGGAGAACGTGTCCATGATGCCTTCGAGGATGTGGGTATAGATGCCGCACATCTCGGATGCCTGCGCGATCTCGATCTTGACGTCGTCGAGGAGGTCTTTGTCCGACTCGTAGAAGTCGAGCATGCGCCCATATCCGATGCGCGCCGCGGTGGCTTCGAGGCCTTGCAGCGACGTAGAGAAATAGACGAGCGACTTTTCCAGGCCGAGCATCTTCATCAGCTCGGAGTTCTTCATCGTCTTGCGCAGCGTGCGCTCGTACTCGCGAATCTGGCGGTTGATGGAGCGCAGGCACACGAGGTAGCGCTGCGTGATGCGCAAGAGCATGTTCAAGAGGAACTGGGTCGAGCGCCCGGTGTGCACGTCTCGGTAGATGCCGTGGGCGAAGTTGGCGACCGTCTCGTTGCGGCGCAGGCTGAACGTGACGAAGCATTCCTTCGCGGGCAGGAACACGAACGTGAGCGGGTGCGTGTCGTACTGCGTGATGGTCTTGTCGTCAGCCTCGGCCTCGTCTTCGACGAACGGGCAGTCGACGATCACGAGCACCTGCCCGGTGTCGTCGTCGGCGTCAACATGGGCCGTCTCCTCGTCGTCGAAGGCGCTCTTGACGAACTCCGGCACGATCTCGAGCTGGTCGAGCAGCCAGGCGCGGTCTTCGGGGGTGGGTTCGAGGACATCGATCCAGCAGCCCGGCACCACGTCGTCGATCTTTTCGACCTTGCCGTCCACTGATTTGAAGAAAGAGATCATGTCGGGATGTCACCGCCGATGCCGTTGCGGATTGTTCTCAAGTGGAACCAATATACAGCAAGCAGAAGCGTCCATCTACGGTTTTGTGCGCCCGGATTCTCAAAAATGGGAAGAATTTCCCTTAGAATATTCGAATGCTTGAGATTGGAGTCCTATATCTACATGAGGATTCTGGTCCGAGATATGTTTGCTTTTCCGTACAATCAGGAGGGAATCCAACATGAAAAAGCAGATCAAGGTGGCTTTTGCGGTTGCGCTCACGGGCGTGCTCGCACTGGGCCTCATGGGGTGCAGCTCCCCTCAGGGCAGCAGCTCTGCGGCCTCCAGCACCGCTAGCTCTTCCACGACCACGCCGAGCGCTGATGCTGAGAACCTGCGCTTCGTGACGGGTGGCGAGTCGGGCACCTATTACGCCTATGGCAACGTGCTGGGCCAGTACGCTACCAATGGCGACTACGGCATCGCGGTCACGGCCCTTGCGGGCAACGGCAGCCAGGCGAACGTCCAGGCGCTCGAGGACGACGACGCAGACCTCGCGTTCTGCCAGTCCGACGTTTTGGCCTATGCCTACGACGGCACCAACCTCTTCGAGGATGCTGCGTACAAGGACTTCTCGGTCGTCGCCGACCTGTACCAGGAGCAGGTGCAGATCGTGACCTGCGACCCGAACATCAAGACCGTCTCTGACCTCAACGGCAAGACGGTGTCGGTCGGCGCTGCCGGCTCGGGCGTCTACTTCAACGCGCTTGACGTGCTGGGCGTCTACGACATGGGCCTCGACAGCATCAACCCGGTGTACCAGAGCTTCGGTGACTCGGCCGACTCGCTCAAGGACGGCAAGATCGACGCCGCCTTCATCGTCGCGGGCGCTCCCACGACGGCCATCACCGACCTGTCCACCACCAAGGCCGCATACCTGGTCTCCATGGACGACGCGCACGTCGACAAGCTGCTCGAGCTGTCGCCGTACTACTCCAAGGCCGTCATCCCGGCTGACACCTATGGCCTTGAGGGCCCGGTGACCACCGTGTCTGTCGGTGCCGTTATCATCGTGAACGACAACGTGCCGGAGGAGGCTGTCTACAGCCTGACGAAGTCCCTCTTCGACGGCCAGCAGGACAACGCTGACGCGCATGCCAAGTACGACGAGCTCGTGCTCGAGGACGCTGCTGCCATCACGGCCGTGCCGTATCACCCGGGTGCCGCCAAGTACTACGACGAGCAGGGCATCACCGTCGAGACGAAGTAGCGACGATGCCGTCTGGATGCTGCGCCTGAGGTATCATCGCGCACATCCAATCGAATAGAGGCGTTTCAGCCGGGAGGGCTGTGGCCGCACGAAGGCTGCAGCCCTCCGCACATTGTCATCAGGGGGACAGTGGGCAACGTGACCCGAACTATGGGGGATGAGCATGGGGAAGCTTTTCAAGGGGAAACAGAAGCGGGAGGCCACTCCCGAAGAGGTGCTGGCGAGCGACCAGGCGCTGGGGGACTACTCTGACGCCGTGCCGCCGAGCATCGACGCCGACGAGGTCATGCGCAAGTACGACAAGGAGTCGAACACGCGCATCTGGGAAGGCGTCCCGAAGGTCGTCGTCACGGCCTTCATGGTGCTGTTCAGCGTCTACTGCCTGTGTATGACGCTGCTGTCGACCGAGCAGGCCGAGGCGCGCCTCGCGCGCTTCCTCGCGTTCGTCATCGTCATCGGCTTCATGATGTATCCGGCGCGCAAGACCAACCATCGCGTGAACCATATCCCGTGGTATGACATCGTGCTCATGCTGGCGGGATTCGCCTCGTTCATGTACTACGCCCTCAACTGCACCGACATCCTGCTCATGGGCGCGCGCATCGAGCCCGTCCATGTCGCGCTGGGCATCATCGGCATCGCCGTCTTGATCGAGCTGTGCCGGAGGTGCGTCGGCATTCCCATCATCGTCGTGGCTGGCGCGCTCGTCGTGTACGCCTTCTACTGGCAGATGACGTCGGGGTCCAACCCCGACTTCTACAACTCGCTGCGCAAGGTCGTGCAGAAGCTCTTCTATACGACAAGCGGCGTCATCGGCACGCCTACGAACGTGTGCTACACCTACATCGTCTTGTTCATCATCTTCGGCGCGTTTTTGGAGCGCACCGGCATCTCCAACTTCTTCATCTCGCTGGCGAATCGCGTTGCGGGGTGGTCAAGCGGCGGTGCTGCCAAGGTGGCCGTCATCGCGTCGGCCCTCTGCGGCATGGTGTCGGGCTCGTCGGTCGGCAACACCGTCACGACTGGCTCGGTCACCATCCCGATGATGAAGAAGACGGGGTATAAACCGGCATTCGCGGGCGCGGTGGAAGCGGCGTCCTCGACAGGCGGCCAGATCATGCCGCCCATCATGGGTGCGGCGGCATTCCTCATGGCCGAGTACATGGGCATTCCCTACATCGAAGTGGCCACCAAGGCCATCATTCCGGCGCTTCTGTACTTTGCTGGCATCTTCATCGCGGTGCACCTCGAGGCCAAGAAGCTCAACCTGCGCGGCATGTCCAAAGAGGAGCTGCCCACGTTCGGGTATCTGGCCAAGAACTGCTATCTCGTGCTGCCGCTCGTGCTGCTCGTGTGGCTCGTGGCATCCGGCGCGCGCACGATGGCCGTGTCCGCTGCCATCTCTATCTTTGGCGCGTTCCTGATTGGCTTCATCAACTTCCTCGTCACCAACTGGAGCGAGCGCGCCGAGGGCGAGACGTTCGGCGTCATCTTCGCGCAGACGTGCCGCGTGGCGCTGTTCACGGCTATCGATGCGTTTGCGGCGGGTGCCAAGAACTCCATCTCGGTGGCGGTCGCTTGCGCCATGGCAGGCCTCATCGCCGGATCTATCACGGTGACGGGGCTGGCATCCACCATCATCAACGTCATCGTGACGGCCTCGGGTGACTTCATCATCATTGGCCTCCTCTTCACGATGGTGTGCTGCATCGTGCTTGGCATGGGCGTACCGACGACGGCGAACTACTGCATCATGGCGTCGACCTGCGCGCCCATCCTCATGCAGCTGGGCATCGGCCAGGTGCCGGCGCAGTTCTTCGTCTTCTACTTCGGCATCGTGGCCGACATCACGCCACCGGTGGCGCTGGCGGCCTACGCGGCGTCAGCCATTGCCAAGGCCAAGCCGATGACGACGGCGATTAACGCGTCCAAGCTGGCCATCGCGGCGTTCATCGTGCCATACATCTTCGCGTTCAACCCGTCGCTGCTCTTGGTGGGCGACGTCAGCCCGCTTACGGTGGCGCTGAACACCTTCTCGGCGCTGTTGGGACTGTTCGGCATCGCGCTCGCGCTGAACGGCTTTTTGTTCAAGCGCAGGGTGAACTGGGCGTTTCGGCTCTTGCTCGTGGCGGGCGGCCTCGGCATGATGGTGCCGGGCACGCTGTCTGACGTCATCGGCCTCGTCGTCGTGTTCGGGCTGTGCACGGCGCAGTATCTCATCTACAAGAAGAAGGGGGCTGAGGTGGCTGCGCGTCCCGAGCTGGATGCGGTGGTTGCCTCCTCGGGCGTCGAGTTCGACCCGGGCCTGCCGACCGGGGAAGAGATTGACCAGGAGACAGGGCTCGACTTCCCGACCGACCCGCAAGAGCAGATGGACATGATCGAAGAGGCCGAGGCATTCGAGGCCGAGAAGGAAAGGGCGGAAAAGCATGTCTAACGCCAATGGCAAGACCGTATGGGTCACCGGCAGCGAGGGCTTCGTCGGCAGCGTCATGATGCGCGGGCTTGAGATCGGGGGATACCGGGCCATCGGCACCGATGCCGAGCTTTCCGTCTGCGAGCCCGAACGGCTCGAGGCGTTCGCCGAAGAGGTGCGCCCCGAC
>CAJUFC010000077.1 GCA_910585565.1 uncultured Eggerthellaceae bacterium | reverse complement strand
TGTAGGTGGCGCCCACGGGGCACACCTTCACGCAGGCAGGGTTCTCGCAGTGCTGGCAGGCCAGCGTGAGGAAGCTCATGGACAATCCGTCCGGATACTCCCCCGACGGGGTGTACTCCACCTCGCCGCCGTCTGTCAGCGCTCGGCTCCAAAACGTTCCCTCGGGCAGGTTGTTCTCCACCTTGCATGCCATGGTGCAGTAGTTGCACCCGACGCAGCGTCTCGTATCGATGACGAATCCATAGCGGCTCATTACGCCTCATCTCCGTTCCACTTCTCCACCTCGCACAGGATCTCGTAGAAGGCGCTGTTGCCTGTCACGGGATCCATGTCAACGCGCGTCAGATCCTGATGGTGTCCCCGCACGTAGTCGTAGGACTGCCAGCCGTGAGGCAGGATCACCGTATCGGGGCGCAGGCCCCGCGATACCACCGCCCGCAGTACACATTCACCGCGGTCGTTGAAGGCGCGGACGTAATCGCCCTGGGAGATGCCGCGCTGGATCGCAGCGGACTCGCTGATGATGAGCTCAGGCTCGGGACGTAGCTGATCGAGCCACTCGCAAGACGTGATCATCGAATGGGCGAAGTAGTTGTGGTGGTTGCTGATAGCGAAAAGCGGGTACTTCTGGAACAGGGGGTTGTCGACGCTGCACTCGATGCTCGGCTCCCAATAGGGCCGGCGCTCGATGTCCTGGTCGAGCTCCACGCCGTTTTTCTCCTTGGACGGCATGTGCTCCACGTAGAACTTCAGCCTGCTCGAGGCATAGGACGACCCCATCATCTGGTTGACCGCGCCCTCGGAGAACTTGCGGATGAAGCCGTCACGCCGGTAGTCATCGTAGGTAAATCCGTTCTTTCGGTTCGCAGGCGTATCGAGCGCGCGGCGAATGTACTCCTCGTCAGAGTAGGGGTACAGGTCGTCGTAGCCTAGTCCGGCGGCGAGAAGACGGTAGATGTCCATCATGGTCTTGCATTCGCCAGCCGGCTCGACCGCTTTGTCGAGCAGGGCATAGCCGCCGTCGGCATCAAGTGTCTCCCATGAGAGAGCCACGGGAAGCACGAGATCGGCATGGAGAGCCGTGTCGGACAGATAGGGGTCGGCCACCACCAGGAAGTCAAGCTTGTGCATAGCCCGAATGAGCTCTTGTCGGCCGCTCTCGCTGGCAAGGGGGTTCGCGCTCACCACCATAACCCACTTGAGAGGGATATCCTTACCGCCCAAACCGCCCGTGTCCATAATCTCGGGAAGGTACTGCGAGGTGAAGTAGGCGCCGGGCGTCTTTCCCCCCTCTACCTTCATGAGCTCGGTAAGGTCGGAGCCGCCCTGCAGAACGCCCGTCTCGTTGAGCGGGTTAATGTTGTTGAAGGCGCCCGGCGTATCGGCGTTGCCCGTGAGGGCAGCCAGCAGATTCAGGTTTTTGTAGTTGTGGCGTGAGTTGTAATGGTGTCCCACTCCCTGATAGGAACAGATGCCCGCGGGCCTGTTAGTCGCATACGTCTCGGCAACCTCGACGATTTTTTTCTTGGGAAGGTCGCATACCTCAACGGCCTTGTCGACCGTATACTCCCGGATGCCATCAAGAACCAGGTCAAGCGTCGTCTTGACAGGGATGCCGTTCACCTCGAAGCTGCCGTGGATAGCTGGCGAGGCCACTGTCCCTGACGCACCGTAGGTTCCAGCCTCCTCATCCCAGACGACCTCGGGGTCGACGACGGTCGGCTTGCCCGTCGTCTTGCTGATCGGCCCCTCCGTGGGGGCAACCCCCACATCAGACATACGCAGGTAGGATCCGTCCTCCTTCACGAGGAAAGGCGCCACCGTCTTGGCACGCAGGTATTCCTCGTCCTCCAGATGGTTGTCCACGATGTAGTTCGCCATGGCCAGCATCAGAAAGCCGTCCGTGGCAGGCCTGATGGGGAGCCAGAGGTCAGAGCCGGCGGAAGTGGCGTTGAAGTGAGGGTTGATGCTGATGAGCTTCGCACCCGCGGCCTTTGCCTCCATCGCGTACTGCCAGCTGTCGCGACTCGTCTCGGTCAGGTTGTAGGCCCAAAAGATTATGGTCTTCGACTTGAGCATGTCGACCGGAGAGGCGCTCGGCAGCGAGAGATTCACATTCATCCACATCTGGCACAGGTCTGCAGCCGGGCAGATGACCGTACAGCCCGTCTTGCTCACGAAACGCCCCATCCCCAGCTTAGGCGCAGTAGGCGACGCCGAGGGAAAGTACCAACCGACGCCGCCGAGAATGCCCCCACCGCCATAGCTCTGCCAAATGCCGGCGGCTGTCGGGCCGTGGGCGGCGGTTGCCCTTTCGAACTCATCAGCCGCAAGCGCGATGGCCTCGTCCCAGCTGAT
>CAJUFC010000076.1 GCA_910585565.1 uncultured Eggerthellaceae bacterium | reverse complement strand
AGGCGAGCTGCAAGGCAAATTCGGGCGTCGCAAGAGCGGCCCAGTCGGGAGCCGGCTCGAAGAGCGCGCCGGATGCGAGTCCCAGAAGCCCGCAGCTGATGAACTGAATCGTCGTGATGCCGACGGCGCTATAGGTCCTCGTGAAGCGCGAGATGCAGATGATCTCGAGCGCGAAGACGACCGCCCCCAAAAGCGTGATGCCGTCGCCAAAGCCGATGGAGAAGCTTCCCGGCTGCACCGACACCAGCCCGATGCCCGCCACGCAGACGAGCGCCGCTGCGATGCGTGCTGCGCCAGGGAACGTGCGCGTCGTGGCCCACAGCATGAACGGCACGATGACGCAGTACGTCGCCGTCAGAAACGCGTTCACGCCAGGCATCGTGTAGGCAAGCCCCAGCGTCTGCAGCCAGAAGGCTACGAACAGGATGGCGCCCATGATGAAGCCGGCGCGCAAACCGCCCGTCATGCTGACGACCGCGCGCACCTTCTTATGGAAGACGGCCAGCATGAGCAGCCCGGCCAAGAGGAAGCGGATGCCTACCAGCTGAGCTGGCCCCAGCACCTCGACGGCGTCCTTCATGACGACGAATGCCGCGCCCCACACCACGGTAGCGACGAACAGCATGACCTTATAGGCCCAACTCGGTATGTTTCTTCCGGTAAGCATCCGCCCATTATAGCCATCTCGGCAGCGCGTTTCGCGCCATCTTGGCAGCATGTCCGCACTACCGCTTTCGCCTCTGTAAAAACTGGATTACGGGGGTTACGCTTTCGTAACGGTTGGCATATCATGGGTGGCGACCTTTAAAAGCGGTACAGAGAGACCGACAAGGCACCACTCGAAGCGCAGCATCTGGGCTGCGGCCTCGGTTTGCTCTGTGCGCACTCGACGAGAAAGGGTGTGTATGGACGACTCTACTCCTAAGTCCGTGTGCATGAACGCGGACGACATCGAGCGTGCGCTGACGCGCATGGCGCACGAAATCCTCGAGGTGAACAAAGGACCGGACGGGCTTGTCCTCGTCGGCATCCTCACCCGAGGCGACCATCTGGCAAAGAAGCTGCAAGGGCGCATCGAGTCCATCGAGGGCGTGGAGCTGCCTCTCGGCGAGCTCGACATCAGCTTCTATCGCGACGACTTCCTCACGCACTTCGCGCCCGAGGTGCATTCCACCCACATCCCGTTTTCCATCGACGGCAAGACGGTCGTCCTCGTGGATGATGTGCTCTACACAGGCCGCACGATCCGTGCCGCGCTCGACGCGCTCATGGACATCGGGCGCCCGCGCGCGGTGGAGCTGGCGGTGCTGGTGGACCGCGGGCACCGCGAGCTGCCCATCAGGGCGGACTTCGTCGGCAAGAACGTGCCGTCGGCGGAAGACGAGAGCGTGAGGCTCTTCCTCGAGGAAGTGGACGGCATCCCCTCGGCGGTCGAGATCTTCGACGTCGCTCCCGGCGAGCGTGTCGGCTCTGCGCCGATCAAACTGCGGAAGGAGGCATGATCATGACGTTTCCGCACAAGCACCTCATCGACATCACCGAGTATTCTCGCGATGACATCATGCTGATGTTGCAGACTGCCGAGCGCTTCAAGGAAGTGAACGAGCGGCGCATCAAGCAGGTGCCCACGCTCAAGGGCGCCACCATCGTCAACATGTTCAACGAGCCCTCGACGCGCACGCGCTCGTCGTTCGAGATCGCCGAGAAGCGCTTGAGCGCCAACAGCCTCAACTTCGGCGGCAACTCCACCTCCACGGTCAAGGGCGAAAGCCTCTCGGACACGGTGGAGACGCTGTGCTCGTACAAGATTGACCTCATCGTCGTGCGCGACGCCCATGCAGGCGCGCCGCGCAAGATCGCCGAGCTCTCGGGCGTCCCCGTCATCGACGCGGGCGACGGCAAGCACCAGCATCCCACGCAGGCGCTGCTCGACCTGTACTCCGTCTGGGAGCGCAAGGGCTCCTTCGAAGGGCTCAACGTCGGCATCGTCGGCGACATCGCCCACTCGCGCGTGGCTGGCTCGCTCGTGCCCGCGCTCAAGATCATGGGCTCGAACGTGGCGCTCATCGCGCCTCCAACGCTTCTGCCGGCGCGCCCAGACGTGCTGGGCGCCGACGAGGTCACGAGCGACTTCGACGGCATCCTACCTGATCTGGACGTCGTCTACATGCTGCGCATCCAGCGCGAGCGGCTAGAGGGCGCGCCGTTCCCGTCGCTGCGCGAGTACAACCAGCTCTTCGGGCTGACGAAGGAGCGCGACGTCCTCATGAAGCCCGATGCGTGCGTGTGCCACCCCGGGCCCATCAACCGCGGCGTCGAGCTTGACTCCTTCATGGCAGATCATCCGCAGCGCTCGATCATACTCGACCAGGTCTATGCGGGCATCCTCGTTCGCATGGCTGCCCTGTATCTTTTGTTAGGAGGCTCTGGCGATGGCTTTGATGCTTAGAAATGCCCGCTGCATCGACCCGCAGGTCGGGCTTGACGAGGTGTGCGACGTGCTCGTTCGCGATGGGCGCGTGGTGGAGGTCGGGCACGACCTCACGATGCCCAAGGGCGTAGAGCGCGACCTTTCCGGCAAGATTCTCGTGCCAGGGCTCGTCGACATGCACGTTCATTTGCGCGAGCCCGGGTTCGAGCAGAAGGAGGACATCGCGAGCGGCACGCGCGCAGCGGCCCATGGCGGATTTACGGCCGTGTGCGCAATGCCCAACACCGACCCCGTCATCGATAACGCGGTTGGCGTCGAGTATATAAAGGCGCGCGCGAACGAGGTGGGCAAGTGCCGCGTCATCGTCTCGGGCGCCTGCACCAAGGGCCTGAAGGGCGAGATCCTGGCGGAGATGGGCGACATGCATGCCCACGGCGCCAAGGCATTCACCGACGACGGGCACGGCGTGCAGGATGCGGGCATGATGCGTCGCGTCATGGACTATGCCGTGCAGTTCGGCTGTCCGGTGATGCCGCACTGCCAAGACAACTCGCTCGTCGGAGACGGACAGGTGAACGAGGGCGTCGCGTCCACGAGGCTCGGCCTTGCTGGCTGGCCGGCGGAAGGCGAGGAGCTCGAGATCGCGCGCGATATTGCGCTGTGTCGCCTCACCGGCTGCCCGCTGCACATCCAGCACATCACGACGGCACGCGCGCTCGATCTCGTCCGTGCTGCGAAGGAAGAGGGGCTGCCTGTCACGTGCGAGGTGACGCCCCATCACCTGTTCCTCACCGAGGACGACATCACCGACGAGTATCCCACGTCGCTCAAGGTGAACCCGCCGCTGCGAACCGCTGACGACGCGGTCGCGCTCGTGGCAGGTCTTGTCGATGGCACGATCGACGCCATCGTCACCGACCACGCGCCGCATACCGACTGGGAGAAGGACCGCGAGTTCGAGCTGGCTCCCTTCGGCATGATCGGGCTCGAGACGTCGCTTTCGCTCGTGCTCACCAAGCTCGTGCGCGAGGGCATCATCGACTACGCGCGCATGGTGGAGGCGATGGCGGTCGCGCCGCGGCGCATCCTCGGCCAGGACGTCGTGTCCATCGCAGCGGGCAGCGTCGCCGACTTCACCGTGTTCGACCCAGAGGCCACCTGGACGGTCGCGCGCGAGGACTTCTGCTCCAAGGCAGGCAACTCGGGCTTCATCGGCTGGGAGCTCACGGGCAAGGCGACTGACGTGTACGTAGGGGGATATGCGACCATGGAAGAGGGGAACATCGTTGAGTGAGCTTTCCGAGAAGATAAGGGCGACCACCTCTAAGGGCCGGCGCGCAGGCGCGCTCCTCGTGCTCGAGGATGGCACGGCGTTTGAGGGATTCGCCTGCGGGGCCGAAGGCGAGTCGTTCGGCGAGATATGCTTCAACACGTCGCTTGAGGGATATCTCGAGGTGATCACTGACCCGTCGTATGCCGGGCAGATCATCGTGATGACATATCCGCAGATCGGCAACTACGGCGTGAACCCTGACGACTGCCAGCGCGACGCGCTCGCGCTGCGCGGGCTGGTGGTGCGCGACATGTGCGAGACGCCGTCCAACTGGCGCTCTGCGCTGAGCCTGCCTGACTTCCTCAAGCAGGAGGGCGTCGTCGCCATCGAAGGCATCGACACGCGCTCGCTCGTGCGGCACATCCGCGACAACGGCGCCATGAAGGCGGGCCTTTCGACCACCGATCTCGATAGAGAGAGCCTGCTCGGCAAGGTGCGCGCGTCTGAGTCCATCGTCGGCGTCAACCTCGCCCAGACCGTCTCGCGCACCGGGGCGGCTCCCTTCGAGAAGGTCTCTTGCAGCCACGAGTTCGCGCTCGATGCGGCGCAGGGGGCGCCGAACGAGACCTATCGCGTCGTCGCCTACGACTGCGGCGCAAAGGACTCCATCATCCAGAACCTCCAGCGCGCGGGTGCTGAAGTGACCGTCGTTGCCTGGGACACCCCGGCAGACGAGGTGCTGGCCATGCAGCCCGACGGCGTCTTCCTCTCGAACGGGCCGGGCGACCCTGAGGCGGTGGAAGAGACCTACGAGCAGGTGGCCAAGCTCCTGGGCAAGACGAGCATCTTCGGCATCTGTCTCGGACACCAGATGCTGTCGAAGGCGGCGGGTGCCGAGATGGAGAAGCTCAAGTTCGGGCATCGCGGCGGCAACCAGCCCGTCATGAACCTCTTGACCGGCCGCGTTGAGATCACCGCGCAAAACCACGGGTTCGGCACCGTGTTCCCGAGCCTGGGGCCGCTGGTGCCGGAGGAGTCCGAAGGGTTCAGCGAGCACGTGGACGACCTCAGGGTGTGGGCCGAGCGCAAGGTGGCCCCGGTCGTCATGAACGAGCGCTGGGGGAGGATTCGCCTCACGCACGTCAACCTCAACGACGGCACGCCCGAGGGCATGGCGTTTCTCGACGTGCCGGCGTTTTCCGTCCAGTACCACCCCGAGGCGAGCCCGGGACCGACGGATGCTCATTACCTGTTCACGGCGTTCATGCGCCTGATGGACGGGCGGCACGACTATCTGGACATCGATATCGCCGAAGACCGGCTGGCAGGGTGGAGGTTTTAACAGTGCCAAAGAGAACTGACATACAGTCGATCCTCGTGATTGGGTCTGGCCCGATCGTCATCGGGCAGGCGTGCGAGTTCGACTATTCCGGTGCCCAGGCCTGCAAGGTGCTGAAGCAGGAGGGCTATCGCGTCATCCTCGTCAACTCCAACCCGGCCACGATCATGACTGACCCACAGCTGGCTGACCGCACCTACGTCGAGCCCATCACGGCTGAGTTCGTCGAGAAGGTAATTGAGCGGGAGCGCCCGGACGCGATTCTGCCGACGCTGGGCGGCCAGACCGGCCTCAACACCGCCGTCGAGCTCGCCAAGGCGGGCATCCTCGACGCGCACGGCGTCGAGATGATCGGCTGCGACCTTGCTGCCATCGAGCGCGGCGAGGACCGCAAGCTCTTCAACGACTGCATGGAGGAGCTGGGCATCAAGACCGCACGCAGCGGGTACGCCTATTCGGTGGCTGATGCCGAGGCCATCGTGGACAGCATTGGGTACCCTGTTGTGCTGCGCCCGTCGTTCACACTGGGCGGCTCGGGCGGCGGCATTGCGCACGACATGGACGAGCTGCGCTCGATCGTGTCGCAGGGCATCGAGCTGTCGCCGGCAGGCGAGGTGCTGGTGGAGGAGTCCATCGAGGGCTGGAAAGAGTTCGAGATGGAGGTCATGCGCGACCGTGCCGGCAACGGCATCATCATCTGCTCCATCGAGAACCTCGATCCCATGGGCGTGCATACAGGTGACTCCATCACGGTGGCGCCGGCGCAGACGCTCTCGGACATCGAGTACCAGCGCATGCGCGTGGCGTCGCTTGCGGTGCTCGAGAAGATCGGCGTCGAGACAGGTGGCTCGAACGTGCAGTTCGCGGTCAACCCGGACGACGGGCGCATGGTCATCATCGAGATGAACCCGCGCGTGTCGCGCTCCTCGGCGCTCGCATCCAAGGCGACCGGCTTTCCCATCGCGAAGGCGGCCGCGCGCCTGGCGGTCGGCTATACGCTCGACGAGATCATGAACGACATCACGAAGGCCACGCCGGCGTGCTTCGAGCCGACCATCGACTACTGCGTCGTCAAGGTGCCGCGCTTCGCGTTCGAGAAGTTCCAGGGCACCGACGACACGCTCTCGACGCGCATGAAGGCCGTCGGCGAGGTCATGGCCATCGGGCGCACGTTCGAGGAGGCGCTGGGGAAAGCGCTGCGTTCGCTCGAGAATGCGCGCTGGGGGCTGGGCATCGACTCTCCCCAGGGGCTGCACTATCAGCGCGACGAGCTGGTCGAGCTGGTGAGGCGCCCCACGGCCGAGCGCATCTTCTACGTGGCTGACGCACTGGCCGCCGGCATGACGGTCGACGAGGTGGTCGAGCTTACCCGCATCGACCCGTTCTTCGTGCATCGCATTGCCGACATGGTGGCGATACAGAAGGCGCTGAAGGGCATGAGCCTGGAGGAGATCGACCACGACACGATGCTCATGGCCAAGCAGTACGGCCTTTCCGACATGCAGATCGCGTTCCTCACCGGCGAGACCGAGCTGGCTGTGCGCGCCTGGCGCAAGGGGCTGGGGGTGGTGCCGGCGTTCAAGACCGTCGACACGTGCGCTGCCGAGTTCGCGAGCGAGACCGAGTACCACTACAAGACCTACGATGCTGCCGAGAGCGAGGTCAAGCCCAAGACGAAGCCGCGCGCGATGATCTTGGGAGCCGGCCCTAACCGCATCGGGCAGGGCATCGAGTTCGACTACTGCTGCGTGCATGCGAGCTACGCGCTCGCCGAGATTGGCTATGAGACCATCATGGTGAACTGCAACCCCGAGACGGTCTCGACCGACTACGACACCTCCGACAAGCTGTACTTCGAGCCGCTGACATACGAGGACGTCATGGACATCATCGACGTCGAGCAGCCTGACGGCGTAATCGTGACGCTGGGTGGGCAAACACCCCTCAAGCTGGCGCATCCGCTGGAAGAGGCCGGCGTTCCCATCATGGGCACGAGCCCTGAGGCCATCGATCTGGCCGAGGACCGCGACCGCTTCGCCGAGCTGTTGGACAAGCTCTACATCACCTATCCGGCAGCGGGCATGGCGAACACCTTCGAAGAGGCCTGCCAGGTGGCCGACCGCATCGGATACCCGCTGTTGGTGCGCCCGAGCTACGTTCTGGGCGGACGCGGCATGGCCATCGTCTATGACGGCGTGCAGCTCGAGCGATACATGGAGCAGGCCGCCAAGATTTCGCCTGATCATCCGGTGTATCTGGACCGCTTCTTGGAGGGCGCGGTCGAGCTGGACTTAGACGCACTTTGCGACGGCGAGGATGTCTATGTGGGCGGCATCCTCGAGCACATCGAGATGGCCGGCATCCACTCGGGCGACTCGGCGTGCTGCATCCCGCCGTTCGCGCTGCCCGACTCCGTCCAGGCGCGCTTGCGCGACATCGCGCGCGAGCTGGCGCTGAGCCTGGGCGTCAAGGGGCTGCTCAACATCCAGTTCGCCATCAAGGACAGCATCGTGTACGTGATCGAGGCGAACCCGCGGGCGAGCCGCACGGTGCCGTTCGTCTCCAAGGCGACCGGCGTGCCGCTGGCCAAGCTGGCCGCCCGCATCATGGCGGGCGAGACGCTGGCATCGTTCGGTCTGCCGCCGGACGACCGCCGTGCCGACTTCTTCTGCGTCAAGGAGGCCGTCATGCCGTGGGGTCGCTTCCCGGGCACCGACGTGGTGTTGGGGCCCGAGATGAAGTCCACCGGCGAGGTCATGGGCATCGCTCGCAACTTCCCGGCGGCCTACCTCAAGACGCAGATCGCCATCGACTACGAGACGCCGACGGGCGGCACGGCGTTCATCTCCGTGAACGACCGGGACAAGCGATCGCTCATTCCCATCGCGCGCGACATATCCCGCATGGGCTTCTCCATCGTCGCGACGAGCGGCACCGCGCGTGCCCTGCGCGCCGTGGGCATCGACTGCGAGGAGGTTGGCAAGCTCTACGAGGGCGAGAACACGACCATCGACCGCATCGCGAACGGCGGGGTGGACCTCATCATCAACACCCCCATGGGCAGCGTGACTCGCGACGACGGATACGAGCTGCGGACGGCTGCGGT
>CAJUFC010000075.1 GCA_910585565.1 uncultured Eggerthellaceae bacterium | reverse complement strand
CGCCGCGCGCCTCCCACAGCTTGCCGAAGAGCGTGTTGTAGACGACCTGCAAACGGTTCGGGTCGTCCTTAGCCCGCAGGAACTGCGCCACAATCTCCCGCCACGAGAGCCAGGGACTCACGAACGCATTAAGCCAGAAGCTGCGGATGCCGCCCTCGGCGATCGCGCCCGGGTTGGCAGCGACCCACCTTGATGGCGACCTTCGCATCTCCTGCTCGGTCGACACGCACCCACACGAGGGACAGGCGTACTCGACGTCGCCTTCGATTCCCCACACCTTGCGCCCATCGACCCTCTCGACGCGTGGCGTGAACCTCAGGTCGTCGAACCCGATGTCGTGATGCTCGCCGCAATGCGGACACCTCGTGCACCATCTCTCCTGCGTCCCCTGCAGATAGCTGTGCTCTATCGCACTCGACCCCTTGACGGTGGGAGTCGACACCTCGATCGCCTTCGAGTTCCAGAACGTCGTCTGGCGACGGGCCGCAAGCTCCCACGGATCGCCCTCGTCGCCGGCAGACACGGCCCAGCGGTCGCGCTCGTCCCCGATCACGTACCGCGCAGGCGTCGAGGCGAGAGCGCTCGCAGCGTTGGAGCCGGTCATGATGAGCATGCCGCCGGGAAAGCTCTTCTGCAGTATCGTCTTCGAGGTCTCCGCCCCCGACGTCGCAGCCTCCAGCTTGCCGCGCAGCCGCTTGCAGTCGCGAATCATGGGCGCGATGCGCAGCCGACTGAACTTCCGTGCGTCTTCGATCGTGGGATGCACGAAGATGACGGTGCCGGGATCCTGATCCATCAGGTACCCGAGACAGTTGAGCTCGCATTCGGTCTTCCCGATCTGCGAGCCCGCAACGATGACGATGCGCCGGACACGCGGGTCCGTGAACGCGCGCATCGGCTCGGCGAGATAGGGCGTCCTCGAGGTTCGCCACGGGCCGGCCTCGGCCGAGCTCTCCGGCGAGAGCCGGCGGTAGCGGTCCGCCCATTCGTCGACGGTCAGGTCCTCTGGAGGGGCGAAGGCCCTGACCGCCCGCGAATAGACGGCATTGAGGTCGTCAGCCCGCCGCTCCGTCGTCTTCGCCATCCGCAAGCTCCTCCCATCCCTTCCTGTCTCGCACCATCGCCTGATACGCATCCGGGTCGTACCGAAACCCCATGAGCTCTTCCAAGACGTGCTCGACCTCGCGGCGCACGATCCGGCTCGCCTCGTCGGGGCCGGACGCCGCAGCGACGTCGACCGCCAGGCGGCCTGGCATGGCCACCAGCATCGAGCGCACGGCATACACGAGCTGTTCGGTGGCGGCGCGCACGTCGTCGCTTCGATGCATCGTCCCTTCGAGCTCGGCAAGGTGGATGCGCGCCTCCGCGGCCTTCAATTCCTTGTATTCCGCCTCGGCTTTGAGCTTGCGCTCCTCGAGCCCCTGCACCTCGTCGCACGCAACGTCGTCCTTGAGATAGGCCACGTACTTGCGCACCGTCTCGAGAAGGTCATAGCGGTTGGCCTTTCCGACCCTGACGGCATCGATGATGCCGTCAGAGGCGAACTGCTGCACCCGCCTTTCGCCTACCCCGAGGGCCGCAGCGACGGTCGCGCTGTTCACCAAGCCGATCTCTGCGACCTTCGATGCCATGGGCAGCATCCTCCCAACCGCCCTCGGGCGAAGCGAAATGAGTAAATTCCGTTTTTCGAAAAATTCGAATTTCCTGGGCTCGCGAGCACCCCAGGGGTGCCACGCGCCCAGAAGAACCTATCGGCCGAGAAACCGCTCGAGATTGTGCGTGAGCCTCTTCTCTGCCAGATTGCAGATTTCCCGCATCGCGGGCTCGGCCACCTCTTCGTTGCCGACCATCTGAGGTATCGACACAGTCCTGAAGACCTTGGCCAGCTTGTTGCCCTTGCGCTGCACCGGCAGCGACGTACCGCCGCTGAGGTTAGCAAGGAAGTACGGCGAGTCGACCGGGCGGGCATAGGCTCCGCCATCGCTTCCGGGCTTTCCGCCGTGGCCGATCTGCACCTTGCTCCCCTTCTTGATGGTGGCCTTGATGCCGTAGCGCCGGCCGCCGGCGGGGCGGCCATTGGGCGTCATCTTGAAGTGAGTGGGCGTCATGGGAGAGCCGGTGTAGGTCAAGGCGAATTCCCCTATCGTCTCGCCAGATGCCTGCACTTTTCCACCGCCGCCCATGCCGCCCTTGCCCGGCTTGACGTCACCTTGCTTCACGGCATAGACGTCCGTCACGGCTTGGGCAACTTTTGCGGGAGCACGACGCTTGAGATCGCGCATGGTGCTGCTCATCGCCTTGCGCGCGGCCTGCTCCTTTTTGAGCAGAGCCTGGGAGAGGCCGTTATCCAGCAGCCTCGCTTCGAGGGTCAGCATATAGCCTCCTCCTTATGCGTTATGTGTGAGGGATGTGGCG
>CAJUFC010000074.1 GCA_910585565.1 uncultured Eggerthellaceae bacterium | reverse complement strand
CTCGCAGATGAGCGACGTCCTCAACAAGAAGTCGGGCCTGCTCGGCATATCCGGCGTCTCCAACGACATGCGCGATTTGCGTGCGGCTTCCGAGGAGGGAAACGAGCGTGCGCAGCTGGCCTATGAGATGTATTCCAATTCCGTCAAGAAGTATATCGGGCAGTACATCGCAGTCATGGGCGGGGTGGATGCCATCGTGCTCACGGCTGGCGTGGGCGAGAACTGCGACAAGATGCGTCGCATGATATTCGGGGGGCTTCAGCCCTTGGGCATCGTGCTCGATTTGGAACGCAACCGCGGGCGCGGGGGCGCTCGCGAGATATCCTCTGATGACTCCTCCGTTCAGATTCTCGTCATCCCCACGGACGAGGAGTACATGATTGCGCGTGATACCTACGAGATCGTCCAAGAGACGCTCAAAGAAGACCTGGTGAGGAAGACGGCATAGCCGCTTCGGCTACGGAAAGGAGCTCCTCTTGTCAGCTTTCATCGACGACATCAAAGCCAAGGCGATATCAGACAAGAAGACCTTGGTGTTGCCGGAAGGCGCTGATGCGCGCACGCTCGAGGCAGCAGAGCGGATACTCAAGGAGGGCATAGCCGAGCTCATCGTGCTCGGTCGTCCGCAAGACATCGCCGAGGCGCCCTACGACCTGTCGTTGGCGCGCATCATCGACCCGGCAGACAGCGAGCTGACCGACGTGCTGGCCGACGAGCTGTACGAGATTCGCAAAGCGAAGGGGCTCACCCACGAAGAGGCGCGCCGCCTCGTGGAGGACGAGCTCTACTTCGGCGTCATGCTCGTCAAGACAGGTCGCGCAGACGGCATGGTCGCCGGCGCATGCCATTCGACCGGGGACGTCTTGCGCCCATCGTTGCAGATCATCAAGACGGCGCCGGGGTCTGCGCTGGTCAGCTCGTTCTTCGTCATGGTCGTGCCAGACTGCGAGCTGGGTGACGCAGGCACGTTCGTGTTCGCGGACTGCGGGCTCAACGTGCAGCCAGACGCGAACAGCTTGGCACAGATTGCCGTCAGCTCGGCCCGGTCGTGGTCGTCGCTCATCGGCAGCGAGCCTAAGGTTGCCATGCTCTCGCATTCCACCTACGGCTCGGCCAAGAACGACGACGCGGACAAGTGCGCCGAGGCCACCGGCATCGCCCGCTCGCTGGCGCCGGATATCGCCATCGATGGCGAGCTGCAGCTTGATGCGGCCCTTTGCGCGGACGTGGCGCAGACGAAGTGCCCGGGCTCTGCCGTCGCCGGGCATGCCAACGTGCTCGTCTTTCCCGACCTCGATGCAGGCAACATCGGCTACAAGCTCGTCCAGCGCCTTGCCAAGGCAGAGGCCTATGGGCCCATCACCCAGGGGCTTGCCGCCCCCGTCAACGACCTATCCCGTGGGTGCTCGGCAGCCGACATCGTCGGCGTCGCGGCAATCACATGCGTTCAAGCACAGGAGAACTAAGCTATGTCAGTGAACTACAGCAACTATCGCGATATAGACATCGACTCGTTCGACGCCGTCGTCGTCGGCAGCGGATTCGCCGGCTCCGTCGTCGCCCACGAGCTGGCAGACCGCGCCGACATGAAGGTGCTCGTCATCGAGAAGCGCGCGCACATCGCCGGCAACATGTACGACGAGTACGACGACGCGGGCATTCTCGTGCACAAGTACGGCCCGCACATCTTCCACACCACCTCGCAGCGCGTGTTCAACTACCTCAGGCGCTACGTCGGCTGGATCGGATATCAGCATCACGTCCTGGCCGATTGGTATGGCACCTACATGCCGGTGCCGTTCAACAAGAACTCGATGGAGATCGCGTTTGGCGAGGAGCGGGCAGCGCACCTCATCCAGAAGCTCGTCGATACCTACGGAGACGAGCGCAAGGTGACGATCAACGAGCTGCGCGCCTCCAACGACGAGGAGCTGTCCGAGATCGCCGACTTCGTGTATAAGAACGTGTTTCTCTACTATACCCAGAAGCAGTGGGGACAGACTCCCGAAGAGGTGGACCCGTCCGTCACGGCTCGCGTGCCCGTGTTCATCTCGCGCGACGACCGGTATTTCCAGGACACCTACCAGGGCATGCCTGCCTTTGGCTATACCGACCTGTTCGAGAAAATCCTCGGGCACGACAACATCACGGTCTGCCTCGACACGGACGCGACCGGCGTGTTCGACCTCGACTTCGAGAGCGATGACGAGGATGCGAAGCTCTCTGCCATCAAGATACACGGCAAGGAGTTCACCGGCCCCATCGTCTACACGGGTCCCTTGGACGAGCTCTTCATCGGCCGCTTTGGCCGCTTGCCCTACCGCAGCCTCGATTTTGTCTACGAGACCTATGACGAGGAGTACAAGCTGCCCTGCGGCACGGTCAACTACACCGTCACCGAGGACTACACGCGCATCACCGAGTTCAAGCACCTGACCGGACAGAAGGCGTCGAACACCACCATCATGAAGGAATACTCCTGCGCCTACGAGGACCCCGACCGGCAGATTCCCTACTATGCGATCCTCAACGACGAGAACCGCGCGCACTATGAGCGCTACAAGGCCCTGACCGAGTCGCTTCCCAACTTCCATCTCATCGGGCGTTTGGCAGAGTACAAGTACTACAACATGGACAAGATCGTCCTGAATGCGCTTGAGCTCTCCTCGGAGCTGGTGGCTGAGGCCACGGGGGTGTCCTTGCTCGAGGCAAGCGCTGGCGCAGACGGCGCGACAGGCGCAAGCGAAGTGGTGTAGCTCTGATGAAGACGATTTCGTTTGCGGTTCCGTGCTACAACTCGGCAGACTACATGGATACCTGCATCGAGTCGCTGCTTGCGTGCGGCGACGACATCGAGGTGCTCATCGTCGACGATGGCTCTAGCGACCAGACGCCTGAGAAGGCCGACGAGTGGGAGCGGCGCGAGCCTGAGCGCGTGCGCGCCATCCACCAGGAAAACGGTGGCCACGGCGCTGCGGTGAATGCGGGCTTGGCTCACGCCACCGGGCTCTACTTCAAGGTGGTCGACTCGGATGACTGGCTGGACAAAGGCGCCATGGAAAAGGTCATGGCATACCTGCGCTCGCAGCGTGAGCGCACCCAGCCGACCGACATGGTGGTTGCCAACTACGTGTACGAGAAGGTGTACGAGGACACGAGCCAGACGATGCGCTATCGCAACGTCTTTCCTGTCGAGCGCGAGTTCGACTGGTCAGAGTCAGGCACGTTCAACGCGTCTCACTACCTGCTCATGCATTCGGTGATTTATCGCACGGCCCTGCTGAAGGACGTCGGCCTCAAGCTGCCCGAGCACACGTTCTACGTCGACAACATCTTCGTGTACGTGCCGCTGCCTCACGTCAAGTCCATCTACTATCTCGACGTGGACATGTACCGCTATTTCATCGGACGCGAGGGCCAGTCGGTGCAAGAAGAGACGATGATGCGCAGAATCGACCAGCAGCTACGCATCACGCGCATCATGATCGATGCGGTCGACGTCGAGTCCGTCGAGCCCAAGATGCTGCGCAAGTACATGGAAAACTACATCGCCATGATGATGTGCATCTGCTCGGTGTTCCTCCGCATGAAGGAAACGCCCGAGGATGACGAGAAGCTGCAAGGCATCTGGGACTACCTCAAGCAATACGACCACGAGCTGTATAAAAAGGTGCGGCGCAAGGTCATCAACGTCGGCACGAACCTACCGACGAAGCTCGGACGCAAGGTGGGCATCCAGGGCTATCACATCGCGCAGAAGGTGTTCAAGTTCAACTAGCGTTCGCCATGGGGCAGCTGTCGCACGGGCCAGGGGCCCCGTGCGATTGAGGATTCGTGCCTGCGACTGATGGTGCGGCGTGACGCGGCGCCTGCCTGCCGACTGGCGCGCTAGCGCTCGCTCGCCAAGAAGAAGAGCGCCATCGTGCCGGGGCCTGAGTGCGCCCCGATGACGGGATCGACGTAGTTGATCATGATGTGCGATTCCGGGACGTCGAAGCGCTCGCGCACCTTCGCCGCCAGATATTCGGCGTCACCGAGGCAGTCGCCATGCGTGATGAACACCATCTGCTCGCTGACGGGCTCGTTGGCGGTCTGCGCCATGTGGCCCACGAGGGCGTCTAGCGACTTCTTGCGGCCGCGCACCTTCTCCAAGGGGATGAGGTGTCCTTCGTCGTCCACGTGCATGACCGGCTTGATGTTGAGCAGCGTGCCGGCCCAAGCGCTCGTCTTCGAGACGCGGCCGCCTCGATAGAGGAACATGAGATCGTCGACGGTGAACCAGTGGGCGAGGTGCAGCTTGTTGTCCTCGACCCAGTCGCGCACCTCCTCGATGGTGGCGCCGTCGCGCGCCTGCTGCGCAGCATGCCAGACGAGCAGCCCTTCGCCGCCGCTGGCGGCCAGCGTGTCGACGGAGAGCAGCTTGCGCTCGGGGTATTCGGGCGCCAGGTTGCGCATGAGGAGGTCGATGGCTTCGTAGGTGCCCGAAAGGCCGCTCGAGAAGCCAAGGTAGAGGATGTCGTTTCCTGCGTCGAGGTTGTCGCGCAGCAGGCGCTCGGCCTCGCCCAGGTTGGGAAGCGACGTCGTGATCACCTTGCCATCGCGCATCATCGTGTAGAACTGCTGCAAGTCGGTCGTCTCGCCTTTGAGGTAGCTTTGGAAATGCTCGCCATCGACGGTGAAGGTCAGGGGAAATATCTGCAAGCCCAGCTCGTCTATCATCGTCTCCGGAAGGTTGCAGCTTGAGTCGGTGAGAATCACGTAGTCCATGGTCGTCCCTCGCTCCCGTTTGCCTTCGCACGCCCACGCATCGGTGCGCGCAGCCTGCCGCTGCGCATCGCATGGCAGATATTCGCATTGTAGAAGATTCATCGACTCAAACAGCCCGCCATCGCCGTATAATTGTGAATTCGTTAACTAGTGGAGGAAGACGACGTGGCAAGCGATTACAAGAACACCATGAACCTGCCCCAGACCGACTTTCCGATGCGCGGCAACCTTCCGCAAAGCGAGCCCAAGCGCCTCGAGAAGTGGGAAGAAGAGGGCATCTACTGGCAAGTGCTCGAGAAGAACAAGGACGGACGTCCGTTCGTCCTGCATGACGGCCCTCCGTATGCGAACGGCCCGATTCACATCGGGCATGCGTTCAACAAGATTCTCAAGGACTTCGTGAACAAGAGCCATGCGCAACGTGGCTTCTATACGCCCTACATCCCGGGCTGGGATTGCCATGGGCAGCCTATCGAGCACATGGTCGAGCGGACGCTCGGCCCCGAGAAGATGGCCGAGACGTCGCTGCCGCGCTTGCGCGAGCTGTGCCGCGACTGGGCGACGAAGTACGTGCAGATCCAGCGCGACGGGTTCAAGCGGCTGGGCGTGAACGCCGACTGGGAGCATCCGTATCTCACCTACCTGCCCGACTACGAGGCAGGAAACGTCGAGCTGTTCCGTGACATGTACCTAAAGGGCTCCGTCTATCGCGGCAGGAAGCCGATTCACTGGTGCATCAACTGCCATACGGCGCTCGCCGAGGCCGAGATCGAGTACG
>CAJUFC010000073.1 GCA_910585565.1 uncultured Eggerthellaceae bacterium | reverse complement strand
GTGTTCTTGACCGTGCCGCTGGTGGAGTTTTGTGCGCTGCGCGTGGACCAGCGCACCGTGGCGACCCCCTTTGGCGCGGAGGAGGCGCTGACAAGCGATTTGGTGCCGCTTGACGTGGATGCGGTGCTGTTCTGGATGATCTGGGACCCCGAGAAGGCGTGCACCGAAGTGGAGGACTGTCGCTTCGCCGTGGCGCTGACGGCCCAGACCGCCTTGCGCGACGCCATTGGGCGCGCGAGCGTGTCGAACGTGGTCATGCGCCGCCATCAGCTGGATGCAGAGCTGCAGGAGGCCGTGGAAGCCAAGGTGACCGATTGGGGCATCGCTGTGCTGTCGGTGGAGATTCGCGACATTATCATTCCTAAGGAGCTGCAGCCGGTGATGTCGATGGAGGCGCAGGCCGAGTGCCGCAAGAACGCGCGCATCACGCTCATGGAGGCCGAGCGCGACGTGTCAGCCATCATGCAGGAGGTGGCTGACACGTATGCTCGCGATGACCTCGCTTTGAATCTGCGCAAGATGCATCTCGTCTACGAGGGCATGCAGGATGGGGAGGGCACCATGGTGGTGCCGAGCGCCTACACCGAAGGCTTTGTGCGCGAGCCCGACCTGTCGCAGGGAAGGCCGCCGAGCGCTAGCGCTTGACGCGCATCGCGCGCATGGCATTGAGGATGGCGAGCACAGCCACGCCGACGTCGGCGAACACCGCCATCCACATGTTCGCTAGGCCGAGCGCGGCCAGCACGAGGACGGCGAACTTGACGCCAAGGGCGAATGCGATGTTTTGACGCACGATGCGCATGGTCTTGCGGGCTATCGCGATGGCCCGCGCGATGTTGGTGGGGCGGTCGTCCATGAGCACCACGTCGGCGGCCTCGATGGCAGCGTCTGACCCCATGGCGCCCATTGCGATGCCCACGTCGGCGCGAGTGAGGACAGGCGCGTCGTTGATGCCGTCGCCCACAAAGGCAGTGGTATGCGTGGTGCGCTGGCTGCTGTCGCGCTGGCTGTCGACGTGTTGCTCGCCATCGCGCGGCGCGTCTTCCATCAGCTGCTCGAGGATGCTGACCTTGTCTTGTGGCAGCAGCTCGGCGCGGAACTCGTCAACGCCGAGGTCTGCGCTTACGGCCTGGGCGACGTCTGCGCGGTCGCCGGTCAGCATCACCGTTTTGCGCACGCCTGCGGCATGCAGGTCGGTGATGGCCTGCTTGGCGTCCGCCTTGACGGTGTCGCCGATGACGAGGGTGCCGGCGTAGGTGCCGTTGACAGCCACATGCACCTGGGTTCCGATGAAGTCGTGTGTCTCGTAGGCGATGTCGTGCAGGTACATGAGCTTGTCGTTGCCGGCGAGCACGATGTCGCCATCGATGACGGCTTTGACGCCGTGGCCACCCAGCTCCTCGCTAGATGAGATGCGCGCGAAGTCGATTGCGTCGCCTGCGGCAGCGCGCACCGACACGGCGATGGGGTGATTGGACGCGGCTTCGGCATGGGCGGCGAGCGTGAGCAGCTGGTCTGCGGTGAACCCTGAGGCGGGCAGCATCTCGCGTACGGCGAACGTGCCCGAGGTCAGCGTTCCCGTCTTGTCGAAGACGACGGTGTCTACCCGGGCCAGCATCTCGAGGTAGTTTGACCCCTTTACCAGGATGCCGAGCCGCGAGGCGCCGCCGATGCCGCCGAAAAAGGACAGCGGCACCGAGATGACGAGCGCGCAGGGGCACGACACGACCAAGAACGTAAGCCCGCGCAGAATCCAGTCGGCCCACAGCTGGCCGTCACCGATGGTGCCCATGGCGAGGCCGATGGCGGCAGGCGGAATGAGGGCGAGCGCTACGGCGAGGCCCACCACGATGGGGGTGTAGTAGCGCGCGAAGCGCGTGATGAAGCTCTCGGTGCGTGCCTTCTTCTCTGCGGCGTTCTCCACCAGCTCGAGGATGCGGCTGACGGTGGAGTCTTCGTAGGGCTTGGTCGCGGTGACCGTGAGCGTGCCGGACAGGTTGACACACCCCGAGATCACCTCGTCGTCGGGGCGTGCGGTGCGTGGCACCGACTCGCCTGTGAGGGCGGCCGTGTCGATTTGCGACTCGCCTTTCGTGACGATGCCGTCGAGGGGCACGCGCTCGCCCGGCTTGATGACGATCGTGTCGCCAGGCTCGACCTCGTAGGGGTCGACCTGCACGATGGCGCCATCGCGCAGGACGTTGGCGTATTCGGGCGCGATGTCCATCATGTCGGCGATGGACTTGCGCGACTTCGCCACGGCGTAGCTTTGGAACAGCTCGCCTACCTGGTAGAACAGCATGACGGCTGCGCCTTCGGTCATGTGCGGCTCAGTGTGAGGGAACAAGACGAGCGCGAAGGCACCTAAGGTGGCGACCGTCATGAGGAAGTTCTCGTCGAGGGCATGTCCGTGGGCGAGATTGCGTGCGGCCTTCGCGATGACGTCATAGCCGGCGATGAGGTAGGGGATGAGGAACAGCGCGAACTCGACCCAAAGCGCATTGCCTTCGCCGGCCACGCGCTCGATGAGCCCGGTGCCTTCGCAGACGAGGATGGCTGCGAACAGGAGCAGCGCGAACAGGATGCGGTTTCTCCAGCGGATTTGCTTGTCAGTCATGACGATGCCTCCTGATGGCTGGTGACGCGCTAGCGAAGGATGACGCAGTCGGGCTCGATGCGGCTGATGACGGATTGCGCCTCAGCGAGGAGGGCGTCGAGCGCATCGGCGTCAGGCACGTCAGTGTCCAGCACGAGCTTTTGGGTCATGAAGTTGATGGAGGCGTTGCTGACCGAAGGCAGCGCGCCGATGGCGGTCTCCATCTTGGATGCGCAGTTCGCGCAGTCGAGAGATTGCAACTTGTAGGAGCGTTTCATGGGGGTGGGTCCTTTCTGAGGTGGGCGTGTAGGATGTGCCGGCCGGTCGCGGCGGTGTGCGGGTTGCGCCTGGTGCGGGCAGTGGCTCGTGGCCGGCTATTCGCAGATGTGCGACATGCCTTGCGCGAGCATCGTGTAGACGTGATTGTCAGCCAGGCTGTAGTTGACGTTCTTGCCGTCGCGCTGGAACTTTACGAGATGGGCCTGCTTGAGGATGCGCAGCTGGTGCGACACAGCGCTGTGCGTTGCGCCGATGAGGTCAGCGATGTGGGCGACGCAGAGCTCTTTGCCCATGAGCGCGTAGAGGATCTTGATGCGCGTCGTGTCGGCGAAAACCTTGAAGAGGTCGGCGAGGTCGTAGAGCATCTCCTCGTCAGGCATCTCGTCGAAGGGGCAGCGGTCGCCGGTTGCGTTGCAGGAGGCACATTCGGGGATGTGCGCGTGGTCGAGCACGCCTTCGGCCTCTTGCACGATTGGTGGCGTGTTGCCGTAGCTGGTCATCGCGTGTGTCCTTTCTCGTTTGCGGGCAGCGCTGGTGCGCTGATTTTCTAATATATAAACATATGAACAATTATTCATAAGTATAGAACTTTGCATTTTGTTGTCAAGTTGGAATTATCGGCGGGGGATGCGCGTACCGCCTGTTTAATGGGGTGAAACGCAAAGGAGGCCCGAAATGGGATCATCAGTGAAGTTTCGCGAGGCGAAGGCCTGCGCGCCGGCGGACCCGGAGCCGATTGCTGGCTTTCCCCGGTTCGGGAACATTCCGCTGAAGGGCGTGTATAACTGTCGTGACTTGGGCGGCATGCCGGCGTCTGATGGGCGGCGCATTCGCAAGAGGCGGCTGCTGCGCTCGGCCGAGCTCAAGGATGCGACGGCAGAGGACATGAAGCAGCTTGTCAGCATGCATGGGCTGGAGTACGTGGTTGACCTGCGTGCGGAGTACGAGGTGGAAAGCTCGCCGGACCCGCTGCCGCTCATGCGCGGCATCGAGTATGTGAATTTGCCGGCACTATCTGATGATGCGATCGGGTTTTCGGGCCTGAGGAACCTCGGGCAGGACGTGAAGATGTTGGCGCGGTTCATCAAGGAGCCCTACCAGCTCGTGCAGGAGCTGTATCCGAAGTGCGTGTTGGGGGAGTTTGGCATCAAGGCGTATTCCAAGCTGCTCGATGATCTGCTCAATGCGCAGCAGGGCGCGACGTTGTGGCACTGCACGCAGGGCAAGGACCGCACGGGCATCGCGGCGATGCTGGTCGAATATGCGCTGGGCGTCCCGATGGAGCACATCCGTGCCGACTACTTGGCGACGAATCTGTTCATCAGGCCGTGGGTGGACAAGATGAAAGACGCGCTGAGCAACAAGATATTGGTTGGCGGCTTGGGCGTCGACATCGAGGCGTATTCGTTTGCGAATCTGTGCTATCTCGACACGGCGCTTGGCGCGATTCGCGACAGCTATGGGTCGCTGGACAAGTATCTGGCGCGTGCGCTGGACTTCGGACCTGAGAAGCAGTATGCGCTGAGGGCACTGTATTTGGAGTAGGGTGCGTGGCGGCCGGTTGCGGGGCGCTGTCCTGCGCGAGGCTTTCGCATGGGGTCGCACGCCTACTTTTATGGGTGCTGTTTGTGTGCACGCCGTTTCGCGCGTGCTCTTTGCGTGACTGCCGCTTTGTGAGAGCCGCCTTGCGAGCGGGCGGGCATCTTCGGGGTCTGGAGAGTCTCGCTTTCTGCCGGGCGGAAGATGGGAGATGAGCGCCCTGCCGGCGCATCCGTTGTCGCGCTGACGATGCGGCTCCGTGTCGGGCGGCTTTCGAGTGATAAGATTGATTCATCAACTCGACGAAAGGGATGCGTCCATGACTGCCGACTCCGCCGCTTGCTCCAATGCGCCTGCGCAAAAGGTCCTCGTTCTCGATTTCGGGGCCCAGTACGGCCAACTCATCGCCCGTCGCGTGCGTGACCTGGGCGTTTATTCCGAGATCGTGCCGTGCGACGTGACGGCTGGGGAGGTGCGCGCGCTGGCGCCGGCGGCCATCATCTTGTCGGGCGGCCCTGCCAGCGTATATGCGGAGGATGCGCCGAGTGTGGACGCGGGCCTGTTCGATCTGGGTATTCCCGTTCTGGGCTTTTGTTACGGGCAGCAGGTCATGGCGGTGGCCCTTGGCGGCGCGGTAGGGCATACCGAGGTGGGCGAGTACGGGCCGGCGGAGCTCGTGCGGCTTGACGGCGCATGCGGAGACGTCGCGGATGCGGTGCTGGGCCACGGGGTCGAGGTGGCTGCGTCGGCGTTTTTCGGCGAGACGCCGTGCGAGCAGACCGTGTGGATGAGCCATCGCGACGCGGTGGTGCGCGTGCCGGAGGGCTTTGCGGTGACGTCGCGCACGGAGGCGTGCCCGGTGGCCTCGATGGAGTGTTCCGAGCGGCGGCTGTACGCGACGCAGTTCCATCCCGAGGTACGGCACACGCCGTTCGGCGACGAGATGCTGGCGAACTTTCTGTTCGATATATGCGGGCTTGAGCGCAACTGGACCATGGACTCGATCATCGATGACGCGGTGGCGGCCATCCGCGAGCAGGTGGGCGATGCCCGCGTGATCCTGGGGCTTTCCGGCGGCGTGGACTCGAGCGTAGTGGCGGCATTGTGCGCCCGCGCGATCGGGCGGCAGGTGGTGTGCGTGTTCGTGAACCACGGGCTTTTGCGCAAGGGCGAGCCCGAAGAGGTGGAAGAGGTGTTCACCCGGCAGTTTGACGTGGACTTCGTGCATGTGCATGCCGAGGAGCGCTATCTAGAGCTGTTGGCGGGGGTGAGCGAGCCGGAGGAGAAGCGGCGCATCATCGGCGAGCAGTTCTGGAAGGAGTTCTTCGCGGTGGCGGAGGATGTGGCTGCGGGCGGCGAGCCGGTGCGGTATCTGGCGCAGGGGACGATCTATCCCGACATCATCGAGAGCGGCGCGCGCAAGACCGGTGGCAAGGCATCGACCAT
>CAJUFC010000072.1 GCA_910585565.1 uncultured Eggerthellaceae bacterium | reverse complement strand
GGTGTATGCCGACATCCTCGGCTGGCTGGAGTCGCTGCTGGGGGCATCGGTGGCATAGGTTGCCGCTGGCTTACGCGGCCGGCGCTGCTGGCGCTGGCATAGAGAGCGGAGGTTGCCGCCGCCAGCGCAAGCGGCACGCGACAAGACGACGGTGGTAGGCGAAGGAAAGGAATCCGTCATGCTAGAGGGCGATCGCATCTGGGTGGGGCAGGGCGAGCTGCCGTGCAATCTGCTGTTCGACCAGGCCAACCGGCACGGCCTGGTGGCGGGCGCGTCGGGTACGGGCAAGACCGTCACCATGAAGGTGCTGGCCGAGGGGTTTTCGAAGGCGGGCGTTCCGGTGTTTCTGGCCGACGTCAAAGGAGACGTGACGGGCATGGCGCAGGCGGGCGACGATACCGAAAGCATCCGTGCGCGCGTCGAGAAGTTCGGCATCGAGAACTGGCAGCTGGAAGGCTGTCCGTGTCGATTCTGGGACATGCTCGGGGGCGACGGCATCCCGGTGCGCGTCACCATCTCGGAGATGGGGCCCGAGCTGCTGTCGCGCCTGCTAGAGCTGACCGAGGTACAGCAAGGCGTGCTGGACATCGTGTTTCGCATCGCTGATGACCGGCAGATGCTGCTCATCGATTTGAAGGACCTGCGCGCCATGCTCAACTATGTGGCCGAGCACGCGAAGGAGTACGAGACGACGTACGGCAAGGTGTCGTCGCAGTCGGTTGGCGCCATCCTGCGCACGCTCATCTCCGTCGAGGACGAGGGTGGTGACATCTTCTTTGGCGAGCCGGCGCTCGACCTGGCCGACTTCATGGCGTGCGACGACGCAGGCCGAGGCTACGTCAACATCCTTGCAGCCGCTAAGCTCATCCAGTCGCCACAGATCTATGCGATGTTTCTGCTGTGGATGCTGAGCGAGCTGTTCGAGACGCTGCCTGAGGTGGGCGACCCTGACAAGCCCAAGCTGGTGTTCTTCTTTGACGAGGCGCATCTTCTGTTCAGCGACATGCCCAAGGGGCTCGTCGACAAGATCGTGCAGGTGGTGAAGCTGATTCGCTCCAAAGGCGTGGGCGTGTACTTCGTGACGCAGTCGCCGTCGGACATTCCGGATGCGGTGCTGGCGCAGCTGTCCAACCGCATCCAGCATGGGCTGCGCGCCTACACGCCAGCAGAGCAGAAGTCGGTACGAGCCGCTGCTGCGGCGTTTCGCGAGAACCCGTCGTTTGATGCGGAAGAGGCGCTGTTGGAGCTGGGCACGGGCGAGGCGCTGGTGTCGCTGCTCAACGAGGACGGCCAGCCTTCGGTGGTGGAGCGCGCCAAGATATTGCCGCCCCAGTGCCGCATGGCGGCAGCTGACCCCGAGGTCATGCGCGCCGTGCTGGCCGCGGAGAGCGCGGTGGCAGAGCGCTATGCGGTGGCCATCGACCGCGAGTCGGCGTTCGAGCTTTTGCGCGCCCAGGCGGCCGAGGCTGAAGAGGCTGCGGCTCTTGCCCAAGAGCGCGCCGCCCTCGAGGCCGAGCGCGCAGCTTTCGAGAAGGAGCGCGCTGCGGCGGCCGCCAAGGCGGAGAAGGTGGCAGCCAAAGAGGCCGAGCGAGCCGAGCGGGAGGCGGCCAAGGCAGCAGAGCGGGCCGAGCGCGAGGCGGCCAAGCAGCGCGAGCGCGCCGCCCAGACCATGAACTCCATCATCGGTCAGATCGGGCGCGAGGTGGGCCGCCAGCTGACGCGCGGCATCTTCGGCTCTTTGCGGCGCTGAGCGGGCACTGCGCTCAGGCGCTTGCTGGTCGCGCTGGGGTGGCTAGGGCAGCCACATCGCGACGGCTGGCCGGCGCCCCGTCTGACTCTCGGCGAGGGTCGTGTTTTGTCTATGTAAATGCGGTAACAATCAGTCGCGCCATCGTGCAATTGTTGTCTGCCTGAAATAAACTGGTGGACGAATAGACACCTTTGCGCGATTCTCGGAAACGCACCAGTACTGCTCAACGAGCTGCGCATTACAATAGGGCGATCGATGACATCGCAGCTAAGGGGGCCGCAATAGAGACGCGCAGCCCACATGCCATATGCACCGTGCGCGACGAGCGCACTTTGACGGACGCGCCCGAGCACGAGGCTCCCCGCGTCAGGTGGAAGCCATGGACCCGCGTCCTGAGCGTCCTGGTTTCGTTTGCTCTGGCATTCACGATGTTTGACATGGGCTCGGCTGTGGCGTTCGCGCAGTCGTATGCCCAGTATGTGCAGGCTGAGGCTGCGGCCAAGGCCGATGGCTCGTACTATCTTCCCGATGGCCTTATCGAGGCATCCGAGGTTCTGCCCAACTTGCCCGCTGGCGTGAGCGAAGACGATAGCGCGGCGCTGGCAGAAAAGCTGCATGCCGCTTTGGTGGTGGCACCTGACGACGTCGATGAGGATGGCGTGGCGCACCTGGGCGGTGGCGCGTCTGCCACAGCGACGCTCACGTTCGCTGACCCCGAGCGCACGCTCGGTGGCGGACAGGTCGGTGGCCTGACGGGCGCCGATCCCTTTACGGCAACCATCGAACTGCCTTATATATATGTAGGCACCGACCAACGCGTCTTGCCTACCAGCGACGAGGAGGCTGAGGGTGGTGCCGCAGGCGCGGGCGATGCGGCTGCGGGTGCGAATGCAGACGCTGGTATCGATGCCGGCCTTGATGCGTCTGCGGATGACGGCGGTGTGGGCGCTGGCACAGATGCGGACACGAGCAAGTCTGCGACGTTCGCCACCGCAGACGGCACCATCTACACGCAGACGCTATCGCGCGAGGAATGGCTTGCGAATGGTGGCGACGCGGCGAACATGCGACTCGCCTTGTCGGCTGACCGCGTGCCCCAGGGATGGTCGATCTTCACCGAGCACGACGGCGCCTATCTGAAAGCCGACGATGCGACCTTGGCAGCGGGGCTGTCGGGGCGCATCGTTGTTCGCTATGAGGGCGATGAGGCTCGCCCGCTTGCGCTGACGGCGCATGTGGCGGCCGAGCAGCCGACGTTCGCTGTTTCGGCTCAGGGCGACATTCCGGCAGAGCAGCTCTTGGAGGTGGGGTTCGGGTATGCCTTCGTTTCGTGGGCGCATCCGGCATCGGGCCAGTATCTCATCGGCGCTGCGGGCCAAGAGGCCATGCCGGTCGTGGCGGTCATGAATGACCAGGCTCCTGCCGACGAGGAGGATGCTGCCGAGGGCGAGGGTAGCGAGAGCAACAACGGCGACGCCAACGCCGACGATGGTGATGGCGACGCTGACGTAGATGCGGATGCGACTGGCGACGCAGATGCGGACGCCAACGCCGACGCTGATACTGACGTTGATGCCGAGTCGCCCGAGGCCAGTGGCGACGCTCCCGAGAGCGCCGATGCAGAGGGTGATGCCGAGGACGCTGATGGCGATGCTGATGCTGATGCGGCGACTGACCTTGTCGAGCCGGACGCGGCCGACCAAGACGTGTCGGGCTCGTCCGCCGACGCTGATGCCAATGACGCTGATGCCAACGATGCGCCTGACGCGTCCGACGACGACGCCGCCACAGGCGACATGCTCGGCCCCATCCTTACGGTGCCTGCGCAAGACGACGCGGGCCCCGTCCAGGGAGAGATGGCTCCCCAGGATGATGCGATGCCCGATGCGGGTGCTGAAGCGGACGCGGGTGCCAGCAATCCCCTCTTGGGTGCGATCTCTGCTGTCGCCGAGGGGGTTGGCGGATTCCTCAACACGCTGTTTGGGGCCACGCCTCTGTCGACCCGGGCGGGGCTCGACTACAGCCTCATCCGAGACTTTGGCGTCAACGTATCGACGCCGGGCCAGAACCTGGGCAACAACCAGTTCATCTTGTCCAAGAACGACATCAGCTCGACGAGCGTGTCCATCCAGACGACGATGGGCTTCACCAGCGGATATCTGGGGCGTCCTCTCAACGATGGGCTCGACACGCCGCTGGCGAACACGGCTCTCAGGTTTGCCCTCAACATCCCGTACCTGTATCAGGACAGCAACAAGGCGATGCAGCAGACATACGACCGCGAGCTGTGGGAAGCCAACGTTGACGTCGATGACCCGTCAAGCGCAACCAAGATAGCCTTGCGCCCGACGGGCACCATGCTGCAGAACTGGTGGATCATTCCCGACCCCGGCAACAAGATGTTCAATGGGGATGCGGACATCAACACCATGCTGGCCCTCACGAAGGACCATCTTGCCCCCGGGGGCAAATGGGAAGACGGCCTGGTGGGGTCGTGGCTGCTCATCTATCACGGGCCGTCGTACGACTGCCAGTTCAACTCCCAGACAGCCCCGCCGGTGTTCTCGCCGTCGTTTTACGGCAACATCCCTGAGAACTCGGGCGGCATCATCGAGGTGGGCATGCGTGCGGGCGCCTATACCGACGGCAGCGGCAAGACCACCCTGGGTGACTTGGTCATCCAGCCGGGAGAGACGAGCAGCAAGGGCTTCACGAAGGCGACGCTCTTGATGACCAACCTCGAGTGGGAGGTCACCGCCGAGAACATCCACGAGCCGATTTTGTGGGACCGCTACAACTATCAGGTCTACAAGGTCACGACGACCAACATCTCCAAGAGCCAAGACTCGCTCATCGACTATTTCGGCTACTTCTTCAAGTTCCTCGACGCCACCAATGGCGGCGAGGGCGTGCGCCAAGAAGACATCATGGCGTGGGAGGTCGACAAGGACGGCAACGTCATCAAGAACGAGAACTTCGTCGTGACGGGCGGCCGCAGCTTCGTCGGCAAGCCGGGCGAAGGCGGCGTGCTGATATACGACACGACCGACTGGACCGATGAGGACTATGCTGCCGTCGATTACGACACCTTCTCGAACATCGGCGACATCGAGCCCTTGACGTACACGACGAGTGGACTGACGGGCCAGGCATCGCTGCGCATCGACGGGGCGGCCGGCATCCTGCAGTCCAAGCTCGACTCGACCGGGGCCGTGGTCGCGCCCGACAACAACGATCACCGCACCTTGCTGGTTGCGGTTCCCTACACTACCAACCTGCGTCGCGTCGATGGCAAGTACACGCAGGCGCTGTTGGACATTGCGTCTACCGTGTACTTTGGCGGTCGCGGGGAGCAAGACTATTCCTGGTCGAAGAAGCTGGTGCTGCGCAACGACTTCGCCAACGCCAAGACGGGCTTCAAGCAGAACAAGTATGCCGTTGACCAAGAGCGCGGCGGCGTCTTGGCATCGGAGGGCACGGGGTATCTGGGATATCCGTCCTCCTATGTCATCAACGGGATGAAGAACGAGAGCAACGTGCCCATCTTCTCGGTGCGCGAGCCTGACGCGCTGACGGGTGAGGAGCGGACCACATGGGGCCCGCAGCTGGTGGACCGACTGCCTGACCAGTACGAGCTGTTGGGCATAGACATTACGCTGCCGCGCACGACGATCGTCTCGCCGTTCGAGGGCGAGGTGGCTACCCAGCTCTCGCACTGGTACGACACCAAGAGCAACGTCGTCCAGTATGAGGTCGAGCAGGCAGACGGCACGAAGACCTGGGTCGATCTGGGCTGTCCGGTGCTCTTGCCCGATGCAGATAGCCCCGACCCGGATAACCTCGTGTTTCGCATTGGCAGCAACGAGCGAACAGGATCGCTGGCGCGCCAGATGGAAAGCGCGGGCATCCACGCGGTGCCGTTCGCCTCGACCGACGGCAAGACCGCGACGTTCACGGGCAATTTCCGCCTCAACTTCACGAACAAGCTGCGGGCAAACTGCAGCATCCCGGGCAAGGTGCAGGTGTATGGCATCATGCACGAGGCGGCCGAGAGCGGAGAGGCGCGTCCCTATCCGAACGAGGTGGCTGTCGAGTACGGCGAGCGCCGATGGGTTCCCTCGACGGCTGGCGCGGACGCAGGCGACAGAGATGGCGCCTACAGCGTAGAGCTGATGCGGGGCGACACCGCGCAGGCGACGCTCTATCCGGTGCCGATCAAGCCCACCGTGGCCGCCTATGCCTATGGCGATGGCACCGAGCCGGCCGACCGCACGGTGACGGAGCTGCCTACCTCTGACGCATTGCTGAATATCGAAGGCTCTGGCTGGCGTTTCCATGTCTCTAACGACTCGAAGTCGATGATCGAGCCAGGCGTCATGACCATCAAGACGATGCATGGCTCTGCCCTCAATCCTCCCAAGGGGTTCGAGGCGCAGTACCTCACGCTCTCGGTCGACCTGGTCAAGCACGCGGACGTGGGCGAGATTACCATCGCGTCGCTCAAATCGTGGCAGGATGCCGACAAGAAGTGGCACACCGACCCGTATACGCGCGTCTTGAGGCCCTCCGACTATGGCACGAATGCGCATGGCGACATCGTCATCCCGGCAAGCGCCTGGGGCGGGGAGTATCTGTCCACCATCTCCATCGCGTTCGATTCGATCGAGGGCATGCAGCTGGTGGAGGGCTCTCCTGATTTGTTTGTCGACATCATGGGCGTGCCGACCGACGTCGGGCAGATGCGGCTGACGGCCGAGTTCGGCTCGGACTACGAAGACGGTGCGCGCAACCAGCGCGTGCAAGCATCGGCCATCCTCGATGCGAAGACGCCGCCCTTCAACCCCGTCGTCACCGTGACTTCGTATGCTGACGGCTCGGCACCGGCCGACCCGGGCGTCACCGAGCACGACAACACCGACTCGAGCAACGTGCCGTCTGGCCAGCGCTATGACCGCTATGCCACGCCGGTGCTTGACGAGCCCATTGCGGGCTGGCGTGCCCATATCACCAACGATAGCGACTATGGGATGGAGCCGGCCAAGCTCGAAATCGGCCCGTTGTCCAAGAAGATGTTCGCATCGGGCTATCGCGATGGCTGGCGCGGCTTCGAGACGAACTTCCTGACGCTGTCGGCGGCCATGTTCGCTGCTGGCGACATGCGCGACGTTGCCATCACCTATTACGATGCGGGCGTCATCGACGAGACGATAGCGCCGCTCACGATGACCGTCTCGCTGAGCGACCTCATTGACACGTATGGCACGGACGCGAACGGCAACGTGGTCATTCCGCGCTCGGCATGGGGCGGCGGATGCCTCGAGTCGGTCGTCGTCTATTACGAGAGGTTCAGCGGAAAGGTGACTGCCGCTACGGGCGCGTTCGTCGATTTCTATGGCACGCCGACGCTCATCAACGACGGGAGCGCTGCCAGCAAGGGCAACCGGCTGCAGCTGCCTGCTGAGTTTGGCTCCGATTACGAAGACGACCGCTGGAACCGCTCCACGACCGACATTGCCTATATGTATCCGACGACCATCAACCCGGTGGTGTCGCCGTCGTTTGTGTGGCTCGACCATGCGGGCGCTGCCCATACGGGCAACAGCGACGCCGACGTGGTGCCCTATCGCTGGGGCGACCGAGACGACGAGGTGGCGTACTGGCAGTACGTGCTGCAAAACGACACCGACGCGCGTGCGGAGGACCACGACCTTTCCGTGTCTGTCGATGGCGTAACGACCGAGACCGATGCTGACAGCCGTGCCGTGCAGCGCGGATTCGTGGTCGACAAGGTGGAGATCACCGGCTTTGCCAGCGCGTCTCCGGCTGAGATATCGCCCAAGAACGCCGCTGATGCCGCGAACATCCGTCATGCGTCTGGTGCCATTCGCTCGATCGAGCTGTGGTGGCAGACGGATGACGCCGATGCGTCGACGCTCACGAACAAGACCTATACCGGAAGCGACATAGCGGCCAGCGGCTGGATCGATGCTGCCGGCACGCTTTTGCTGACGCCGTCGGCGTGGTCGGAGGACCATCCGCTCAAGAAGGTGGTCATCCATTACGCCGAGCTGGGCAAGCGCGCTACCGTGGCGCGCGACACGGCGCTGCAGGTGCGGATGTATGGCGCGGTCGACACGCACGGCGCGAGCACCGGCGCGCATGCCTTCGACGATCGGATCGCTAGCACGCACGAGTTTGTCCCCACTGACGAGAACGACTTCTATGGAACGAAGACCGCACGCCGCGGCACGACCGCCAAGACGGTCGGCACCTTCCGCCCGAGCATCACGCCGGTGGCCTACAAGCAGGCGCCCACGCGCCCGGTGAGCGCCGCTGATGTGGTGGCCCAGCAGGTGGAGGCCGCCAACGAGGTCGACGGCGTGGGCTATCGCTTCGAGATCAAGAACGCCACGCTGTCGCGTTCGGACGATGCCGTCATCGGGGTGTCTCTTGACAGCGTGTCAAACAAGCTGGCAGGAGCTGCGGCCGTACGCGGCTTCAAGACCGAGCGCGTGACGATTGCCGATGGGCTACTGGAGATGGGCGCCGACCCGGCCACCTATGACCCGGCAACGGGTGCAGCGGCCAGTCAGTTCAAAGAGCTGCGGCTGTTCTTCGCGGAAGGGGACGGCAGCGTTCCCGAGGTGGCGCAGGTCGTTCTGACGGCAGATGATGCGACGATGTGGACGCACGAGGCGGATGGCTCCTTCAGCATCGACCTGCAGAGCGTGGCCTACGAGCCATACTGGGGGATGTATCTCAAGCAGATGGAGTTCGTCTACGACGAGATCGACCCCAGCTCGACGGGCAAGCGGCTGTACGTCGATGTCGCTGGCGCGACTGACTGGTTCGATTCGCTGGACGCCACGGCGCGCATGCAGCAGCACGGCGCGTTTGACAAGGCGGGTGCCTGGAGCGCCTATGCGCGTCTGGTGGTGCATCGCCCGGCGCTGGAACTGCACACGTATGGGCAGTATGCCGAAAGCGACTACAACGAGGACGTCTTCGGGCGCAACGAGAACTCTGACGCGAACCGCACCTATGTCACCGTTCCCTACGACCGCGACTTCAAGCTGTGGGCCAATGTCGCCAACGAGCGCGGGGTGTCGCATCTCGATGACGTCGACCTCACGCTCAACGTGCCGATCGGCTGGGAGGGCGGCATCAAGCAGGATGCTGCGGGCACGACGAAGGGCGCCTTTACGGGCTTTCACGTGACGCGGCTCACCATCCCGCGCGAGTTCTTCCTCTGCTTTGACGAGGGCGAGCCGGGCGAGGTACGCATCACCGGATACGAGGCAGATGCGACAAGCGGGGCTGCCCAGAAGACCGTCGTGCTGCGTCCGGTGTTCGACGAGCATCACGTCGTCGCACCCACGCCTTCCTACGACATCAACGAGGGCTATGCGGGCGGCCAGCCGATACGGTATGAGGACGAGGCCGGCAACGAATATCCCATGAAGGACGGCTCGCTGTTCGTCAGCGAGGAGCAGATGCGCACGGCTGGCATCGCCATCGTGACGAAGGTCGAGCTGCATTCGTGGAAAAACATGGCGGTGGATGCGGTCGACCGTACGCGCCAGAACATCGTCCTCGACGGCTTCATGGATACGCCCATGGATTCGCACCGCATCTTCTCGGCGTCGGCGGTCAATCACCTGGAGGGCCTGCGCGAGCATCTGCCGGCCAATGACAGCTATGCCGTCACGCGCGTCGACGACACTAATATATATGTGGCGAAGATGTACTTCGACACCGAGAGCCGCGCTGGCTATAACGATGCGGGCACCAATGCTCCGGCGGCCAACCGCTTTACCAACTACACGGGCGGCACACAAGACACCGGACATGACGGGTATAGCGGCGAGGGCAACAACGTGCTCGAAATCGGCTACAAAGCCGAAGGGTCGTTCCTGACGGACTTCCGCCAGGTGCTCACCAACCGGGGCAACATGAACCCTGAGCTGACGTGCCACAACGAGCAGTATCCGATCTATTCATCAACGTCTTGGTGGGAGCATGACTGGCACCGCACCATCGATTCGAAGTCGTACAACTCAGGTGCGCGTGCCGTCATGACCCAGACGCTGCCGTCAACGCACTTCGACGCCTATTACGTGAAGGTGCGCAGCGCCGCGGTGCCCTACTTCAATGGCATCACGGTGAAGTACCAGGACGGCAGCGAGGTATACGTGTCGGGCGACGACATGCGCGCCAAGCTGGCAAGTGGCGAGGCCGCATCCCGCGAGACCGACATCAACGGCAACAAGTACTTTAGGCTGAACCTCTTGGCGACCGACGGCGACGGTGCTCCCGTGGCTTCGTTTGGCGACAAGGATGCCGATGCGTACAAGGACCCGTGGACGGGCTATGACGACGAGCCTGATGCCGAGCCGGTGAACCCGGTGGTGGCCGTCGTGTACGACATCGACATCAACCAAAACCAGTACGCAGCAGGCGACAACCGCTTCACGGACGGCAGCTACGAGCCGAGCGCCAACGAGGGCACGAACGCGGGCGTCAGCGACTATGGCACGTGGTTCGGCACGCAGAACACCAACCAGAAGAGCTGGGTCGACAACATGTCGCTCGAGGTGACCGGGCGCTTCTTCCGGGACACCGCCGTGCGCAGCACGACCGATCGCGACGAGGTGAAGGCCGTGACGACCACTGAGCTTATGTTCGGTGGCCAAGACGGTGGCAACGTGCGCCCAGGCTACTCCGCGGTGACGCGCTATAACAACGGCGACACGAACGACTATCGCAGCAACCTGTCGTACGCGAACTGGCATACGACCTCCAGTTACAACGGGCACCATCACGCCGAGGACAAGATGCGCCATATACGCAGCGTGCAGGGCGTCAGCGTCATCCAGGACCTGCCGAAGACGCTGAAGGGCACGACAGGTTCGATGACGGCGGGCAACGATGAGGACGCCTCCGTCAAGTTTGCCGACGACGTCAAGTTCCCTGTGCGGTTCTATCGCGACAACCAGCCGATTGGCTATCACTATAGCGACCTGCGCGCAGGCAACGACTGGTCGGGCCGCATCTCGTTCGCCGACCGCATTCTGCTGGCTGACGAGATGCCCGAGATCGCCCCCAACTGGGAGCTGGGATACTACGGCTTCCTCAGCACGGGCATGATCATCAACGCCGACACGTCGGTGGCGAACCACCTTGCGGCCGCGTACAACAAAGACGCCTACATCAAGTTCACCACGCAGGCGTGGGCGGCCGACGAGGAGGAAGCGCCTCCGGAGGGTTCGGAGGGCGATGGCGGTGAAGGCGAAGGCGGCACCGAGGGCGAGGGCGAGGATGGCGACGGCGACCCGGACCCTGATCCCGATCCCGATGCTGGCGAGGATGGCTCGGGAGGGGGTGCCCTTCCGCCCATTGACGACGGGCCAAAAGAGGTCACCTATCACAAGACGACGTCTCGCACGATCGTCATCGACCACACGGGCACCTACCAGGTCGCGGATGACGGCACCAAGACGCAGATCGGCGACGGCACGCTCACCGAGCTGCTGGAAAAGCACATCGACGGCGCGCGCAACGCCTATATACAGTTCAGCCGTCCTGGCGAGGACGTGGCTGCCGAGATCGTTGACCTGGTGAACAAGGCGAAGTCGACGCCGTTCGTCATCGAGCTGGCCGAGAACGAGTTCATCGAGCGATACGAGATCGACCTGGGTCACTACGCCGGAAACGGCAACGTTACGGCCGAGACGGACGGCCGCTATGCGCCCGACCGGGGCACCACCTCGGGCGTTGACCTATACGTGCTAGGGCGCCCGTATGTCTACAAGGGCCAGGTCAACCCGATGACGGGCGCGATGACCGATGTCGCTGACGCGTCCAACACGAGCCAGACCTATCAGTACGACGATGATAACAGCGCCATCAAGGATGCCTATCCGTCGATGGGCGACGGCGAGAAGTACCATGCCGACCAAGCGCACTACCTGGGCTACCTCATCCCGTTCGGCTATAACGTCTGGATGCAGGCGGTTGACCGGTCTGACCCCGACAACGTCGTGCGCGACATCTCGGCCACCGTGGGCATCGACGACTATGCCGCCGACAACAACACGCCCAACATCGCCGAGTACGAAGCGCGCTTCCAAAACGTCAAGGACGGCACGGCCGGCGTCGACGACGCCAAGCGCGCGACCCACATCAGCAGCCTCAAGCTGACGGCGGACACGCAGGCGTACTTCCGCATGCAGAACGTGTACGTTCCGCGCCAGCTGGTCAAGGGCGACGCCCTGAATCGCTGGACCGAGAACGTGGTGAGCTATGATGAAGCGACAGGAGAGTCGGTCGTCACGCCGACCGAGCGCCCCGACTGGTTCACGGTCACCGACCTGTCGTTCGTGGCCAACGGTACCGCAGTCGAGCGCAGCTGGGCTGACCTCGTTGCCGATGGCGTGGTGACGCCGCCAGCTGATGGCGATGCGGATGGCGTCTACACGGTGGACATCGAGCGTTACCTGCGCGAGAACGCGCACCTGCATACGACATACAACGGGCTGTCGGCCACCGACTCGCTGGGCAACTGGGCAGGCGACCCGAACGTTGACATCGAATACGCCCGCCCGCTCATCGATCGCATCACGCTGTCGTTCGACTCGCCGTATGCGCTGCGGACGCGACCCGAGGCCATGCTCGACTCGGGGCAGTGGCTGGCGGCCGACCGCGACGCGGGCGGGTTTGCGTTCTCCTACGACGGCGTGTTCGTCGACCGACCCACGCCTGATTTCACGAGCGCTACCGCTGCGACGAACGACCCCGAGCAGGGCAACTGGGACCGCTTCTCCACGCCGACGTTCTCGAAGAATGCGGGCACGTATTCGACGGTCACCTCGCAGCATACGTTGACGGTGCACGGCGTGCAGACCAAAGACCCCAACCACAACGTGCTGAACTATGGCGTCTCTCGGACCGAGGACCTGCGCGCGGCGTTCAACGTATCTCACTTGCTGGGCACGATGGACACCTCCTACGAGCGCGGCAAGAAGGTGCAGCTGAAGGCCGCAGATGGCACGACGGCGCCCGCGACCATCTTCGCCTACGACAACGACGACGCGTCCATCACAGCTCCGGTGTCATACGCGCCGGAAGCTGAGGGCGCGGCTGGATACGACATTCCTGACGGGGCGCTGTATGCGGGCGACTACGTGGAATACCTCCTGTATGTCGGTGCGCGCGAGACGAGCGCCAGCAACCGGAACACGAGACTGCCGCTGGAGCACGTGGATGCGCGGTTCACGGCGGCGCGCGGCCAGCGCATCGTCGGCTGGGAGGTAGCCAAGGAGCAGCTGCCCGACGGCACGTGGGCAGAGCGCAACACCACGGCGGGCCCTGACGGCACGCCGCTGCCGGTCAGCGCATCCATCTCGGGCGCCATCAACGATACGGGCGTGGGCGCCGATGGTGCTCCGGCTGCGACGCGCGAGGCGCCCGAGCGGTGCGACTTGTCTGTCGTGGCGGGCGCCGAGTCGTTTGGCGACAACCATACGCTCGTGTTCTCCATCGGCGAGGACGAGACGGATGATGCGGGCCTGCGCACCAACCCCGACGCCACCCAGATACAGCCTGGGCAAGGCGTCTACATCCGCGTCATCACGCAGATGACCGACGAGCTGGAGACGCAGGACGGCTACAACGACACCGACAATGCAGCCATGAATGGCGATAGCGACATGCCCTCGTATCGCGGACGCAGCGTCGAGGCAAGCTGGACGGCAGTCGCTGCCCCCAAGCACGGCTTTACGCAGTATCGCGTCGGCGACGCCAATGGGTTCGACCGGAATGCGCACAGCAAGCGGTGGAAGCAGGTCGATGACCCCGGCATCGCGCTCGTTGACTACTACCATGCGGACAACAAGACCGCCACGTTTGCCACGAGCGCATCAGATGCCACGAAGCTGAAGGTACAGTATGGCGCCGACGATCGCTCGACGGTGCGCTTCTACAACCATCGGGCGGACGTGACGGACGGAAACCGCGATCGCTACCAGGCCGACATGGCGATACAGGCCGCATGGACCGCTAAGAAGGCCGATGGCGCAACGGTTGCCGACGACGACGGCAACCCGATGCAGCTGACCATCACCGGCCTGCAGAACGCCACACATCACGAATCGGACCTGACGACAACGGTGCTGTTCACGAAGGCGTATGGCGAGGCGGGCTCGCCTGTGGGGCAGCAGGTGTTCGAGCTGACCGACACGCCCAAGCTGGCTGCGAGCGCTACGAGCGTGCTGGAGGACGGCAGCGGCCCGGTAGATTTGCGCTATCCGCTGGACATGCCGCAGAACAAGCGCGAGGAACGCGAGCCGCTGCTCATCGAGTACTACTATCGCAACGCCGCTGACCGCTCTGACGAGGGATGGGTCACGCTCGCGCAGCTGCAAGACCTGATGACGGCGCGGGAGGCGGCAGGGGATGGCTCTGCGCCCTCGCAGTCGGGCAACGTTTCCAACAGCAACCTGTTCCGTGACGTGTTGGGCGTGCGCTGGACGTACTATGACGTGCCGGCCTCGGTGCTGCCGGGCACCAAGAGCTACTATCAGCTCGACAACGTGGCCCTCGTCGGCGTCGGCCGGTATGAGGACGTGCGCGACGCGAACGCGGGCTGGAGCGAACAGCCGAACTCGTGGGTGGGCAGCATGCTCGCCGATGCGGCGTACACGCATCATCACAACGAGGCGACGATGCTCGACCTGCACAGCGTCGGCGCCGACGGCAGCTTGGTTCCGGCGATCACCGATGCGGTGGAGCACGGCCAGTGGCTCGTCAAGCAGGATGCGCGCAAGGACGCCAACCACACGGTCGTGCGGCGCAGCCCCATCATGCAGTTCCAAAACCAGG
>CAJUFC010000071.1 GCA_910585565.1 uncultured Eggerthellaceae bacterium | reverse complement strand
TATACTAGGTTATACGGGTAAATGTTTTCGTCGTCGAAGAAGGACAGCCACATGGAGAAGCCAGGTTATCGCCCTCGTGTTATTGATGCGCTGGTTGAGCGCTATCTCGGTGCGTTCGGGGCCGTAGAGATAGCCGGCACGATGTGGTCGGGGAAAACGTGGACATCGGAAGAGCATGGCAACAGCGAGATCAGTCTGGTTTCGCGTCAGGCGCGCGCTCTGGCTGAGGTCGACCCCGCCGCAGTGCTGGAAGGCGTTCAGCCTCGGGTCATCGACGAATGGCAGGATGTGCCGGAAATCTGGGATGAGGTGCGCAAAGCCGTAGACGAAGGCGCAGGCAGGCGGGGCATGTTCATTCTCACGGGCTCGTCGTCGCCGCATTCGGGCACGACGCATCACAGCGGTGCCGGCCGAATAGCGCGCCTACGCATGTGGCCCATGACCTTGCTCGAATCCGGCATGTCCGATGGAAGCGTTTCGCTTTCGGCGCTTTTCGACGGCGAGTTCCAGCGCGGGCCTGTCGAGACGAGTCTTGAGAGTTTGGCGAGGTCGATTTGCCGAGGCGGCTGGCCTGCCGCTATCGACCTGCCCGATGAGGGGGCCATGCTCATCCCCGATGGCTATCTCGACGCGCTGGTGACGGCTTCGGAGGGGAAGGCGGCGATGCAGTCGGCTGATCTTCGAGCGCTCATGACTTCGTTGGCTCGCAACATCGGAAGCGCAGCAACGCAAGATACGCTCGCGAAGGACGTGTTTCAGGTCGAAGCGGCAACTGCTACGCAGCGCCAGGCGGTAGCCGAGGGGGTACGCTATTTGGAGCAGCATTACGTGGTGTCTCCGATGCCCGGCTGGGACGCGCCGATTAAGTCTCCTCGGCGCTTGCGCCTCAAGCCCCGCAGGGTGTTCGCCGATCCGTCGCTGCCCGCATCCCTTTTGGGTATGAGCCCCAAAAGGCTTATGGAGAACATGCAGGTATTTGGTCAGCTTTTTGAAGAGATGTGCTTGCGTGATTTGAGCGTTTACGTCCAGTCGATGTCTCAGGTCGCCACGAGCCCCGTCCGCTACTACCGTGATTCTGACGGACTCGAGGTGGATGCCATAATCGAGCTCAAAGACGGCCGGTGGGCCGGAATAGAGATCAAGCTCGGGGCCAACAAGGCAGAAGCGGCCGAAAAGAGCCTTCTGAGGCTGGCTAAGAAGGTGGCGGCTAACCCGGCAGCGAGAAACCCCGAACCGTCGTTCCTCGCGGTTCTCACTGGTCGCACCGACTTCAAGTACCAGACAGAATCAGGAGTGTATGTCTTCCCCCTGACCTGCCTTGCACCCTAGGCGGAGCGAATTGGCAGTGAGCAATGTGCTGGCTTATGAGACTGCGCTTGGGGCATTGGCCGCGTCGGTCCTGCCGCTCTGCCGCACGCCGATTACGCCGCCCTCATCAAAATCCAATATTCCTCAGAAAAGAATCCGATATTTTGTAGCCTTGCGAAACGCCAAATCCGAAAGTAAAACAGCGCCAAACCTGAAAGCGAAACGACGCCAAACCCGAAAGTAAAATATCGCCAAACCCGAAAACAGGCTGTATAATGCCACTGTCGCAAGGAGAAGATATGGCCTATGAGTACATGGCGAGGCTTGCAGATTCGGCCCTGCGAGCAAAGCTATCTAGCATGTCGGCGGTCTTGGTGCGTGGCCCGAAGTGGGTCGGCAAGACGTCGTCATGCGAGCAGTTGGCGAAAAGTGCGCTTCTTTTGCGTGATCCGGACGTGTATACGAGGAGCCTCGATGCGCTGGATGCGCAGCCGTCACTGCTGCTTCGCGGAGAGCGGCCTCGGCTCATAGACGAATGGCAACTGGCTCCGGTGCTGTGGGATGCGGTCATCAGCGAGGCCGACAAGCTCAAGGGCGAGCCCGGGCAGTTCCTCTTGACGGGGTCGGCCACGCCGGTCGATTCGTCCAAGCTTCGCCATACCGGGACAGGGCGCATAGCACGGTTGGACATGTCATCGATGACGCTCGAAGAGACGAGAGAGAGCACCTCTGAGGTCTCGTTGAGGGCGCTGTTCGAGGGCGGGCCGGCGGAAGGCGCATCGCCGATCGACATCGAAGGATATGCGCGCATCCTATGTCGGGGCGGCTGGCCGGCCACCATAGCTCGCGGCGATGGAGTCTCGGTGGCTTCCGACTACATCGATGCGATTTGCGAGTCGGATGTGGCGGAGGCCGAGGGCGTGGACATCGATCCCGACAGGACGCGGGCCCTCATTCGCTCGCTGGCGCGGAACACGGCGCAGGGCGTCGCGAATGCGACCCTGCTTGAGGACGTTCGCAATGCCGGGGTCGGTATGAGCGAGCCGACGCTGCGGTTGTATTTGAGGGCGCTGCGACGGTTGTTCGTGCTGGACGAGATAAAGGCGTGGGCGCCGACGTTGCGCTCGAAGACGCCGTTGCGCACGACGCCGGTGAAGCACCTGTGTGACCCCTCGATTGCGGCGGCTGCTTTGGAGGCGGATGCTTCGGGGCTGCTGGACGATTTGCAGACGATGGGCTTTCTGTTCGAGAGCCTGTGCGTTCACGACCTCCGCGTGTATGCGCGCACATTGGACGGAGACATCTATCATTATCGCGACAAGAGCGGTCTTGAGGCGGATGCCATCGTTCGTCTCAAGGACGGCCGCTGGGGTGCTGTCGAGGTCAAGCTGGGCGGTACGTCGCGCATCGAAGAAGGTGCCGAAAATCTCAAGCGGCTGGCAGAGAAAGTTGACCCGAAGAAAAGCGGTGCGCCATCGTTTCTCTTGGTCTTGACGGGCTCGACGTATGCCTATACGCGACCCGATGGCGTGCACGTCGCTCCTCTCGGATGCCTCGCGCACTAGCTAGGTCCACGCGTGAAGCCGTTGGTTTCCGGGCCTAATGAAAATGATGAAAAATCCGGAGGGCATTCCGGATTTTTCATCATTTTGGCGGTCGGTTCTGCTGCGCTGCGCTCTCGCTGTACAAGAAAAGGCCCCGCGGGGCGGGGCCTGGATGCTCTCAAGAGAATGTGTTGCTGAGTGCTTTTTTGGCGAGGCCGCGAGCCTTGACGGTGGGTCTTGGCTAGTGGGCCTTATCAGTCCTGCGCCTCCTTCACTGGTTCGCCGAAGTCTTTGGCGTTGTCGTATTCAAGCTGCTCGCCGTCTTCGATCGTGTTGATGTCGTCGGAGAAATCCTTCTTCTCGTCGATCATGGGCAGCCTCCTTTCTCTTGGTCGCGTTTGCGTCCATTATGAATGCTTGGGCGCGTTCCAAGACGTGGCTGCCGCATTTGTATCTAATTCGTATCCACTCCGATGGCTTCGGCGGCATCGGAGTCGGTTTCGACGGCCCCATCGGCTCCGACGCCCTCAGCGTCATCGCCGCCATCACCCTCGGCCTCGCCAGCCGGCTCGTCCTTCAGCCCCTCCATGAAGTTGGGCGCCTTGCCGATGTAGGACGGTGCCGAGGCAAACTCCGGACGCCCCTCGCCATCGATCGTATACACGTATCCGATGGCATACCCGGTCTCTGCGCCCGGCGCGCCGCCCTCGGCGATGACGGCGTCTTTCATGCCCTCGTCCGTATCGAGGTAGCCGTCATAGCACAGCGCATAGGCCAAAGCGCCGCGAGCGCCCTCGACGGCGTGGCGTGCGCTGGCGTAGCACTCCTCCGTCGTGTCGCCCGGGTGGCGCTCGGTGAAGAGATTGCCGCCGGCGACCAGCATCGTGAACGGCACGATGTCATATCCGCCCTCGAGGTCGGCCTTGCCTTGCTCCAGCGCCTCCATCAAGACGCGCTGCAGCCCCTCGGGCATTGCGGGGATGTCTTCGGTTTGGTTCTCGATGATTCCGTCGGCCATGTTCTCTCCTTCGTGGGCCCCATCTGTTGGCATCATTGTAGTATGGCGCCCTCCGTTCCGAGACATATTTCCGCTGGAGGACGCGCCCGCGGCTCATTTCGGATAGAATGAGGGCATGGAGCGCATGTTCGACACATTCATCTTCGACCTTGACGGCACGCTGCTTGACACGGTGCCCGACCTCACGTTGCTCACCAATCGCATCTTGCGCGAGGTGGGCGCGCCCGAGCACACCCAAGAGCAGATTCTGACCTATGTCGGGTCCGGCGTGCGTCGGCTCATCCAGCTGGCCTTGCCCGAGGGCGCGAGCGAGGCGACGCGCGATGAGGCGATGGATTTGTGGAACCAATACTTCGCCGAGTACTATCACCACACGGCGCCGTATCCCGGTGTCGTCGAGCTCCTGCGCGACCTGCGCGAGCGCCACTGCGGCATCGGAGTGGTTTCCAACAAGCTGCAGTCGGGCGTCGACGTGGTTATGAACATGCTTTTGCCCAATCTGGTGGACATCATGTTCGGGGAAAGCCCGCTCATCCCGCGCAAGCCCGACCCGACGGGCATCGAAACGGCGATGCGGTTCCTCAAAACGGCCCCGGCCGACACCATCTATGTGGGCGATTCCCCTGGCGACGTCTTGGCCGGGCGCAATGCGGGGTGTGCGACCGCGGCGGTCTTGTGGGGCTATCACAAGAAAGAGGACTTCGCCGCCGAGGATGCCGTGCCAGACATCTATGTCGCCGAGCCGTCCGAGCTGTTGCAGTTCGCCAAACAGCGCTAAATCGTTCGATTCCCGTTCAAAGGCGGTCCAGCCTTTGTCTCTATCGTGTTAGAAATGCGTCTAGGGCGCAAGCGAGCGCCGTCGAACACCTACACGATCCCTGTTTGCGTATTGTCGGCTCCGCATCGGTCGCGCATGCAAAGCGCGTCAGGCTTCAGCGCGTCGTTCTGTCACACATCTGTCGAATGGCGGCGCTATAGTCGAGCCATGCTTCGATGCAGCGGCCAGCATCGAGCAGCGAGCAGCGGAAATATGGAAATCGACGGAGCGTATTCGGGGGCTTTCTGATAAACTAGACGAGTTTGTCCTGCCCTGGTACCACCTGTCCAGGGCCGTTTAGTCCAGAGGAGGTGAGCTGATGAAGGCTTACGAATTGCTGTTTTTTGTCGCTCCGAACACGGAAGACGACGCTCGTGCCAATGTGATGAACCGCATCGAGACGATCGTCAAGGATTCCAAGGGCGAGATCGACAACGTTGACGAGTGGGGAAGGCGTAAACTTGCCTACGAGATCAACGGCCAGACAGATGCCGATTACACCCTCGTCGATTTCCATGCTGATCCGACCATGATCGCTGAGATGGATCGCGTCCTGCGCATCAACGATGCAGTCATGCGTCACATGATCGTTGCCCGCACCGACCGAGATTAGTTTGGATTTTCAGGAAGAGGACTTCAAATGAGCATCAATCGTGTTGTCTTGAGCGGAAACCTCACGCGTGACCCCGAAGTGCGCACGACGCAGTCGGGCATGCCGGTGATGTCGCTGGGTATCGCAGTCAACGACCGTCGCAAGAACAGCCAGACGGGCGAGTGGGAAGACTATGCGAACTTCATCGACTGCACCATGTTCGGCACCCGTGCCCAAAACGTCGCGAACTACCTCGCCAAGGGGCAGCGCGTGATGATCGAGGGCAAGCTGCGCTACAGCCAGTGGGAGCGCGACGGGCAGAAGCGGTCCAAGATCGAGGTCATCATCGACGACCTGGACTTCTCGGGCGGCAACCGTGGTGGCAACAGCCAGGGTGGCGGCTTTGGCGGCGGCCAGAGCAGCTATGGCGGCGCGGCTGCCTACAGCGCACCGTCAACGCCTGTGGTGGATACGAACTCTTCCGTATACGACGAGGACATCCCCTTCTAAGAAAGTAAGAGGTTTCACACAATGGCCGACTATCAGAAGCATCAGCGCCATAAGCAGTGCCAATTCTGCAAAGAGCACGCTGAGTTCATCGATTACAAGGACACGCAGATGCTGCGCAAGTACACGACCGACCGCGGCAAGATCAAGCCGAGGCGCGTCACGGGTGCCTGCAGCCAGCATCAGCGTGACATTGCGAACGCCATCAAGCGCGCTCGCGTCATGGCTCTCATTCCCTATTCGGTTCCCGCTGTCAGCGGCCGTGGCGATCGTCGCCGCAACCGTTAGGAGGTAAGCCATGCAGGTTATTTTGCTTAAAGAGCTTCGCGGACGTGGCGGCGAAGGCGACGTCATCGATGTCGCTCGCGGCTTCGCGAACAACTATCTTCTGCGTCAGGGCTACGCCGTCAAGGCGACCCCGGGCAATCTCAAGCAGCTCGAGCAGCGTCGTGCCAACATCGAGAAGCGCGAGGAAGTGCGCGTCTCTGACGCAAACGCGCTGGCCGAGAAGCTGAACGGCCTCAACGTGGTCGTCGAGGCCCAGGTGGGCGAAGAGGGCCAGCTGTTCGGCTCGGTCACGGCCCCCATGGTCGCAGACGCCATCATGAAGGAGCTCGACATCGAGCTGGACAAGCGTCGCGTCCAGCTGGGCAAGCCGATCAAGGTGGTCGGCGAGTACCCGGTGGAGGTTGACATCTACCGCACCATCAAGGCGACCGTCAACGTCGTCGTCAAGGGCGAGGGCGTCGAGGACGAGGCCGCTGACCCGGCAGACACCATCGCGCAGGGTGACGTGGCAGAGCCTGCCGCCGAGGTGCAGGAGGCCGCCATCGAGGCTGAGGCCGTCGCCGCTGGCGAGGCAGTCGCCGACGCCATCGAGGCCGAGCTCACGCCGAGCGTCCAGGACGATGCCACGGCTGCGCAGGGCGTGGCCGCCGAGCCGAGCGCCGAGGCTCAGGCCGAGGCCCTCGAAGAGGCCGAAGAGAAATAAGCGCTTGTTCCGGGCTGGGGCGCAACGCCCGCTGGGCCGCGCGGCGCCCAGCCCGGACCTTAGCGGCTGCATGCAGCGCCTGTGCGCGTACGGCGTAAGGCATCCAGCCGCTAGGGCAAGGAGGCGTCTCGAAGCAAAGGAGCGGATGTGCCAGACTCTCTCGACAGTGCGCAGCACCTTCAGCTCCCCAACGACATAGAGGCGGAACAGGCCGTCTTGGCATCGTGCCTTCTGAATGAGGAAGCCTGCTACGAGGTCGTCATCAACCTCAAGCCCGAGCAGTTCTATCGCACCGCGCACAAGCTGGTGTTTGAGGCCATCCACGAAATGACCCAAGAGGGCATGCGCACGGATGTCATTTCGCTCGCGGACAAGCTGCAGGCTCGCGGCCAGCTCGAATCTGCTGGCGGACGTTCGTATCTGCTCGACCTCAACGGCAACACGTTCGCGCTCACCAACTGGCGCCACCATATGGAGATCGTCAAGCGCACGGCCATCCAGCGCGAGCTGATACGCGCCGCTGCCGAGATCAACGCGCTGGCCTACAACGCGCCCGACGACCTGAACGAGGTGGTCGACTCGGCTGAGTCCACACTGTTCCGCGTGACCGAGAAGCGCGTCTCCTCCAGCTTCTCGAAGATGGACAAGCTGGTCGAGGACGCGTTTGCCGAGCTCTCGCGCATAGCCACCCAGGGAGATAGCATCATCGGCGTGCCGACTGGGTTTCGCGACGTCGACGATCTCTTTCACGGCTTTCGCGGCGGAGACCTCGTCATCTTGGCGGCCCGCCCAGGTGTGGGCAAGACTGCCTTCGCGCTCAACTTGGCCACCAACGCCGCCAAGGCCGGCGTTGCGGTTGCCTTCTTCTCCCTCGAAATGAGTGCCGGTCAGCTCGTCCAGCGCATCATCGGCGCCGAGGCGCGCGTATCGCTGAGCAAGCTGCGCAGCGGCAAGGTGGCCGAGGGCGACTGGGGCGAGATCGCAGACGCGTCCGCGCGGCTGTCGGGGCTGGAAATGTACATCGACGACACGCCGGGCCTGTCGATCATGGAGGCACGCGCCAAGGCACGGCGCGAACTCAGGCATATCGTGGGCACCGACAAGCGCGGTCTCATCATCGTTGACTACCTGCAGCTCATGCAGCCGCCGGTCGTGCGGCGCGACGGCAACCGCGCCGTCGAGGTCGGCGAGATCTCGCGCGGACTCAAGGTGCTTGCCAAGGAAATGGACATGCCGGTCATCGCGCTGTCGCAGCTCAATCGAGCCGTCGAGATGCGCGGCAAGAAGCGCCCGATGCTCGCCGACCTGCGCGAATCGGGCTCCATCGAGCAGGACGCCGACATCGTCATGTTCATCGACCGCTCGATGGACGAGGTGGAGGCGGAAAGCAACGACCGTCCCGACCTGGGCACCGCGACGCTCATCGTCGCCAAGCACCGCAACGGCCCCACGCGCGACATCACGATGTCGTTCAACCCCGAGTTCACCAAGTTCGGCGACTTCTTCGACGCCTCGCGCATCGGGGAATTCTAGGACTGGGCGCAGCTCGGCGGCCAAACCGCTAGAATGAACGCATTGGCCACTATATAGAAGGGAAGCGCAATGCCATCGACAGTTCTCGTCGGCACCCAATGGGGAGACGAAGGCAAGGGCAAGATTACGGACCTGATAGCGAGCGACTATGACTACGTCGTGCGATTCCAGGGTGGCAACAACGCAGGCCACACCGTCATCCACGGCGACACGAAGCTGGCGCTGCACCTGATGCCGTCGGGCGTCATGTACGAGCAGGCGGTGCCCGTCATCGGCAACGGCGTCGTCGTTGACCCCGGCGTGCTGGTAAAGGAGATGGCGCTGCTCGAGGCTGAGGGCATCAGCTGCGAGAGGCTGAAGATATCGTGCGACGCGCACGTGATCATGCCGTATCACAAGGTGCTCGACGGCGCCGAGGAGAAGCGGCTCGGCAACAACCAGATCGGTACGACCAAGCGCGGCATCGGCCCGTGCTACCAGGACAAGATCGCGCGCCGCGGCATACGCGTGCAAGACCTGATGGACGAGAAGATCTTTCGCCTCAAGGTGGACACTACGCTTCAGCAGAAGAATCCCATCCTGCAAAAGATATACGGGCTGCAGACCTACACGGTGGACGAGATTTGCGAAGAGTACCTGCCGTACGCACGCATCCTCAAGCCGTATATGGCCGAGACGGCTCACATGATCAATGTCGCCCTCGACGAGGGCAAAAGCGTGCTGTTCGAGGGCGCGCAGGGCACGATGCTCGATATCGACCACGGCACGTACCCCTATGTCACGTCCTCGAGCTGTTGCTCGGGCGGCGCATGCACGGGCGCTGGCGTGGGCCCGGGCGTCATCGACCGCGTGCTTGGCATCTCCAAGGCATACACGACGCGCGTGGGCGGCGGCCCGTTCCCAACGGAGCTCAAATTCGCCGAGGACGGCGGATGCGGACAGGACGCCATCGACGGCGCGACGCTGTGCGAGGTCGGGCACGAGTTCGGCGTCACGACGGGGCGCAAGCGCCGGTGCGGTTGGTTCGATGCGGTCATCGCCCGCTACTCCGCCGAGGTGAACGGCCTCACCGATATAGCGCTCACCAAGCTCGACGTGCTCAGCGCGTTCGACACCATCAAGGTGTGCGTTGCCTACGAGTGCGACGGCCAGCGTTACGATTACTTCCCGATGCAGCAGTCGGTCCTGTTCCACGCGCGCCCCGTGTACGAGGAGCTGCCGGGCTGGAAGGGCGCAGACATCACGGCGTGCGAGACCTACGAGGAGCTGCCCGCGACGACGCGTGCCTACATCGAGCATCTTGAGGACATCGTCGGCGTGAAGATTTCGATCGTGTCGGTGGGTGCCGACCGCGATCAGACGATTCTGCGCGGCTGGTAGGTCGGCGGATCGATCGAGTGGCGAAGAGGCGGCCCTGCGGCGGTGATGCCGCAGGCGTTCGCTTTGACATGACCTTCCAAGGAGGCGCGTGATGCGTATATTGGTTTTGGGCAGTGGCGGCAGAGAGCATGCGATCGCGTGGGCTTTGGCGAAGTCGCCGCAGGCAGAGGCGCTGTGGGTGGCTCCGGGCAACGGAGGCACCGCCGGCATGCCGCTAGCGGCAGGGGGCGCCTCTGAGAACGTGGCGCTCGACCCGATGGATGCGGCCGCAGTGGCGCTCTTCGCGCGCGAGCACGGCGTCGACCTCGTGGTCATCGGGCCCGAGGCGCCGCTGGTGGCGGGCGTGGCCGACGTGCTGCGCGAACAGGGCATCGCGGTCTATGGGCCCGGCCAGGCCGAGGCCATGCTGGAGGGCTCCAAGGAGTTTGCCAAGCGCTTCATGGATGACGCCTGCATTCCCACGGCTGCCTATGCGGCATTCGAGAATGCCGAAGACGCGTTGGCTTATGTGCGTGAGCAGGGCGCCCCTATCGTCGTGAAGGCCGACGGGCTGGCGGCTGGCAAGGGCGTCGTTGTTGCCGAGACGCTGGCCGATGCCGAAGACGCCGTGCGCGCCTGCTTCGACGGGGCATTCGGTGACGCGGGCTCGCGCGTCGTCATCGAGGAGTGCATGACGGGCCCCGAATGCTCGATGCTGTCGTTCGTGACGGACGGCAAGAGCTTTCCGATGGCCCCCTCGCAGGACCACAAGCGCGCCTATGAGGGCGACACCGGCCCCAACACAGGCGGCATGGGCGTCTATTCGCCTGTCCCCATCGTCACTGACGACGAGATGGCGGCCATGGTCTCCATCATGGAGACGGCGGCAGCTGCGGTGCCGGCCTATCGCGGTACGCTCTACGGCGGCTTCATGCTGACGCCGAGCGGTCCGCGCATCGTCGAGTACAACGTGCGCTTTGGCGACCCGGAGACCCAGGTCGTGCTGCCGCGCCTCGAAAGCGACCTCGCCGAGGTCATGCAGGCCGTCGCCGTGGGTGACGCCGAGGCAATCGAGCTGGACTGGTCGGACCAGTGGGCGGTGGCCGTCGTGCTGGCAAGCGCGGGGTACCCCGGGGCATACGAGAAGGGCAAGGTCATCACGGGCATCGAGGAGGCAGAGGCGCTGGATGGCGTCACCGTGTTCCATGCGGGCACGGCTGTGAGCGACGCTGGCGAGCTCGTCACGGCTGGCGGGCGCGTGCTGAACGTCGTCGCGCTCGGTGACACCTTCGAGGCTGCCCGCGACCGCGCCTACGAGGCGTGCGACCTCATCGAGTTCGACGGCAAGCAGCTGCGCCGCGACATCGGCGAGCGCGCCCTCAGGGGCCGCAGCGCGTGGGAGTAGGGTGCGCCTGTGCTGTCTGAACGAATCCTCACCAGGGTCGTCGAATCGACCACGAACAACTATCTCAAGCTGCGACCAGCAGTGGGCTCGACGCTTCCCGCTCCGCAGCCAGAAAAGCGCTATATGCTCTACATGCACGTGCCGTTCTGCGAGCGGCTGTGCCCCTATTGCTCGTTCAACCGCTTCCCGTTCGCCGAGGATCGGGCACGCCCGTACTTCGCGAACATGCGCAAAGAGATGATGATGCTGGCCGAGGCGGGCTATGACTTCGACAGCGTCTACATCGGCGGCGGCACGCCCACGATTCTCCTCGATGAGCTGTGCGAGACGATTGACCTGGCGCGCGAGACGTTCTCCATCCGGGAGGTGTCAAGCGAGACCAATCCCAACCATCTGATTCCTTCGTATCTGGAAAAGCTGGAAGGGCGCGTGCAGCGCCTGTCCGTCGGGGTGCAGAGCTTCGATGATGGGCTGCTCAAGCAGATGGACCGCTACGACAAGTATGGCTCGGGCGACGAGATCGTTGAGCGCATTCGCGAGGCGTCGCCGCATTTCGTGTCGATGAACGCCGACATGATCTTCAACTTCCCGGCGCAGACGGAAGACACGTTGATTCGCGACATCGAGCGCGTCGTCGAGTCGGGTGCGTCGCAGGTCACGTTCTACCCGCTGATGGCGTCGCCAAGCGTGCAAAAGTCGCTGGCGCGCACGGTGGGCAAGGTTGATTATGCGCGCGAGCAGCGCTTCTACGAGATTATCTGCGAGCTGTTGCTCGATACGGGCGCGTTCGAGCTGGGCAGTGCCTGGACGTTCAACCGGCGCAAGCCGGCTGCGACGGCTGCCGCGCGTCGCGATACGCCATCTGCGGCTGAGTCAGCTGCGTCAGTCGCATCTGCTGCCGCTGCGTCAGGGCGGCCCGAGCATGACACGACGCTTCCGCTTGAGGGCGTGGCGGATGCTCCCATGATCGACGAGTACGTCGTCAACTATGAGGAGTACCCAGCCATCGGGTCGGGCGGCATCACGTATCTGGGCAGCACCCTGTTCGTCAACACGTTCTCGGTCGTCGAGTACAACCAGGCCATCGAGGCGGGTCGTCTGTCCATCATGGGCAAGACCGAGTTTGGCCTGCGTGACCGCATGCGCTATCGGTTCATGATGCAGCTGTTCGGCCTCAGGCTGGACAAGCGCGCCTTCAAGCGCGACTTCGGCGTCTCGGTTGAGCGCGGCTTGCCGCTCGAGATGGCGTTCATGCGTGCCTCGGGCGCGTTCGCGACGGACGACGCGAACGAGCTGACGCTGACGCCCAAGGGTCGCTACCTGATGGTTGTCATGATGCGGCAGTTCTTCATCGGGGTCAATCGCCTGCGTGACCAGGCTCGAGCCGCCCTCACCGGCGAAGAGCGCGAGCTCATCTTCGGCTGATGCTGACGCTGGCCGCATTCGTTGCCCTGTTCGTGCTGTTGTTGACGGCGGCCGTCAAAGACATTCGCGCGCGCCGCATCCCCAACGGCCTCGTGGCGGCTGTCGCGAGCCTGTGGCTCGTCTGGCGCATCGCCTTGGTGGCGTCTGCTGCAATGGGCGACGCAGATGCGCTCCTCGTTATCGCTGACTCGCTCGAGCGAGCCGCAGCGGCGCTCGTCATCGGCGGCGGCCTGTTGGGTCTGACCCTGCTATACGAGCGCATCACCGGGCGCTATGCATTTGGCGGCGGCGACATCAAGCTCGTTGCGGTCGTTGCGCTCTTTCTCGGCGTCATGCCGTCGCTCGTGGCGCTGACGGTTGCATGCGCGGTGAGCCTGCTGTATGCGGTGCTGGCCCGCAGCACGACGGCGAGCAATGGCATCCCGTTCGCGCCTTGTGTCGCCTGCGGCCTTCCGCTCGCCGTGATGCTTGTCGCATAAACATCTTGCCAACATCCCGCGCGACCTTTACAATGGTTACTCGCGTCAACGCGACGCACCTATGGTCGGGTAGCTCAGTTGGTAGAGCAGCGGACTGAAAATCCGCGTGCCGAGGGTTCAAGTCCCCCTCCGACCACCACAACTCAGAAGGGCCCCAGCAATGGGGCCCTTTTCATATTTGGGAGTCTCCCAGGGACTTGAACCCTGAGAAGGCTGGACAGTCCAGTGGACTGTCCAGGCCCGAGCGCCGAAGGCGCGCAGGGCACGCGCATTCGCGTAGCGAAGGCGCATCAAGTCCCCCTCCGACCACCACAACTCAGAAGGGTCCCAGCAATGGGGTCCTTTTCATGTTTGGGGGATACGCTCAGAGGTTTTAGCTCGCCTTGATTCTGCAAATTCTCTGCAACGAGCGCGAGGTGGATATGTCCTCAAGGGCGATATGTGCCGAATTTGACACTCTCTCGGGGAGACAAGGGTCTCTCTAGCCTTCGTTTGGTTGCCGCCATTGCTTGATCAAAGATGCGATCGATGCCTGATTCCTCAAGGACATGAGTGGCAAAACTGCTTTGATCGTTATAAGAGACTATTGTAAGCATGATGTCACTGAGGAAATCGTCGTAGTCCGATCTGCATAGGTATGGCTCGACGAGTTCTAGCATGGACGCAAAGTCAACGACGGGATCCCGATGCCCTATTTTTGCGCAGTACAGTCTTTCGTCGTGTGCGCATTTGTTTCTGAACTTGAGCCTTAACCCTTAACCCTAGTCATACGTTCCTTCCAAATGCACAGAGCGGCCACCGTTGCCGGCAGCCGCTCTGCATGGGCGGGCCCCCGTAGAGACATCCGCCATAACCACTTCAATTAATATAATCTGATGCGCAGCACCATGTCAAGCGCCTTGTCTGCTTTGCGGATGAACAGCAGATTCTTGCGTTGCATTTGCTGCACCGTTGAAAGGCTTGTTCTTTATTTGTCGAAGTTTACGGTTTGCCGATGGGTGGTTTCTCGATGCAGTGGGCGAGGAGAAACGCCATGAGGTCATCGGGACGGTTGGTCTCGTAGAAGCTGATGAGCAGGTCGAAGAAGGTCGATTGCACTTCCACGGGCACCGCCAGAATGCCTTCGCCGGTATGGACGAGGATGTCGTTTGCAATCAGTTGAGCTGTGCGCTCGTTGCCGTCTCGGAAGAGCTGGGTGCGACATACCCATGCGAATGCCAGCAGGGCGCGAGTCACGTCGTCGTTTACCTGCAGCAAGCGTGCGAACTCGGCTTCGCATTGCTCTGGCTCGGGTATTGGCGGCCTAAAACTCGTTCCACCGATGCGGACGATTCCCTCGCGCAGTTCGCCTGCATAGCGAACAACGCCACCTTGTCCGACGAGAAGGTTGATGCGCTTGAGCGCATCGAAGTCGATGGGATGCGGCTCGTCGAGAACATAGCGCCATGCCTGCTTGAGGTTGTTGAGGGCCAGGTTGTCCTCAAGGCTCAGTCCCGGCACTACGCGTCCATCCATGACGTCGGACGTTTGCGGATACGTGACCGCGATGCCCTCAAGCCGCGCCTCTTTCCAAATGCTGTCAACGAGATTGCGTTTGGCGAGAAAGATGTTGTCCTCAACCGATAGCTTGTGTGTGCTCTGTGCCGTCATGGTCTATTGCTCCAGGTGCAGGAAGCTGCGCAGGGCGGCTTCGTAAACGTCGTTCTTCTTGAGGCGCACGCCGAGCTTTCGCTGCTGATAGATGTAGTCATCGACGGCCTCCACCAGGTCAGGGCTGATCGTAAGGCCGACTTTCTCCTTGGGCCGCTTGTCTGGCACCGCGCCAGCATGTGTCTCGGCACACGCGCGAGCAGCCTGCGCCATTACCTGCGTCGCGTCGAATCGCTCGGCCGCCTCAAGAAACTCCTCAAAGGAAGCCGCTTTCTGTGCAGTCATGCCAACCCTTTCTCGCTGTGCCTGCTACGCATGCTACCAGATTTCTAGAAATTAAGAAAACCAGATAAGTGGAAAGGACAGCGAGATGGTGGAGACGGACGTTCAAGCCCAGTGGGCGGAGCGTTGGTGGATGAGGCCGAGGATGAGGAAATCGCCGTCGTCTCTGATTTCGTAGATGACGGCGAATGGCTTGACGGGAATCTCTCGCACGCTGCTTCCGTAGCGCTGGGCGATGGCTTTGGGGAGGCTGGTCGAGCCGAGAACCGGCACATGAGGCAAAAGGTCTATGGCGTCGAAGATGCGATGCTCCACGCTCGGCGAGGTGACCTGCGCCAGCTCAACGAGAAAGCTGTCGCTGTAGTGAATCTCGCTCATTGGGCAGCCCTGAGGGCCGCCAGCCTCGCCTTGGCGTTTTCGGTGCCTGTCGTGCACGCCCCCTCGGCGAAGTCCTGCCGCCCGCGCTCGATAGCCCACGCGACCTGCGCCTCGTACAGCGCGTCGGCGACGGCGTCTTGCACGGCCTGCTCGTAGGCTTCCTCCGAAGTGAATTTCCAAGCAGCCGCGCCGTGCTCGGTGATGCGCACGATATTGTTCTGGGCAGCTTCCTTAACCGCTGCCTGATCTTTGCTCAAAGCAGTAATGGGAAAGATGGGCTCCATGTCGATCCTCCCCATCCGATTATAAGAAGATTTTAATCTATATAACTATACGAAATCAATTGAGTAATCATTCGTTTCCGAAGGGTGAAGATTTTGTGCACACTATTGTGTGCATTCGGGTTGTGGTGACGGGGGTGGGGGAATCATGTAGTATACGGTGTTGGAGAGAAACCAGTTTAATAGTAAAAGCGATTCGCGGTAACGCTTGGCAACAAGCGCTTATCCACTTATACCGCGATATCGCGTTTATGAGGTTGGTTTCTCTCCAAAGAAGGCAACAGGTGAGGCGCTTTTGCGGTTAATGGCCCATTCCTGTTGCAGGGGTGGGCCAACCTCTTTTTCTGGAACATCCCATTTGCATATAAAGGGCGTCCTCGAAGGGGCGCCAAAAAAGAAGGAGCGCGACCCTGTCAGCTTCCCGGCAGAAGGGTCACGCACCTTGTGAGCTTTGGTCCCTCTGGTGAGGGTCCTCCGCGCTGCACTATTGTACCTTCCCGCGGAGGCTTTCGCCAGAGAGGCCGAGAAAGGGAAGGATTTGCCATGGGATATCCTCATCCTGACGGCGCGACGCCATCTCGGACAGCGCCATCTCGAGCGCCTCACGCTGCGTCATCTCGAGCGCCCCACACTGCGTCATTTCGAGCGAAGTCGAGAAATCTAGCGACAGGGAAGCGCGCCTTCGGATTCTCGAGCCAGGCGCTATCGCAGCTCTGGTGGCACGGGCGCCGTGCTCAAACAGTCCTCGCTCTGCATGAGCGTCCACTGGACGCTCATGTTCGCTGCGGAACTGCGCGCGGCACCCATGCCGCCTCCGCCGAACGGGCTACGGGGCAGGGGCGTGCGGTTAGGGCGTTCCAAATTGCACGCGACCGAAAGACCTCGCTTGCTCCGACAGGCGTAGGGGCGGAGCTCCAGCCCGCCCGCCGCCCGAAGGGCGGTTGGGAGGCTGGCGCTCGCAT
>CAJUFC010000070.1 GCA_910585565.1 uncultured Eggerthellaceae bacterium | reverse complement strand
TCAACAAGAACACCATCCCCAACGAGAAGCGCTCGCCTTTCGTCACGAGCGGCATCCGCGTGGGGTCTGCCGCTGCCACGACGCGCGGCTTCGGCGTGGACGACTTCCGCCAGATCGGGCGCTCTATCGCCGACGTGGTGTTTCACGCCGACGACGAGGCCGCACTCGCGCAGGTGCGGGAGAGCATCGCCACCATGCTGGCGGCGCATCCGCTCTATCCGGGGCTGGCATACTAGGCTGCGCAGCTGGCAGCAGACCGCAAGGAGCGAACCACTCATGGCACATGACATACGCCCAAGCTGGGACGAGTACTTCATGAAGCTGGCCAACGAGGTGGCGACGCGCACGACGTGCCTGCGTCGGGCCGTGGGCGCCGTCATCGTCAAGGACAACCGCATCCTGGCGACCGGCTACAACGGCGTGCCCTCGGGGCTGGCGCACTGCGCCGAGGTGGGATGCCTGCGACAAGAGCTGGGCATTCCGTCCGGCCAGCGCAACGAGATCTGCCGCGGGCTGCATGCCGAGCAGAACGCCATCATCCAGGCGGCGCGCTTTGGCCCCATCATCGAGGGCGCCAAGATCTACATCAATACGCAGCCGTGCGTGGTCTGCGCCAAGATGCTCATCAACGCTGGCATCGAGGAGATCATCTACCAGAACCCGTACCCAGACGAGCTGTCCATGTCGATGCTCGAAGAGGCAGGGCTCACCACGCGCGTCTACATTCCCGAGTAGCGCACCTGGCGGCCACGGCGGCCGCCAGGCACGCCGCCTGCACGCCGCGTACGCCCTGCCAGCAGCGGGCATTCTGCCATTGCCGCGTACGCCCGGTCATTGCCGCTCGTCCGAGAGCTTGCCCGCAGCGCGCAGCCACCCGGGTGGCACCCTGCTGATTTCGCGGCAACCGCTCAAGCACACGGGCCTCACGCAAGTCATTGCGCCTTTTGCGCTCGCCCCCTCTGCCGAGCCGATTACAGTTTCTTTACTTTTTACAACTTCGTAACATAATTTCTCCACTATTATTGCTCTTGGCTTCAAAGAGGAGAGGGCAAACTGGAGGACGACGTTTGATACTGGCTATCATCTGTGGCGCGCTGGCTGGCTTTGTGGGGTTTCTGCCGCTTCTTGTGGGTCTCAACATGACCAAAAAGGTGACAGCAACCAGCAATTTCGGTCACATGTCCATCTTGATACTCAGCTTGGTCGTATCGTTCGCGCTCATGTTTGCGTTCGCGATCGTCTGCGTTTTGGTCGCACGTGACGTTGCCCTGTTCTTCGTGCTCGCCGAGGCGGTCGTTCTGTCTGTGACGGCCATCGTCTTCGGCGTCATGAGGTCGAAAAGCAACGGCAAAGAAAGGTAAGCAATCGTGAACCCACTTGAGATGCTTGCAGAGAACGTGCCTCACCTGAGCGCATCGTTCGATTCTCAGATCGTTATCGGCACGGCCGAGTTTGGCATCACCCAGTACATCCTGTACATGATTCTCGCGTGGATCGTCACGTGCGTGGTGGTGCTCGTGGTGGCGCGCAAGCTGACGGTGATTCCGACGAACAAGTTCGTCAACACCGTCGAGTATGGCTATCAGATGTGCCGCAGCCAGATTGGCGAAGGCATCATCGGCCATGACTTCAAGCGCCACGTGCCGTTCCTCGCCACGATGTTCTTCTTCATCCTGATTGCCAACTTCATCGGTCTCATCCCGGGCGCCAAGACGGCAACGGGCACCATCTCGGTGACGTGGGCTTTGGCGACCATCTCGTTTGTCTACTTCAACTTCTGGGGCATCAAGGCCCACGGCGGCATCGGATACCTCAAGTCGTTCGCGCCGTCGGGGCTGCCGATCGTCATGGTGCCCATCATCTGGTTCCTCGAGCTGTTCAGCTGCATCATCCGCTGGCTCACGCTGGCTGTCCGACTGTATGGCAATATGTTCGCCGGCCACATGGTGCTCGGCATCTTCGCTTTGGCCTCCACCGTCTTTTTGACGGCGGGCATCCAGTCGTTCGACCTCGTGAGCGGCGTTCTCACCATCCCGTGGTTCTTGCTGCTCGTGTTCATGTACGCGCTCGAGACGCTGGTGGCGTTTCTGCAGGCATACGTCTTCACGGTGCTGAGCTCGGTGTACATCCAGCTCGCGACCAGCGCGCACTAAGAGGCGCTCGGCGCTGCAAGGGTCCGGGCAGCTCGTGCGCTGCGGGCCTGGCACTTCCCATTGGGTTTCTCCGGCGAACAAGACGCGCCGGCGACCGCATAGAAACGTGTTTTGAGAAAACAGGCTCAAAACGAAAAAAGGAGGAATTGTGGAAATTACAATGGTTCTCGCCGCATTGAAGGTTGTCGGCTATGGCCTCGGCGCCATCGGCCCTGGCATCGGCATCGGCATCGCTTGCTACGGCTGCTGCGTCGGCACCGCCCGTCAGCCCGAGCTGCAGGGACGTCTGTTCACCAACTTCATCTTGGGCGCCGCTCTGGCTGAGGCTCTTGCCCTCATCGGCTTC
>CAJUFC010000069.1 GCA_910585565.1 uncultured Eggerthellaceae bacterium | reverse complement strand
GAGAGCGAGCCGATAGACTATACGATCATCGCGAGTCCGAACAACCCGACTGGGTGCCGTGCGCGGCAAGAGTTCGTGGAGGAGCTGCTGGGTGCGACGGACGCTCTCGTCATGATGGACGAGGCGTACTTCGAGTTCTCGCGCACCACCTCGCGTCCGCTTCTGGAGCGCAATGACAACCTCGTCATCCTGCGCACCTTCTCCAAGGCGTTTTCCCTGGCAGGCGTTCGCTTGGGATACATCTTGGCGCACCCTCAGGTGATTCGCGAATACCTCAAGGTGCGGCAGCCCTACTCGGTCGACGCCGTCAGCCAGGCCATCGGGTGCGTGGTGTATGCCAATCGCGCCCAGTTCGAGCCAGTGATCACCATGATCATCGAGGAGCGCGAGCGCGTCATGAGGGGCCTCAAGAGCATTCCTGGCGTGGCGCCGTGCCCCAGCGACTCGAACTGGATACTGTTTTCGGTCGAAGACGCGGGCGAGGCGTGGCGCTCCCTCTACGACAGAGGCATCCTCGTCCGCGACTTCAGCTCCGCGCCGCATTTGGAAGGCATGCTGCGGGTGACCATCGGGACGCCTGAGCAAAACGACGCGTTTCTGTCAGCCCTGAGAGACTTCGTGATGAGGAAGAGATAGGAGCCGCCATGCCTGAACGCAGAGCGAGCATATCGCGCACGACGAGCGAGACGGACATTCGCATCTCGCTTGACTTGGACGGCAGTGGCGTCACCGACATCAGCACGAAGGTGCCGTTTTTCGACCATATGTTGAACGCCTTCGGGAGACACGGGCTGTTCGACCTCACGGTGAGGACGGATGGCGATATCGAGATAGACGCCCATCATAGCGTAGAGGATACAGGCATCGTGCTGGGACAGGCGGTGGCTGAGGCACTGGGGGACAAGCGCGGCATCGTGCGCTTCTCGGACAAGGCGATCGTGATGGACGAGGCGCTGGTGCTGTGCGCCATGGACATCTCGGGGCGCGGGCAGCTGTACTGGGACATGGACGTGCCCATAGACGCCATCGCAAGCTTTGACACGCAGCTCGCAAAGGAGTTCTTCGTGGCGTTTGCCGCGAATGCGGGGATATCGCTACACATGCGTCAGCTGGCTGGAGAGAACGCGCATCACCTCATAGAGGCTGCATTCAAGGCATGCGCACGTTCGCTGCGGGCCGCCGTTGCCATAGACGAGCGGGCATCTGATGTGCTGCCCACCACCAAGGGCATGCTGTGAAGACCGTCATCATCGACTATCACAAGGGCAACATTCGGTCTGTCGAGCGCGGGCTGGCGGCGCACGGGGCCGATGTGGTCGTCAGCGACGACGTGCGCCGCATCGCAGATGCGGGGGCGCTGGTGCTGCCGGGCGTGGGCGCCTTTGCGGACGCCATGGGTACCCTCAACGAGCTGGGCATATCTTCTGTTGTCAAGGAGCGCATAGCTGCCGGCGTGCCGTTTCTCGGCATCTGCCTTGGTCTTCACTTGCTCTTCGAGGGGGGCAGCGAGCATGTCGCGGGAGGCGACCCGACGCCAGGGCTGGGCATCCTGCCAGGCGTCGTGAATGCTCTGCCGAAGCTCGATGCAGGAGGGCAGACGTATAAGATTCCCCATGTGGGGTGGAACTCCGTGAGCCAGGTGTCCTCCTCTCCTTTGTTTGCCGGCATAGCGCCAGACGAGCATTTCTATTTCACGCATAGCTACTGCGCGCCGGCCAGTGCATACACCATTGCCGAAACAGAGCATTCGGTCACATTTCCCTCGGCGGTGCAATGCGAGAACGTCTTCGGCGTACAATTTCATCCAGAGAAGAGCTCTTCGGCGGGTGCCCGCTTGTTGAAGAACTTTTCAGAGCTTGCAGAATCTCGATAATGATGTGGACAAATGTTCGAGCAATGGCTATACTAACGAACAAACGTACGAAAGTCAAGCCACACCGAAACATTTGTTTGTGCAGCTTGTCGGGACGGAATGCTTTTTGAGGAAGGTGCGACCATGTATCTGCTGCCAGCGATAGACATACTTGACGGACGCGCTGTTCGGCTTGAGCGCGGTGACTACTCCAGGGTCACGGTGTATCACGACGACCCGGCGTTGCAGGCCCAACTGTTCGAGGAGCAGGGGGCTGAGTGGATCCATGTCGTCGACCTCGATGGGGCGCGCTCGGGAGATGCCGCCAACATTGACGTCGTCACGGCCATCCTCAGGCGCACGCAGCTGCATGTCGAGGTGGGCGGGGGCATACGCACGCTCGACACGGCTCGTCGCATCCTCGACACCGGCGCCGACCGGGTGATTCTCGGCACTGCTCTCGTGCGCGACCCCGACTTTGCCCAGGCTGCCATCGAGGAGTTCGGGCCTGATGCGGTCGTGTGCGGGATAGACGCGAAAGACGGCGACGTGAAGGTCGAGGGCTGGGTGCAAGGAGCTGAGATATCGGCGCTTGAGCTGGCCTCACGCATGGCGACGCTCGGATACGAGCACCTCGTGTATACGGACATCGCGCGCGACGGCATGCAGACGGGCATCGCTCCTGCCGCCTACGTCGAGATGTTCCAGGCATTCAGCAACCCTGTCATCGCCAGCGGCGGCATCGCTTCGACCCGGGACATCCTCGAGCTGGCCCGGGTGTCCCAAGCCATCGAGGGCGTCATAGCTGGCCGGGCTCTCTATGAGGGCGGCTTCACGGTCGCTGATGGCGTGGCGGCCTGCAAGGGCACCCTCCGCACGGATGCGGGCTATCTTGACAGCCTCGAAAAGCCGATCGAGCTGTAATGCTGACGAAGCGCGTCATACCTTGCATGGACGTCAAAGATGGCCGCGTGGTCAAAGGCGTCAACTTCGTCAACCTGCGTGATGCGGGCGACCCCATCGAGCTTGCCCGCCGCTACGACGAGGAGGGGGCCGACGAGGTCATCTTCCTGGACATCACGGCTACCAGCGACGACCGAGCGACAACGGTGGACCTCGCGAGCAGGGCGAGCGAGCAGCTGCATCTGCCATATATGGTCGGCGGCGGCTTTCGCAGCATCGACGACGTGCGCACCATGATAGCGGCTGGTGCCGACAAGGTCTCCATCAACTCAGCCGCCGTGAAGGACCCGCGCGTGGTCACGCTGGCAGCCGAGGCGTTCGGCACCCAAGCCATCATCGTGGCCATTGACGCCAAGCGTCGTGCGGACAACCCGAACAAGTGGGAGGTGTATGTTGCTGGCGGCCGCACGGCCACCGGGCTAGATGCGGTCGAGTGGGCAAAAGAGGTGGCGCGTCGAGGCGCGGGCGAGATCATGCTTACCAGCATGGATCGCGACGGCTCCCGAGAGGGGTTCGACTGCGCGCTGACGCGGGCGGTTGCTCGTGCCGTGGAGATTCCCGTTATCGCCAGCGGCGGCGTGGGAAAGCTCGAGCATTTTGCCGAGGGCATTCTCGAGGGAGAGGCTGACGCCGTCCTTGCTGCCAGCGTCTTTCACTTCGGCGAGCTGACGGTGCGCCAGGTAAAGCAAGACATGCGCAAGCATGGGATTCCCGTACGGCTATAGGAGGGCTTCGTGACCAATCTACCCGCGTTGCGGTATAACGAGCAGGGCCTCATACCGTGCATCGTGCAGGATGCACATACGCTGCAGGTCCTGATGATGGCGTGGATGAACGAAGAGGCCGTGAGGCAGACGATTGACATCAAAGAGACGGTCTTCTGGTCGAGGAGCCGCCAAGAGATGTGGCACAAGGGCGCCACGAGCGGCAACACGCAGAAGGTGAAAGAGCTGCGGTACGACTGCGACGCCGATACGCTGTTGGCCTTGGTCGAGCCGGCGGGGCCAGCCTGCCATACCGGGGAGACGAGCTGCTTCTATCGAGCCATTTCCTAAGCTGCTGCCCGGGCATGTGCCGGCCGGGCGCGCGAGCGAGCCGGCTTAGGCCGGGCAGGGGCTGCCAGAGGCGCGCTCGATGATGTCGGCCAGGGTGCGCTGGCGCAGGTACGCATCGATGGCTTCCTGCATGCCGCCCCATACTTCGCGGGAGGCGCATCCTTCCTCACGCTCGCAGGCGGTGAGGCAGCCCAGGCAGTTCAGTATCTCGATGCCGTCCTCGCTCGCCTCGACCACGTCGGCCAGCGTGATCTCTTCGGGTGGGCGCGACAGCTGAAAGCCGCCTTTCTGTCCGCGCGACACGCACAGAAGCCCTGCATCAGAGAGCGGGGCGACCACCTGTTCGAGGTACTTCTTGGAAATGCCTTGCCGCTCGGCCACCTCCTTCATGGGAACGCATCCCTGGCCGTATCGCTCGGCAAGGTCGATCATGAACCGCATGCCGTACCGTGTCTTTGTCGAAACCTTCATAGCGCCTTTCGTAAGAATGATGTTGACTTTATATACCATGCGGGTATATAAATGTCTAGTAAAATACTAGACTTAAATTCAGACTTTAGGTCGAAGGCGAGAGAGAAACATCAGATGAAGCAAATCTACCTGGATAACGCATCAACGACGCCGCTGCGCCCCGAGGCGCTTGACGCCATGATGCCCTATCTTACCACCGAATACGGCAACCCTTCGTCGCTGTATCCGCTCGGTCATCGCTCGGAAAACGCGATCGCTGACGCGCGTGCAGCGCTGGCAGGGCTCATCGGCGCCAAGCCGAGCGAGATATACTTCACCTCCGGCGGCTCTGAGTCGGACAACTGGGCCATCAAGGGATACGCCCATGCCAACAAGGCCAAAGGCACACACATCATCACGAGCGCCATCGAGCACCACGCGGTGCTGCATGTGTGCGCAGCGCTAGAAAAGGACGGCTTCGAGGTGACGTATCTGCCGGTGGACGCCGAGGGCATGGTCTCGCCCGCAGACTTCGAGGCGGCCATCCGCGAGGATACCATCCTGGCCAGCATCATGTTCGCGAACAACGAGGTGGGCACCATCGAGCCCATCGCCGAGCTTGCCGCCATCGCCAAGCAGCACGGGGTGGCGTTCCATACCGATGCCGTCCAGGCGTTCGGGCACCTTCCCATCGACGTGAACGAACTGGGCATCGACATGCTCTCGGCCAGCGCGCACAAGCTGGAAGGCCCCAAAGGCGTGGGGCTGCTCTACGTGCGCCGGGGCATCAAGCTCGACAACCTCATCGACGGCGGCCAGCAGGAGCGCGGACGGCGCGCATCCACCGAGAACGTCCCCGGCATCGTCGGGTTCGCCAAAGCGGCCGAGCTCGCCTGGGACGGCATGGACGCAGAAGCGAACCGCCAGCTGGCGATGCGCGACCATTGCATCAAGCGCATCTTGGCAGAGATCCCGCACTGCAAGCTCAACGGCAGCTGGGAGAACAGGCTTGCCAACAACGTCAACGTCTCGTTCGAGTTCATCGAGGGCGAAGGGATGCTGCTACAGCTGGCGGCGAAGGGGCTGTGCACCTCGTCGGGCAGCGCATGCACGTCCGGCTCGCTCGACCCGTCGCACGTGCTGCTGGCGCTGGGCATGCCGCACGAGATTTCCCATGGGTCGCTGCGCGTGACGCTGGGCCGTGCCACCACGATGGAAGACATCGACTACCTCGTCGATTCGCTCAAGGCGACGATCGAGAACCTGCGCATGATGAGCCCGCTGTACGAAGACTACAAGCAGGGCAACTACGACAGCATCATCGCCGGCTATGCTGCCGACGGGATGAAGAACGTGCACGCATAGGGCGCGTCCCGGGCACGACCAAGCGCAGCAAGCCACGCTGGCGCCCGATGCGCCAGCGAAACGCACGGGGTCGGCGCCGACAAGGCGCACGTCCCAGCAACGAACAAGCTGAGCAACCACTGAAAGGGTGTACCAGATATGGCAATGCAGTATTCCGATGCGGTGATGGACCACTTCACCAACCCGCGCAACGTAGGCGAGATCGAGTGCGCGAGCGGCTGCGGCACGGTGGGAAACGCCGTCTGCGGCGACATCATGCGCATCTATCTCGACATTGACGACGACGGCGTCATCCGCGACGCCAAGTTCAAGACGTTTGGCTGCGGCGCGGCCATCGCCACCAGCTCGATGGCTACCGAGCTGGTCAAGGGCAAGACCGTGCAAGAGGCGCTCAAGGTCACCAACAAGGCGGTCATGGAGGCCCTAGACGGCCTGCCGCCCGTCAAGGTGCACTGCTCGCTGCTGGCAGAAGAGGCGATACACGCGGCGTTGTGGGACTACGCCGAGAAGAACGGCCTCACCATCGAAGGCCTCGAGAAGCCGGTCAGCGACATCAGCGAGCACGACCATCATGTCGAGCTCGTGGACGCAGAAGAAGACCTGTAGCGCAGCCGCATCTGGCTCGCGCCCATCGTCTCACAACGCATTCGCATGCCTGTCGCGATCGTAGCCCTCGCGGTCTCGAGCTTCTTCACGGCTCGCTACCTCTCCTTTCCGCCCGAGGAGCTGTTCGCGATACTCGTGCTTGCGCTGTCGTTGGTGGCGGCGCGGTCGGTATGGGTGGCGGCAGGCTGTCAATGGCGCGGGGTGCGCCGGCTGCTCGTCGCGCGCGAGGTCATCGGCATCGGGCTGTTTGCCTGCCTGCTGGATGCGTCGCTCGTGCTGGGCTACCACATCGTGACCGACGTCACGGGCCTGGTGAAGTTCGGCCTCAGCACGGAAGTCTACATCTCGCCGTATTCCTGGGTGGACGCCGTGGCGCTCGCCGCCATGCTGCCCTCGATCTTCGCCATCTTCTTCGGGCTCTTTTGCTGGATCAAGGGCGTCTCGCGCGGGTCACGAGGCGGGTGCGAGTCACGAGGCGTGTGCGGGCTGCGAGTCGCATGCGGGTCGCGCGGCGGCTGCGAAGCGGACGCAACGGGCGAGGCGACCCAGACGGCGCGCCCCCAGCCCAACGCGCCCGCCGCGCGCCAGCTCGACTTGCAGCCCATCGGCATCAAGCCCATGCTCGTCGTGACAGCCGTCGTCTTCGCGGCGTGGCTGCCCTACCTCATCGTCTATTTCCCTGGCTTCGTCTTCAACGACTCGCTCGACTCCATCAGGCAGTGCCTGGGCATCGACGCGTACAACAACCATCATCCCTTCCTCTATACGATGCTGCTCGACGGCTGCCTCTGGCTGGGGCGCACGCTCGGCATCGGCAATACGGGCGGATGCGCGATCTATTGCGTGGGGCAGATGCTCGTCATGGCGTATGTCGTCGCATACCTGTCGCTGTGGGTGGTGCGGCGCGCGGGCATCAGACAGCGCTGGGTCTGGGCGATAGCCGCGGTGTTCGCCCTCTCTCCCTATGTCGCGACGTTCAGCATCGCCTTGTGGAAAGACCCGCTCTTCACCGTGGCGATGGTCGTGCTGACGCTGCTGCTGGCCGACCTCGTGCTGTCGCGGGGCGAACTGGCGCGCCAGCGACGCTGGTATCTGCCTGTGCTGGCGCTCGCGCTTCTGGCTGTCGCGTTCCTGCGCAACAACGGCGTCTACATCGTCGTTGCGGTTGGCGTGGTGCTGGCGATCATGGCGCTGTCGTGCTGGCGACGCCATGATCGCTCCCGCCCGCTCGGCTTCGCGGCAGCGGCCGCAGCCACCGCCTTCGTCACGGTCGTCTACGCCATCGTGTGCGGCCCGATATACCAGCTGGTGGGCGTCGCCGGCACCGAGAGCGTCGAGGTCGTGGGCATGCAGCTCAACCAGATGGCGCGCGTCGTCGTCATGGACGGCGACATGACCGACGAGAACCGCGCCTACATGGCCTCGCTCATGCCGCTCGACGAGTACGCCTCCGTCTACACGCCGGCTACCGTCGACAACCTCAAGTGGGCCGAGGGCTTCAACGCCGAGGCCGTCAAGGTCAACGGCGAGTTCGTGCGCAACTGGCTCACGATGATGAGCAACAACCCGCGCACCTGCTTCGAGGCATGGGAGCTGCAAACCTTCGGCTTTTGGGCGCTCAACCAGTCAGACATCACCGCCACGTTCAAGAACATCGGCAACGGCTGGCCCATCTTCCCTGGCAGCGAGAGAATCGGCCTTGTCGACGAGGTGGGCATCGACGTCAGCGGCGGCCTAGGCATGAGCCACGGCATCCTGCAGGGCCTCTTCACCCACGAGCCGCAGTCCATCCCGCTGAGCTTCGTCTTCTGGGGCGTGCTCTACCTTGCCATCTGCATGCTGCTGCTCGGTCGCGCGTCGTGGCTCGTGCCGCTCGTCCCCACCATCGTGCTCGTGGCCACGCTCTTCGTCGCCTCGCCCATGTGGTACTGGCCGCGCTACGCCGCCACCCTCCACTTCCTCATCCCGTTCTACTGGCTCGCCTTCCACCTACTAGCCCACCGATCTTCGCTTCCGCCCAACCATCGCTAACGGAAGCGAAACGCTGTTCGCTTCCGTTACAATAACGCTTAGGGAAGTGAAGTGCGCTTGGGAGGGGGGCAATGGAAGCAGTCGAACAGTGGCCCGCGGAACAGTCGCCCGCGCAACAGTGGCCCGCGCTGGAGTATGAGGAGGTTGCGTGGGAGCGGAGCGTCGACGAGGTGGACTACATCCCCAAGAGTCGGCGGCGCGCGATCAGCGGCTCGTATCGCGCGGCTGTGCCGCTGTCTATAGCGTCGCGCGCGCCACAGCTGCCGAGGCATCTGGAGGTGCGAATCGGCGAGGTTGTTGCCATGGTGTCTCGATTCGACGAGCGTCAGGCCGGCTCGGCGTTCAACATGCCGGCCTTGCTGCTGCGCAGCGAGTCGGCCGCCAGCTCGCAGATCGAGCAGCTGACGTCGAGCGTTCGCAACATCGCCCTTGCCGAGCTATCCGACAAGGCGCCACGCAATGCGCGGCTCATCGCGGGCAACGTAGCAGCTATGCGCACGGCGCTTGCGTTGTCCGACGACCTCACCGTTGACACGATACGGAGCGCACGCGAGGCGCTTGTCTCCGCCGCTGATGTCGATTTTGGTGGCTGCATCCGCCAGGAGCAGGTGTGGATTGGGGGCACGCCCTACAGTCCGCATGGCGCCGTATTCGTTCCGCCGGTCGCTTCTCGCGTGCAGGGTTGCCTCGACGACCTGATCGCGTTTGCACGGCGCGACGACTTGGACCCGGTGACCAAGGCGGCCATCTGCCACGCCCAGTTCGAGACCATACACCCATTCGTCGACGGCAATGGGCGCACGGGGCGGGTCATCCTGGCGAAGATGCTCAGGCGCGATGGGTTGCTGACGCACACGACGTTGCCCGTCTCGGCAGGTCTCTTGCACGATGTCGATGCCTACATGGATGCCTTGATCAGCTATCATGACGGGGATGTTGTGCCCATCGTGGAGCAGGTCGTCCAGGCCTTGGAGCTGGCGGTTGCCATTGGCATGAGGATGACTGCCATGATTGCCCAAGTCATCGAAGGTTGGGAAGGTCGCATCACGCAGAGGGACGGCGCGCGCATCCATGAGCTGCCGGCGCTCTTGGTCGAGCAGCCTGTGGTGGACTCTCGATATGTCGCCGAGCGTCTTGGCGTATCGCAGCGCGCAGCCCGCAATATCCTCGGGCAAGCATGCGCCTACGAGATGGTCAGGCCCATCGGAGGCGCCCAGCGAAGCGTCTTCTATCAGTCGCCCGACCTCATCGACGTCATGGAGACAATATCCAGCCTTAAAGAGATTCGCCGCCTCCTGCGCTCATAGGCGCACCCAACCCAAATACCCCGTCCCTTTGGATTTCGTCCCTTTGGGTTTGCGGGCTTTGCCTTCGGGCCGCTTGCTGTCTACAGCAGGCTGGCAGGAATCACGAGGGTGTTGCTGTCGAGGGCGCTCACGCTTTCGGCAGCGCAGACGATGGCTCCACAGCCACGCGGCACCGATGCTCGGTCAAGTGCGCCGAAGCTCTTGATCATGCGCTTGTCGGGCGTGGCCGTCTTCTTTATCTCGATGGGGTGCAGTTCGCCGTCCGCCTCTATCACGAGGTTGATTTCCTTGGCGTCGTGGTCGCGATAGTAGTACAGTGGCGGCTCCATGCCAGCGTTCAGGTAGCTCTTCCATATCTCAGACACGACGAAATTCTCCATAAACGCGCCGCTCATGGCGCCAGCCTCCATGGTTTGGGCGCTGGTCCACTTGGTAAGATATGCCACCAGCCCGCAGTCGTGGAAGTGCAGCTTGGGCGCCTTCACGGTGCGCTTGAGCTGGTTGTTGGAATAGGGATGTAGGTAGAACGTGATGCCCGAGCGTTCCAATACAGAAAGCCATGCCTTCGCCTTTTCGGGCCGCAGCCCCACGTCCTCGGCGATGGCGGCTACGTTCGTCATCTGCGAGCAGCGGGCGGCTACGGCGCGCATGAAGTCGGCGAATTGGAGCGCGTCCACGCTGCCGAGCAGCCGTCGCACGTCGCGCTCGATGTAGGTCTGAACGTAGCTGCCATAGAACACGTCCAGATTGGAATAGCGTCCTGCGTCGATGGCGGGCATCGCTCCGCGATGCATCTCCTCGAAGAGCTTGCCTATGGGTTTGGGCTGCACGCTGGCCTGCCGCTGCTTCCAGTACGGTAGGCTGACGGAGAAGGGGCTGGCGACGGCGCCGTCGTTCTCCCCTTGGGTGAGGGACGACAGCGACAGGATGGCGACGCGTCCTGCCAGCGACTCGCCAGTCAGCTCCATGGGGCGGAACTGCTGCGAACCCGTAAGCCAGAACGACCCAGCCGGGGCGCCGCGGTCGATGTGCTCCTTGATTTCGGAGAACAGTTCAGGCGCATATTGCACCTCGTCCACGAGCACGGGTGGTGTGTGCACCTGAAAGAACATCGCCGGATCAGAAGAGGCCAGCCGCCGCTCGGTGAGGTTGTCGAGGGATACGCACTCTATCGCGCGTCCCGTTTGCGCTATCACGTGGTTGAGCATGGTCGACTTGCCCACCTGCTGTGGCCCGGTGACGAGGACGGCCGCGTATTCGCTTACCGTCTCTCTGACGAGCGGTTCCATTGCGCGCGCGATGTATTCCATGGTCACTACTTTCGGGTGAAATACAGATTGAGCGTATTTTACCCGAAAATTGGATTCCCCGCCTTTTTCATGCCTCTTTTCGAGTGCACTCTTCACTCGCTCTGTATCCAGAATGGGAGACCTTGCTGAATGAAGCTATGCAAACCCGCCTG
>CAJUFC010000068.1 GCA_910585565.1 uncultured Eggerthellaceae bacterium | reverse complement strand
GCACGTCGGCCATGGGCGACGCCATCGGCCAGCAGGCGGCGGGAATATCGCAGCTCAGAGGCGTGCTCGACGGCATCGACGTGGCGACGCTGCCTCCCGATGCGGCTAAGCAGGTCGAGGCGCTGAAGGCGGGCATGGCGGCCGTCGATTCCGGCATGGCGCAACTCGATGGCGAGTATGCGGCCTACGACGCAGGCGTGCAGGCGTACGTCGACGGCGTCGGCGAGCTTGCGGGCGGCTTGGACGGCTTGCGCTTTGGCGCCGATGAGCTTGCGGACGGCGTCAGGCGCTACGTTGCGGGCGTCGAGAAGCTCGACGGCGGCATCCAGTCCCTCGACGGGGAGACCTCCAAGCTTCCCGCCACCGTACAGACCGAGATCGACGACATGCTGTCCGAGTTCGAGTTCCCCGAGTTCGCATCCGTCTCGTTCGCGTCGGCCCAGAACCTCGCCGTGCGCTCCGTCCAGTTCGTCATGACCACACCGGCCATCGCCCCCGCCGCTCCCGAGCCGCAGGAAGGGCCCGACGAGCCGGAGGAGACGGTGGCCGACCGCTTTCTCGACCTTTTCCGCTAGGACAAGGCGCAGCGCCCGGCGGACGGGAATCGCCCAGAGAATCCGTCTGAGACAAAGAAGAGGCCCGAAGGGCCGCATATGGATGCGAGGGAGCGGAGCGCACGAGCCGCAGGCGAGCAGCGGAGCGCGGATTCGGTTGGGCTGTTCCCGGCCGCCGGGCGCTCGCGAGGCCTTACCCGTACCTCTTCTCCAGGTCGCGGAAGGCGGCGCGCAGCACGGCGTGCTCGTCGTTCTTGTCGACGTGCCCGGAGGAGGGGACGACGCGGTGCGCGGGGATCAGCACGATGATGGGGTTCCTGCGCACGGCCGAGCCGACCATGCGGTAGGCGCCAGCCGCACCCATCGATTCGGCCAGCTCGCGGCTGGTCGTCACGTGCGAGTAGGGAATCGCGCACGTCGCGTCCCACACGCGCCTCTGGAACTCGGTGCCGTGCGGCGCGAGCGGAACGTCGAAGACGGACCGCTTTCCGGACAGGTACTCGACCAGCTGGTTCGCGCAGAGGTTGGTGAGCGCGTCGGGCTCGCAGCTGCCGCGGAACGCCTGCCGTCCCAGGGCCACGTTCGTGACGGATGCTCCGTCGGAGGCGACGGTGATTTTCCCGAACGGCATGTTGTACGTGAAGAAGACGCGTTTTTCGCCCGAGAACTGCATTCCTTGGGCCCCTCCCGCCATCGCGTATGGGTTAGAATGGCAGTGCAAACCGATTATAAACCGCCCTCGTCGATATGGTCATGACTATGTTCGAGCCTGTGAGAATTTCGCCTTCGATACTGTCGGCCGACTTCATGGACCTCGCGTCGGACATCGCGACGATCAAGAGGGGAGGGGCCGACTGGGTGCACGTCGACGTCATGGACGGGCATTTCGTCCCCAACCTCACCATGGGCGTCCCGCTCGTCAGGCAGCTGAAGCGCTCGTGCACGATGCCGCTCG
>CAJUFC010000067.1 GCA_910585565.1 uncultured Eggerthellaceae bacterium | reverse complement strand
ATGCCCATCTTCTCCAAGGTGAGCACCGTGTCGCGCCGCAGGTCGCTCGCATAGTCGAGCGACGTGAGATCGAACGACGATCCCCTATCCAGGCACTCGGGATGCTCGGCGTCCTTGAAGTAGAAGAACTCGAGCTCGGGACCTACGTTGAACGTATATCCCAGAGTCTCGGCGCGCGACACCACCTGGCGCAGGATATGCCGCGGGTCGGCGTCGAAGGGGCGCCCGCCCGGCGTCTTGATGTTGCAGAACATGCGCGCCACGGCATTGGCCTCGGGCCGCCACGGCAGCACTTGGAAAGTGGAGGCGTCAGGATACGCCAAGATGTCGGAGTTCTGGGTCGCGCTGAACCCCTTGATGCTCGACCCGTCAAAGCCGACGCCATCGGAAAACGCGCCGTCCAGCTCGCCCGGCACCACGGCAAACGACTTCATGTTCCCCAGCACATCGGTGAACCAGCAGCGCACGAAATGCACGTCGCGGTTCTCGATCGTCTTCAAGACGAAGTCTTGCTCGGGCGTGGTATGGTCTTGCTCGGGCATGCTACGGCACTCCTCTTGCTCGTCAGGCCAAAATCGCTTCTTCCATGATAGACAAACCCACGCCCCTTGTGGCCCCTCGAAACGCCCTAGCCCCCTGATTTAACGCACTCGAAACGCTACTCGGCAGCCGCGCCTTCGGACAGGTCCTCTCGTGCGAGCATGCGCAAGTGACGACGAGCGCTTGCCGGCATGCCTCGAACGCTGATATGCTAGAGCAAGCACGATCATGCGGCTTTTCACAGACCGAGCACGACGGCAGCAAGAAGGCCATCGGCCGCATAGAGCCTCGAGCCAAGGCAGGTTGAGCGAATCACGCATACCAACGTCAACGAACAGGAGAAGCCATGACGCACATCCGGAAGAACAGGGCTGTCTCATCATTTCTCGCCGCGATGGCCATCAGCATCGCGCTCGGCATCGCCATCACCGGATGCACCGCGAGCAACTCCGAAGACACGGGCGAGCCCAAGCCCATGGCAGCTGATGCGGACCTCGTCCAAGCCACTGCCACGAACGGCAAGGAGGGCTACATCAAGGAAAGCGAGGTCAGCGCCGCATCGCAGCCCGCGCCAAGCCCCGAGGTAGCTGCAGCAAAGATGCGTGTGCTGGAAGCGCAGCAAAAGGAGGCCTTCTACGTAGCTCTGGGCGGCGGCACTGCGCAAGCCGATGGCACGCCTTCGCTCTCGGAAGAAGAAGCGAGCCGTCTCTTTGACGAGATACACAACGATGCCGATGGCCTCGATGAAGGCATAGCAAAGGCCGCAGCCGCAAGCGACGCCTTCAGCGTAGCCGAGCTTCATGCCGCATTCACGGTCGCCTTGGATGCGGGACGGGAGCAGACACCCATCCCCGTCTACGACGCTGACGGCGAGACCGTCATCGGGGAATTCCTCGTCGGCTAGACGCCACACAGTCACAGCGACTGCGACACGTAAAACAAATGGACCCGCCTGTGTGGCGGGTCCATTTTAGTAGCAGGCGACAAATGCGCTAATTAGCTACTCGGCTGCGGTCTCCTCGGCAGCGGTCTCGGCTGCTTCGACCTGGGCCTCGGCGCTGGGCTCCTCGACCGGCTCCTGCGCCTCGGTGGCCTCAGGGGCAGGAGCAGCGGCGGCAGCTGCAGCGGCCTCCTGCTCGTACTTGGCCTTGCGGGCAGCCTTCTCGGCAGCCTTGGCGTCGCGGGCAGCCTTCTTGGCGGCTTCCTGCTCGGCCAACTTGGCGGCGCGCTCGGCCTTGCGAGCGGCCTCGCGGGCGGCGACGGTGTCGGTCGCGTTGCCGAAGCGATCGGCAAAGCGCTGGACGCGGCCACCGGTGTCAATCAGCTTCTGGGTGCCCGAGTAGAACGGATGGCACACGTTGCAGATGTCGATGCGCATCTCAGGCTTGGTGCTGCGGGTGGTGAACACGTTGCCGCAGCTGCACTTGACCGTGCACTCCATGTAATCCGGATGGATATCCTTCTTCATTTCGCAGACTTCCTTTCAAGCGCCTTGGTTTCCGACCAAGGCAAAAAGACACAAAGCCTGCTCATTCTACCATAGAATCAGCAAAAGCTCATGCAACCCAATATCACAACGCAGTCTTCCAGAGGCCGTGGAGGTTGCAGTATTCGTAGACCTCGGTGGGAACCTCGCCGTCGGTCAGGGTGAAGTCGGCGGCAGGGGCCATGTCGGGCGTGAGGGGATGAATCTCGTATCCCGTGTTCTTGACGAGGCAGATGAACTGGATGTAGTGCTCCTCCGTCATCGGGTGATCGACGCTGCCGATGTTCACATGGATGTGGTTGCCATCGATGTCCACGGCGGGCACGTGCTTCTCGAGAGCCGCGTCCTGGGTGTCGGGCACCAGCTCGACCATCGGCTCGCCGCAGCATACCAAGTCAACGCCGCTGTCGACGACCTTGATGGCGATGTTTCCGCAATGCATACACTTGTAGAATTTGACCTGCATGAATCCTCCTCTAAAGGCTGACGTATACGTGCATAATGCTTCAGGCTATTGTAAAGGGTCTTGCGTTGCCGTGGCGATTCCCTCTTGGGGGAGTTTCCGTTTCGTTGCCCAGACGAGCAGGACAGCGCCCGCGATGATGAGCGGCACCGACAAGACCATCCCCATGGTGAGCCAGCCGCCCGCCAGGTACCCCAGCTGCACGTCGGGCTCGCGCACGAACTCGACGAGGAAGCGGAAGCACCCGTACATGACGAGGAACATCCCCGTGAACGTCCCGCGCGGGCGCGGTGGCAGTCGGCGCGCAAGCAAGATGAGCACGACGAAGATGACGATGCCCTCGAGGATGCCCTCGTAGAGCTGGCTGGGGTGGCGCGCGACCGTGCCCGCTGCCCCTCCGAACACGACGCCCCACGGCAGATCGGTAGGCGCACCCCACAGCTCCCCGTTGACGAAGTTGGCGCATCGGCCGAAGAACAGCCCGATGGAGCCGCCGATGACGCCAAGGTCAGCCAGCGTGAGATAGGGCACCTGGGTGAGCTTGGAGGCGAGTATGCCAGCGGCAAGCGCCCCGATGAGGCCGCCGTGAAAGCTCATGCCGCCGTTGCTGAACGCAAGTATCTCCAGCGGATGTGCCAGATAGTATCCATCACCATAGAACAGGCAGTATCCAAGCCGCGCTCCCACGATGATGCCGACGATGACGCACAGCATCACGGTCACGACCGCATCCCCGTCGAAGTCGAGCTGCCAATGGCGCGCGACGCGCCAGATGATGAAGGCTGCCAAGGCGAACCCGAAGATATAGGCAAGCCCATACCACCGAACGACGAGCGGCCCTAGGGCAAACGCCACGGGATCGAGCATCTGGTAGAGGTCATTCAGCATGGTTGGCACGACCCATCCCGGCGCCGATCTCGACGGCAGCCGCCTCTATCTCGCATTTCAGCTCATCAGGAATGGATTGGATGGACGAGACCCGCTCAGAGCAGTTGGGGCACTCGATCGTGAACAGGCCGAGGTCGCGCCTCAAGACCATGAGCGAGCCATAGTTCAAAAGGTTCAAGTCCCGCAAGCCACAGCTGGGACAGACGAGCATGTAGTCGTAGTTGGCCACGGCATCACAGCAAGAAGCGATTGGGATTGCCTTGGCGACGAAAGCCCTCAGGCCGGTCGGCTATGTCTGGGCCATGCTCGAGGAAGTGCTCGCAAAACCTGCAGATTTCCTTGACAGCCATGTCGTAGTCGCGCGACGGGTTGAGCAGCACGCCGAAGTCGTCGCACACGACATGGGTCTTTCTCAGGCAGGCAGCGAAGCGGCAGTCGGCCGGGCATGGCTCGCCGGGGATGTTGTGCGGACAGCGCGACATCATCTCGTCGTCGCACCCTCGCTTCTCCCAGCATCTCTCCATGACCGGCCTGCCTCCCGCGCGCCCAGCGTTACTGGAAGTTGGCCATGAAGTCGTCAGGCATGTCTGCCGGAACGACGCTCACCACACCCTCGACGCGGTCCTTCAAGACGCGCTCGACGCCCTGCGACAGCGTGATCTGCGACATCGGGCAGCCCTTGCAGGCACCCTGCAGCTGCACCTTCACGACACCGTCGTCGGTCACTTCCACCAGCTCGATGTCGCCGCCGTCAGCCTGCAGGCTCGGACGGATCGCATCCAGCACCTCTGCCACTTTTTGCTTGTCTACCATGAGGTCGCTCCTTGCATACGCATACGGATGATTGTTTTGTTGACGCATCATATCACACTGGATGACGGCAGCGCCGCCCGTTGAATTCCTTTCACAATTGGGATGATGCGGGAGCCAGCGCACCGTATAATTGCAGAAGCCCATGACTCTGCCACCCGCGCTTCGGCGCGACCGAAGGCGCGACAGGCGCAGACGCGGGGCGACGCTCGGCTCACGCACGACCCGCACACGACGAAGGGACCCATCGCATGAACATCGGCTTCGACAACGAAAAGTACATCTCGCTGCAGGCCGAGCGCATCCGCGAGAGGCGCGACCAGTTCGGCGGCAAGCTCTACCTCGAGTTCGGCGGCAAGCTCTTCGACGACTTCCATGCCTCGCGCGTGCTGCCCGGCTTCGAGCCTGATTCCAAGATACGCATGCTGCAGAGCATGACCGACGAGGTCGAGATCGTGATCGCAATCAACGCGGGCGACATCGAGAAGTCGAAGGTGCGCGGAGACCTCGGCATCACCTACGACGAAGACGTGCTGCGCCTCATGGACATCTTCCGCTCGATGGGCTTCTACGTCGGCAGCATCGTCATCACGCGCTTCGAGAACCAGCCGGCCGCCGAGGCGTTCCGGCGCCACATCACCGAGATGGGCATCACGAGCTACCTGCACTACACCATCCCCGGCTACCCGTCCGACCTCGACAAGATCGTGAGCGACGAGGGCTTCGGCAAAAACGAGTTCATCGAGACGACGCGCCCGGTGGTGGTGGTCACCGCGCCCGGGCCCGGCTCCGGCAAGATGGCGACGTGCCTCTCCCAGATCTATCACGAGCACAAGCGCGGCATCGTAGCAGGATATGCCAAGTACGAGACGTTCCCCGTATGGAACCTGCCGCTCAACCACCCCGTGAACATCGCCTACGAGGCCGCGACGGCCGACCTCGATGACGACAACATCATCGACCCCTTCCACCTGGAGGCCT
>CAJUFC010000066.1 GCA_910585565.1 uncultured Eggerthellaceae bacterium | reverse complement strand
GTCGCCCTCGGCAGGCGGCAGCACGTCAGGCACCACCATGTTGATGCCCAGCGCACCGCCGGTACCAGATGTGCCGGCCGTGCCACCGCCCGTGCCGCCCTGCTGCGTCGTAGACGGCACCGCAAGGTTGATGCCCAGCATCGTCTCGGACGTGTTCGCCCAAGCCAACGCCGGAGCCATGCCGGCCCACGCCAGCGCGAGTGCCAGGGCAAGCAGACCAGCTGCCACCGAGCGGCGCACGCTACCCGGCGGCCCTTCCGGCTGCCTCTGTAGATATGTCCTCAAGATAGACATAGGTGTGTTCTTCCTATGAGCGATGACCTCTTCGTTGATGAATCTGATGGCGATGGGTGGGGCGCCTTCGCGAACGAGGCGCCCCACCCCCGCAGGGAACCAGCGCTCGCTAGCTGAGCGCCGGGCCGACCGATATCTCGGGAACGTCCGCGTCCCCGGCGGCTGCATTCGCGCGCGCCGCCACCGCACCAGCGTCGAACGTCTCGCCCATGCGGGCCGAATAGCTCACGAGCTCGTTGCGCTCGACCGCGAACGTGAACGTCACGCGCACGAGCGGCTGCTTGTGCGGCTCGTTGTACTCCCACGCACTCGCGCCGGCGCCGTCGGCAGCGCCGTCAGCGGCCGCATTGCTCGCCTCCAAGAGCGCCTGCGCAGCCCCCGGGTCGATCTTGCAGCGGCGCAGGTCCAGCCCGTAGTAGAAGTCGTAGTTCTTGAACACGGTCTTGCCTGCGTCCGCGCCCTCGCCCTTGATTTCCGAGCCCACCACGAGGCCGCCCATGCCGCCGGCGGACATGCTCGCGCCATGCTTCAGCCGGAAGGCATCCAGCACGTTCTTTGGCCCTTTCACGCTGGCATCGCCGTGCAGCGCGTTGTCGCCGTCGACGTGGCCGAAACCAAAGTAGCGCCGCTTCGCATTGGCGTCCGAAGTCGCGTTGGCCTCGCCAAGCGCCGCGTTGTACGTCACGGTGCTCTCAGGACTGATCCAGAACATGCGCGAAGAGTCGGTGTCGTAGTAGACCTTGCTCGCATCGTCGCTGCTCGAGTAGACATCAAGCAGCTGCTCGCAGAAGCCCTTGCCGTTCGAGCCCGCGTTCGCGCCCTCGTCCAGCACCACGTCGGTCACCGTGTCCTGGGCGCCTGTGCCGCCCTGCGTCGCGGTGGCGCTCACGATGTCGGTAGCCTTGACGTCGGTCAGCACCAGGTCGTGCGTGGTGTCGGTCTTCACGGTGAACGACGCCTTCGCCTCGAGGTGCATCCGCTTGTCCGAGCCGACGACGTACGCGCCGCCCGTGGCCTCGTCGTTGGCCAGCCACACGCCCATGGGCGCGGTCGCGTTGATGTAGACGGGGGTGTAGCGCAGCCACAGCACGACCTCCCCGTCGGCGACGCGGTCGCCACCAGCCGGAGCGTTGCCGAACTGGTCGCGCGCCGCCGAGTCGCGCGTCTCCTCCACGAAGAGATTGCCCCATGTGCCCGCAGGCTTGGTGACGGCGTTGCCGTCGCCGTCCGTGGCGGTTTTCCTCATGATGTGGAACTCGTTGCCCTTGTACACAGCGGCCTCAGTCGCCACCTTGCGCCCCTCGATGGTCGCGTCCGTCGACCCCGCCTCACCGGGCGCATACATCTTCTCCTTGTCGTTGTACCAGCCCTCGTAGGTGTTGAAACCAGTGTTCAGACGATAGGCAGGCTCGGGCACGGCCAGCGTATCCCAGTACTTCCACGTCTTTTTGCCCACGTACCAGCTGGGACTGTCGCCCACCTCGCCAGCAGACGTGCGGTCCTCCACCCAGGTATAGCCGCCGTTGTTGAGCTTGACGCCGTTCACGGCCGACGCCGGCAGGCGCAGCGTCACGTCGTAGGTGCGCACCTCCCACAGCGCCTCCCACTCGGTGGGCTGGTAGGTGGTTTTCACCTCCCACTCCTTTGAAGCGGGGTCGTAGCTGCCCTCCCACGGCTTGGCGTTCCACTCGGCTACCTTGGCCGCGCCGGCGTCGGTCAGCTTGATCGTGCGCCCCTTCTCGTCGTAATAGGCATAGATGGTGCACTTCGAGCGGTCGGGGTCGTCGGCATACCCGCTGCCGCGCACACCCCAGCCGATGAAGCGGTACCCATAGCGGCCCATCATCGACAGGCTCATGCCGCCCTTGAGCGTGAGGTCGTCGCCTGAAGCAGCCACAATCTCGTCAGTGTTTTGCTTGTTGTTGTACGTGCCCTTGACCAGGCCCTTCTCAGGCCAGTAGTAGATCTCCTGCTCGGCAAGGTCGGCCCCCAGCGCGCTGCCATCGAGCGCCTTGGCTGACACCGTCTCGCCATCGCCCGTGCCGTCGGCGGCCGTGGCCGGCCCCACCGGGCCCTCGGTGCCCAGCGTCACCGGCACTGCCTGATAGGACAGCCACGTGCTGAAAACACGTGCGTAGTTGTTGCCCCACTGGTACGACTCGCCGCCATCGCTGCGCGGCACCTCGTTGGTCTGCGTGGGGAAGAGCGTCGCCAGCATATCGGCGTCGTCTTGGAAGTGCGTCCACGGCCCGTGGTCGGGTTTGACGCCGATCTCACGGTTGTCAGTCGACCAGCCCGCGAACACGTAGCCGAGTGCGTTGCCCTCGTTATTGGGATGCGGCAGCCCGTAGGCGTACCAGCTGGCGTCGCCGTTCAGCTGCCCCTGGCGAATGCCCAGGCTGTTGAGGTTGGCCTTCAGCGTGCGCGTGCCGTCCGCGGCCTCGTCATAGACTGCTGGGATAGCCGCCGGATGCACGAAGTAAGAGTTGCCCGGCGCCGTGATGTCGGCCGACCCCTCAGCGGTGTTGTTGTTCGCCGCATTGACGTCGTACTCGACGCGATAGACGCGCGGCTGCCACACGGCCGTCAGCGTAAAGTCGTCATACTGCTCTTTCAGGCGGTCAGAGTCCACCGTCTCGGTATTGCCCGACAGCGACCACCCAACGAACCAGAACCCCTCGCGCGTCAGGTCGGTCAAGAGGTCTGCACCCTCGGGATACGTGCGACCCTCGACGACCTTGTTGGCCTTCTTGTCGTCCATGCCCGCACCATCAACATCGCCCCACGTCCCCCCATTGGGGTTATACGTGACATCAAACTGCTTGGGCGGATAGACGAGCTTGAAGGTGTGAGGCTTGGCATTGGAGATTTCAACAAGTCCGCTCGACGACGTCACATCCACACCGTCGATGACCCATTTGTCGAAGTAGTATCCCGGATTCGTCGGCGACTTCAGCGTGCACCCTACGCTGGAAGAGGTGCTGTCGTCCTCGTAAATCTTGAGATCGCCGTTCGACTCGACCTTCGCCCAGACGCTATGTGCGCCCGACCATCCGCTCGGGTTAATCGTCAGCTTTCCGTCCGCCAGCATCGCATTGCTGCCAAAACTACCTGCCTGCAGCGCTACACCCTCGTCAGGAATCCCCTCGACCGACACGTCTGCATTAATGTCGTCCCACTGGGCAGTGAGGGTATAAATACCAGTATTCGGGATGACAGACGAGGCAGAGACAGGCGCTCCTGCAAGCGTCCATCCCACAAACTTATATCCTGCCCGCGTGGGCGTTGGAAGGCTCCTGTAAGTCTCGCCCCCATTGTGCGTAATGTACGTTTGTGGAGAGGCAGACGAACCGCCCGCACTGTCAAATTTGATAAGAACATCGCCGCCCAAGAACAACGAATCGGTCCCGGAAACATATGGCCATGTTCCTACAGGCGCACCTGTGGCGGCAGCGTTATAAAACCTCAAGCCCCAGGTAAAGTTTCCATCTCGGCGAGCACATAACCTCATAGCCTCCCAAGATCCAGAACTGTGGTCATTGATGTTGCCGCCATTTACGTCGGACCAAACAAAAGCATATAAGGTCTTTGCAGTCGGCGTGACATATGTGTCCGCTACATACCACGAAGAGTATGCGAGTCCCTTCGAACTCGTGACAGGAAATGATAGCTCCGGGAGGGATGCAGCGCTCTCTGTATGCTCGTTGATTGTCCAATATTGACCCGACGCATTCCTCCTGCCGACAACATCAAAATTCATGAATGAGCCAACTTTGTTGAGGCTGGGAGAGGCAATGTAGGGACTTAACGAGTCGACAGCGTCATTGGAAGACGGATTACCATCCTCCGCCAACTCCCCCTCTGCCGACAATGAAGTCGTTCCCTCTATTCCAGCAGACTCGGCCACCGCAGGGGTGCCCCGCAATTCCACCGAAGTAAGCGAGGCGCAATCAGCAAACGCCTCGCCGCCAATGATGATGACGCTTTCGGGAATCGTGATTGACTCAAGGGCAGTGCCCTTGAAGGCGGCATAGTCAATGGTCTTCAGGGTGGAGGGGAGGCTCACGCTCTTGAGGTTGGTGCAGCCCGCGAAGGCCGACTCGCCTATGGCGGTGACGCCCTCGGGTATCGTGACGCTCGACAGGAAGACGGCACCCTCGAAGGCATTGGGCTCTATCTGGGCCACCTGGTAGGTGACGCCGTCCACCTTGGCGTAGGCGGGGACGTCCACGTGCGCAGGGGTGGCGCTCCTGTCGCCTGCCCACCTCACCGAGAGGTCCATGCTCGCCTGGTAGGAGAAGGAGAGGCCGGCCTCGGGGTCCTCGCCGCGCCGTGCGGCCTTCTCGGCCTGCTCCTCGGGGGTGAGCTCGAGATGGCTCCTCCCGTTCTCGAGGGGCGTGACGAGAGAGCGGTCCTCCATGACGCCCTCGTCAGAGACGGCGTTCACGCCCTCGATCTCGCCGAAGGGCGCTCCCATGATGATCTGCTCGGTGTCGAAGCCGTGGTGGAACCAGGCCTTGCGCTTCTCGAGCATGTCGGTCTTCTCGGAGAGGGCCACGCTGCCCGAGACGCGCTCGGCGCCCTCTCCGGTGACGGCGTAGTTGGTGCCCGGCACCACGATGGTGAGGCGCGATATCTGCTCGTCGGTGAACGCGCCGGGCTTCGTGACGTTGCCCTCGGCATCCTTCTCCGCAGAAGCGATGCTCTCCATCTTGCCGAACGACATGACCGTCTCGAGCGCCGCGGCGTCCATGAACGCGCCAGAGGCTATCGCCTTGCACTCGAGGGGGATGCGGGCCACCACCATGGCAGGCGGCGCCCACACGAGCTCGAGGGCGTCCTCGGCGAAGGCCGAGCCGTCAGAAGACGCCTGGCCCGCAGCCGAGCGGAACAGCATGCCCGCGACGGAGGAGTAGGCGCCCTTGCCGGCTGCGCCGTCGCCCTCGGCAGCTGCGGCGACCTCGACTGACGCGAGCGCCGGGAACGCCGCTGCGAGGCCTTCGGTCTTGACGGCCTCCACCGTCTGCGGCAGCGTCAGGCTCGTGACGCCCTCGGCCACCTGGCCCTCGGCGATCTCGACGGCCTTAACCGTCGCCGCGCCGTCGCCGTCGGGCACCGTCTCGGGAATGATCAGCGCCCCTGCAAGGGAGGCGCCGTCCTCGAACCCGACGAGCGTGGCTTCGCCGTTCTCGATTTCATACAGAAGCCCGCCTTCGGCCGTCTCCGCGAAGGCGCTGTGGGTGCCCAGAGCGGGCGTCATCGTGACGGCCATGAGCGCCATGAGGACAATGGCAAGAAGCCGCCGCGCAGGAGCGCCCAGGGCGCTACGCGCAAATTCCCTATCCATTTTTCGTTTCCTTCCCTTGTTCCGATCGCGCCCGTGGCGAAACGTCAACAGGGAAGGTAGAATGATTCCTGCAGACATCCCCCGCGAGGGCGGATCGAAGCCGCGTGCTGCAACCCTTGTTATGCTTGGTAGGCGTGCGAGGTTGCGCACCGTATCCCGGCGTCCGCTTCGGCGGACGCCTTTTTATAGGTCTAAGATTGCTTTGGTCTGAGCTCAGGCAGCATGATCTCCCCTTTCCGCAATCTACGTGCCAACGATCAGGGAGCGCCGAACGGCATGAGCCACATGAATGCGTCGTGCTTGCAGGCTATCCGCATCTCAAGTCGTGACTCGCGCCAAAAAAAACGAAGGCGCGCCCCCGAAGGAACGCGCCCTGTGCAAATCATCAGCGCTTCCTTCAGTCTTGTTGTCACGCAAGCGAATACCCTGAGCAACCCAGATGAATTCATTCCAGAAGGAACGCCTATTGCCAAATAGCAACAGAATCCATTTGGATTGCATAAATTACGTATTCGTTTGCGTGACAGCCGTATCATAGCACTGCCGCCCAACCCCCGCCCCACGATTCCCCCTCACCACAATTTGCACAACTTTCACAGGCGCCCTGACGGCTGGCGGCAGCGGGTGAGGGCGCATCGTCTTTCAGGCACCGTGGACGGGGATACCATAGCCATTGAACAGTTTCGCATCGGGCCTCGTCGCGACGCGCGCCGCCGGATGGGATAGACTCGTTTCGGCGGCTCACGCCGCCACTTGTGCATCATTCCATCAGTAGGGAGCACCATGGAGCGCGAGCAATTCAAATCAAGGCTAGGGTTCATCCTCATCAGCGCAGGATGCGCCATCGGACTGGGCAATGTCTGGAGATTCCCGTACATCGTCGGCGAGTACGGCGGCGCGGCCTTCATCGTGCTGTACCTGTTGTTCCTCATCGGATTCGGCGTGCCCATCATGGTTACCGAGTTCGCGGTGGGGCGCGCGTCACGACACTCGACCGGTCGCGCATTCGACATCCTCGAGCCCAAAGGCAGCAAATGGCACATCTTCAAATGGGTCAGCTTCATCGGTCTCTATATGTTGATGATGTTCTACACAACGGTTGCTGGCTGGATGCTGGCCTATGTGCCCGAGATGGCCATGACCGACCTTGCTGGCGCCACCGCAGCAGGCATGGGCGAAGCATTCGACAACATGCTGGCAAGCCCCGTCGAGCTCGTGTTCTGGATGATCGTCACCTGCCTTGCCTCGCTGGCCATCTGCTCACTTGGCCTGCAAAAGGGCGTCGAGCGCATCACCAAGGTGCTCATGATTGGCCTTCTGCTCCTCATCGTCGTGCTGGTGGTGCGCTCGCTCACTCTCGACGGCGCCGCAGCTGGCATCGCGTTTTACCTGATGCCTGACTTCTCGAACCTGTTCAGCAGCCCTGCCGGGTTCTCTGAGGCGTTGTTCGCCGCCATGGGTCAGGCGTTCTTCACGCTGTCCATCGGCATCGGGTCGATGGAGATCTTCGGCAGCTATATCGACAAGAAATACGCCCTGACCGGCGAGGCCGTGCGCATCGCCGGGCTCGACACGTTTGTCGCCATCACCACCGGGCTCATCATCTTCCCGGCCTGCTTCGCCTTCGGCGTGGCCCCCGACTCGGGCCCCGGGCTCGTGTTCGTCACGCTGCCTGCCGTGTTCGCACAGATGCCGCTGGGCAATGTGTGGGCGACGCTGTTCTTCATCCTGATGAGCTTTGCCGCCGTCTCTACGGTCATTGCCGTGTTCGAAGGCATCCTCGCGTTCTGGATGGACAACTGGGGCATGTCGCGCAAGCGCGCGGTGGCCATCAACTGCGTGCTCATTCCGCTGCTGTCTCTGCCATGCGCGCTGGGCTTCAACGTGTGGGCTGGGTTCGAGATTCCTGGCCTGGGCAACATCCAAGCCATCGAGGACTTCCTGGTGTCCAACAACTTCCTCATCTTGGGCTCGCTCATCTTTGTGCTGTTCTGCACGAGCAAGCGCGGCTGGGGCTGGAGCAACTTCCTCGCCGAAGCCAACGAGGGCCAGGGCATGAAGTTCCCCGCATGGCTGCGCGGCTGGATGCGGTTCGGCGTGCCGGCGCTCATCCTCGTCATCTTCGTGTCTGGCTGGCTGCCGCTCATCCAGACGTGGATCAGCGGGTAAAGGCGAGGTGGGCGCAGGGGCGGACGACGGAGGCGAGGGCCAGCGGCGCGAACGACCTGCCGGCGTGGCGCCGAACGTCATCCCCCAGCGAACGACCTGCTGCCGAGGCACCCACCAGGCATCACCCCCACCACTCCCGCACGCAAACATGCAACAAGAAAAGGGCTCCCACATGGGAGCCCTTTTCTTGTTGCTTGCGCGTCGGCCCGCAGGACCAGCCCGCAGGCTGACGCGCGAACACGCATTCGCTAGAACAGCAATTAGAACAGCGGTACGACAGCCCCGTTGTAGGTGCTCTCGATATATGCCTTCACGCTGTCAGAGGTGATGGCCTTGACGAGCGCCTGCGTCTTCTCGGACAGCTCGTTGCCCTCCTTGACGGCGATGACGTTCACGTAAGCGTTGGCGGCATCGCTCTGAGAGCCCTCGACGGCCAGCGCGTCAGAGACCTGCAGGCCAGACTGCAGCGCGTAGTTGCCGTTGATGGCAGCAAGGTCAACGTCAGGCAGGATGCGCGGCAGCTGGGCAGCCTCGACCTCCTGGATGGTGAGATTCTTCGGGTTCTCGGCGATGTCGAGCACGGTAGCCGTGAGGCCAGCGCCCTCGTTCAGCTTGATGAGGCCTTCCTGCTCGAGCAGCAGCAGAGCGCGCGCCTCGTTCGTCGTGTCGTTCGGCACGGCGATGGTGGCACCGTCAGCCAGCGCATCCAGCGAAGCGGTCTTGCCGGCATACAGGCCGAACGGCTCGAAGTGCACGCCGGTGGCGTCAACGAGGTGCGTGCCGTTCTCCTCGTTGAAGTCGTTCAGATACGTGATGTGCTGGAAGTAGTTCGCATCGATCTCGTCGTTCTCGAGCGCCGTGTTGGGGAGCACGTAGTCGTTGTACTCGACGATCTCGAGCGTGTAGCCCTCCTCTGCCAGCGCGTCGTTGATCTGGTTCAGAATCTCAGCATGCGGCGTCGGGGATGCGCCCACCTTGATGACCGTGTCGTCAGACGAGCTGTCCGCACTGGAGCTGGCCGCCGCGCTGGAAGAAGCGGACGACGAGGTGGTCGGGCTCGTGCAGCCCACGAGGCCGACCGTCGCCAGAGCGCCCGCCGCGACAACAGCGACAGCCCTTTTCCAAAATACTGCCTTCATGTAATACCCTCCTATGATGTCTTTCCTTCTATGAAACACGCACGATTTCGTGCGGATTTCCCACGAGTTACCCACGGTAGCGGATGCGCATGGCAGCGCAGCCAATGGGGACGGTCAAGCGCCGTCTCCCGAACATCGAGCTGCTGCTAGTGCGCCGGCGCGTTACCTCAGGCGCTTGTCGACCTTGCTCACCAGCTTGAGGCCGCCCTCTTGGAATATCTGAACGATGACGACCAAAAGCGCAACGGTGATCAGCATGACGTCCGACTGGTAGCGATAGTAGCCATAGTTGATGGCGATGGCGCCCAGGCCGCCGCCACCCACAAAGCCCGCCATGGCGGAATAGCTGAGAATCGTCGCCAGCGAGATGGTGCCGCCAACGAGCAGCGCCGGCTTCGCCTCGGGCAGAAACACCTTGGTGATCATCTGCCAAGCAGACGAACCCATGGCGCGCGATGCCTCGATGACGCCGGCATCTATCTCCTTGAGCGAGGACTCTACCATGCGCGCGACATATGGGGCCGCCGCAACGACAAGCGGCACGATGGTCGCCGTCGAGCCGATGGTCGTGCCCACCACGGCGCGCGTGAACGGCAAGATGGCGACAAGCAGAATAAGGAACGGCACCGAGCGCAGGATGTTCACGATGACGCCGACGGTGATATTGACGACGCGGTTGCGCCGGATGCCATTCTCGGCCGTGATGTAGAGGATGACGCCGACCGGGATGCCGATGACGTAGGCAATCGCCGTCGAGACAATCGTCATGTACAGCGTCTCCCAGGTACCGCTCGCCAAAAGGTCGATCATGCTCTGCGACATCACGCATCACCGCCCTTCTCGTAATGGATGCCGCGCGTATCGAGATAATCCAGGATACGCTGGCGTTCGTCCGCGTCAGGCGGCAGCTCGATCAGCATCTGACCGAACGACTTGCCACCGATGTTCTCCGTGTTCGCGGAGAGGATGTTAACCATCGTGTTGCACTGGACGGTCATGTCGGAGATGACCGGCGCGCCGGACTCATCCCCGGTGAAGGCTAGGCGCAGCGTGTTTTCTGCGACGCCCTCGGGCAGCCCCTCGTGAGCCTCAGGTTCGATGAGGCGCTTGGCCGTCTCGGACTGCGGGTTGAGAAAGACGTCGTGAACGGCACCTTCCTCCTTGATCTCGCCCGCGCTCATGACGGCGACCTTGTCGCAAATCTGCTCGACGACGCGCATCTCGTGCGTGATGACGACGATGGTGACGCCCAGCTGCTCGTTGAGCCGCTTGAGCAGCGCCAGGATGGAGCGCGTCGTGATGGGGTCGAGGGCGCTCGTGGCCTCGTCACAGAGGATGATCTCGGGGCGTGATGCCAAGGCGCGCGCGATGGCGACGCGCTGCTTTTGGCCACCGGAGAGCTGCGAGGGATAGGCCTTGGCCTTGTCGGACAGATCCACCAGCTCCAGCAGCTCGGCCACGCGCGCGTCCGCATCCGCTCGCTTGACGCCATCGATTTCCAGCGGATAGCGCACATTGGCCTCTACCGTGCGCTGCGCCAGCAGGTTGAACTGCTGGAATATCATGCCGATCTTCTTGCGCGCCGCACGCAGTTCTTTGCGCGAGAGCCGCATAAGATCGACGCCGTTGATGATCACCTGGCCCGACGTCGGGCGCTCGAGCAGGTTGATGCAGCGCACGAGCGTCGACTTGCCCGCACCCGAGAAGCCAATGATGCCGAATATGTCGCCGTCGTTGATCGTGAGATTCACGTCACGCACGGCCGAGACCTCCTCTTTTGAGGTCTTGAATGTCTTATATAAGTCTTTCAGCTCTATCAAAGCGATGTCCTTGGTCGAAAACAGCCAAGGCAGAATTGTAGGTCAAATGCGCCATCAGGCGGCATACATTATTCCTATGAGTCGATATCGCTCAAACCGATAACCGAATGTGCGATTTTGCATATGCAGCGAGGGGGCTGACAGATCCTCGTTAAGGTTTTGTTAGGCCTCCATGCTACAATCGCGCAACCAGCAGAGTCCGCAGCGGGCAGTGCTCCGAAAGGAGGTGCTGCCTTATGCTGGAAGAACTCTTGAGATTCTTGCTCTACGGCATGCCGGGATGGGTCACTATGACCATCGCTGTTATCGGTTGCCTCAACGATGACCAAGAAAATAAGCTGTTGGATAGCGCAGAAGACGAATAGAGCCGGTTGCACCCGGCTCTAAGTCGCTAAAACTGCACTGCCCGTTGCCTCCGTTACAACTGAACGGGCTCTGCTGGTATTTATTTTAGCACGGTTTCGGCCGGCCGCCTAGTGGCGGAAGTGCCGATGCCCCGTGAACACGAGGGCGACGCCGTGCTCGTTGGCGGCGGCGATCACCTCGTCGTCGCGGATAGAGCCGCCCGGCTCTATCACAGCTGTGACGCCCGCCTCGGCCAGCACATCAAAGCCGTCACGGAACGGAAAGAACGCGTCGCTTGCCGCCACCGCGCCCTGCGCCTTGTCACCTGCCTGCTCGACAGCGATGCGCGCAGAGTTCACGCGATTGGGCTGACCGCCGCCCGCGCCTACGCTGGCGTTGTCCTTGGCAATGAGAATGGCGTTCGACTTGACGGACTTGACCGCCTTCCACGCGAACACGAGCTCGCGCATCTGCTCCTCGGTCGGCTGCACGTCGCCTGCCACCGTGAACGTCGCCACGTCCTCGGCCACCGCATCGCTCTCCTGCGCGAGCAAGCCGCCCTCGACCGAGCGATACTCAGGGGCGCCGACGTTGCCAGCCGGATTGACGCCGCCCGTGCTGAGCAGGCGGCAGTTGGGCTTCGATGCGTACATCTCGCACGCATCCCCCGAGAACTCCGGCGCGATGATGGCCTCGACGAACTGCTTGTTGTCAAAGATGGCCGCTACGACCTCGCCCGTTACCGGGCGGTTGAATGCCATGACGCCGCCGTAGGCAGACACCGGGTCGCACTCGTGCGCACGCTGATAGGCGCGCGTCGCATTCTCGTCGACGCATACGCCGCAGGGCGTCAGGTGCTTGACGATGACGCACGCCGGCTCGTCATACTCGCGCACGGCCGTCCAGGCCGCATCGAGGTCGAGGTAGTTGTTGTACGACAGCTCCTTGCCCTGCAGCTGCATCGCATGCGCCAGCGTATGCTCGGCGCCCGGGAAGCCGTCGATCGTGTAGAACGCCGCCGCCTGATGGGGGTTCTCTCCATAGCGGAGCGCCTGCTTCTTGGTGAGCTCGACGCTCGCCTGCTGGGGAAAGTCGAGCTGGTCTGCCGGCGTTGTCCCCTCGCCGGCCTCTGCCATCGCACGCGCCATCCACTGCGAGATAGCCCCGTCATATGCGCTCGTCGTCCGGAACACATCGAGTGCGAGCCTCATGCGGGTGTCGCGCGTGGTGGCGCCACCGTGGGCGCGCATCTCTTCCAGAATCGCCTCATAGCTGGCCGGGTCGGTTACCACGGCAACGCTTTCGAAGTTCTTCGCAGCCGAGCGCAGCATCGACGGACCGCCGATATCAATGTTTTCGATGCACGTGCCGAAGTCAGCCCCGCTCTCGACCGTCTTCTCGAACGCATAGAGATTGACGACGACCATGTCGATCATCTCGATGCCGTGCTCGGATGCCTGCGCCATGTGCGACTCGTTGTCGCGCTTCGCCAACAGCCCGCCGTGCACGCGCGGATGCAGCGTCTTCACGCGCCCGTCCATCATCTCGGGAAACTGCGTCACCTCGTCGATCGGCGTCACGGGAACGCCTGCCTTGGCAATCGTGCGAGCCGTGCCCCCCGTGGAGATGATCTCGGCCCCGAACTCATCATGCAGCGCACGCGCGAACGCCGCCACTCCGGTCTTGTCGGTCACGGACATCAAAACGCGCTTGATCTTTGCATCAGCCATGAGCTACCTTCCCAACGACGATTCGTGCTTCTTACGTGCCTGTTCACTGTAACGCTGCTTGTACCGCACATCCACCAGCTCTCCGACGATTGCGATTGCCAGCTCGGCAGGCGTCTTGGCGCCGAACGCAAGGCCGATGGGGCGCTTGATGCGCTCCCAGTCTTCCTCGGTGATGCCTGCGTCGATGACCAGGTCGTGCACGGTGGAGTTCTTGCCTGCGCAGCCCATCATGCCGATGTAGTGCGCCCCGTTCTCGCACGCCCAGATGCACGCTTGCGGATCGAACATGTGCCCGCGCGTCAGCACGCAGACGTAATCCTCCGCGCGAGCCGGCATGTTGGCCAGTTCGTCGAAGGTGCCGCCATGCAACATGATGCGCTCGGCTGCAGGGAAGCGCTTCTCGTTGAGATAGGCCGCATCGTAGTCGACCACGACCACCTGAAAGCCAACGTGGCTTGCCAGCTGGGCAACCTCTACGGCGGCATCAGACGCGCCCAACAGCCACACGCGCACGTTGCCGAACAAAGGCTCGCTGACCCACGTCAGGCCCTCGAACTGCTCGTTGTGCATCGATGGACCGCGCGTCACGTCCTTCATCTGGAAGACGTCGCGCGGGCTGGGCTCGCGCGAGCTCACGATCTCCTTGGCATCGTTGCAGAAAAAGACCAAGGGCTCGCCATCGGCTGAGCCCGTGTCGCCATACTTCTTGGTCACTTCGTTGTCCACGTTGGACACAGCCTCGGCCGGATCGTACACGACCTTGAAGCCAAGCCACGCGAGATCGCCCGCATCCATTGCAGCCAGCGCTCGCTCGAACGTGGGAATGTCCGCCCTTCCAAGCGTGGCCGCAATCTCACCCAGCGTCTCAGGCGACACGTGAGCGTTGCCCGCCGTCGCCTCAGGCGAGAAGCAGGCAAACTCCTCGACAGGAAGCGTGGGCGCCTGCCCCGCCTCCAGGTCAGAGATGATCGCCTCGATGGTCTCTCGTTTCATGCGATGCGCCTCCTTGCGCTCAGCTAACCATATGGACGATGCGATCGTCGCCCAGCGTCATGCGGCCTTCGGCGATCTGACGCAGCACGCGCGGGTACAGCTCGTGCTCAACGGCATGGATTTCAGCCTCCAGCTCCTCGAGCGTCATGCCCTCGCGAACGCGGACAGCCTCCTGAGCCACGATGGGACCCTTGTCGTAGTCCTCGTTCGCGAGGTGCACCGTGACGCCAGTCACCTTCACGCCAGCATCGAACGCATCTTGGATGGCATGCGCCCCGACGAACGACGGCAGCAGCGCCGGATGCAGATTGAGCACGCGGTCGGGAAACGCCTGCAGGATGACGGGCGTCACCTTGCGCATGTAGCCAGCCATGACAACCCACTCGGCTCCCGCCTCCTGCAAGCGCTGCACGATGAGCGCGTCAGCCATCTTCGGCTCCTCATAGAAGGCGCGATTGAGGATCGTTACCTGGATGCCGGCTTCCGCCGCCCGCTGGATGCCATAGGCATCAGGTCGCGACGAGACGACATGCACGATCTCGACTGGCAACTCTTCGCTGCGCACCGCGTCGATGATTGCCTGGAGGTTCGTTCCGCTGCCAGACAGCAAGACCCCGATTTTCATCTTATCCATGGCGCTCCTCGTTACCTGTTACGCTACTTATATATGACGGTGCCGCTGCCAGCCACCACGCGACCGACCTCATAGCACGCCTCGCCTTGGCCCGCCAGGGAAGCCTTCACGGCGTCGGACTGAGCCGCATCGACGATGAGCACCATGCCCAGCCCCATGTTGAACGTCTTGAGCGCCTCTTCCTCGGAGAGGTTGGCGGCATCGCAGACGAACGTCACCACCGGCGGCACCGGCCAGCTCCCCAACTCCACCTCGGCGTCCACGCGCTCGTTAAGCGCCCGGTTGAGGTTTTCAGAAATGCCTCCGCCCGTGATGTGCGCCAGCGCGCGAATCGCGCCGGGCACGTCTTCCATCACCGTACGCACGGGGCGCACGTATATGCGCGTCGGCTCGAGCAGTGCTTCCAACACGCTCATTCCGTCAAGGTAGTCGCGCGGACGCGACAGCTCTTCTGCCGCCTTGCCCTCGACGCACACCTTGCGGGCCAGCGAGTAGCCATTGGAATGAAGTCCGCTCGAAGGCAGGGCGATCAGCACATCGCCTTCCTGCACGCGAGCCGGGTCGAGCATCTTTGCCCGGTCGACCAGCCCGACACAGAACCCCGACAGATCATAGTCATCATCGTCCATGACGCCGGGGTGCTCGGCCATCTCGCCGCCGATGAGCGAGCAGCCAGCCATGATGCAGCCCTCAGCGATGCCCTCGACCAGGCTGCCCATGGCGTTCGCATCCAGCTTGCCGACTGCAACGTAATCGAGGAAGAACAGCGGCTCGGCACCCGTCGCCAGGATGTCGTTGGCGCACATGGCCACCAAATCGATGCCCACCGTGTTGTGGACGCCCAGCATCTGGGCGACCTTCAGCTTGGTCCCCACGCCGTCGGTGCCGCTCACGAGCAGCGGGTCTTCCATGTCCCGCGCAGCCGCGATAGAGAACATGCCGCCAAACCC
>CAJUFC010000065.1 GCA_910585565.1 uncultured Eggerthellaceae bacterium | reverse complement strand
GAGCCGGTCGAACACGACCGGGTTGATGTTGGGCCCGCGCGCGATGACCGGTCCTTTCCCGCAGCGGATGTCGCCGTACTTCGACTTGTCGATGCCGGGGTAGTCCGTTGCATGGGTGACGTCGAACGCCAGCGCCACGTCGGGGAATATCGCATGCGCGCTCGTCATGGCGCCGCGCGTGCCGATCTCCTCCTGCACGGTGATCGCCGCGACGAAGTTGCCCTTATACTCCTCGTTGCGGGCCAGGTTCTCCATGACGCGGCAGGCAATGAAGACGCCCACCTTGTCGTCAAAGGCGCGAGACACCGCCATGTCGTCGCCAAAGCGCTCGAATCCCACGCCGAACGTGATCGCGTCCCCGACGCGCACCTTCTTCTTGACCTGCTTGGCCGACATGCCCAGATCGATCACGAGCTTGTCCAGCGGCGTCACCGACTTGCGGTCGTCAGGGTCGATGAGATGGATGGGCTTGCGCCCCACAACGCCGCGCGCGACGCCCGTTGCCGTATGCACGTCCACGCGCATGCCCGGCAGAATCGCCGGGTCAACGCCACCAATGGCCGCGATCGACAAGAAGCCCTCGTCCGAGATGTAGGTCACCATGAGCCCGATCTCGTCCATATGCGCCGCCAGCATGAACGTGAGGGCACCCGCCGCCTCGCGGCGCGTCGCCATCGCCGGGCGCGCCTGCGTGCCAACGTGGGGCCCTTCGGCGCCATGGGGATGCCTGCTGCCGAGATAGGCCGCATGCACCGAGCCCATCGTGTCGGTGCGCACCTCGTCAGCGACGCGCGTGAGGCGCGCTCGCACGATGTCGGCAACCGGCACCTCGCAGCCCGTCGGCGACGGGGTCTCAACGATGCGCTGCAAAAACCGTACGTATTTGTTCTTCATCTCGCTCTCCCACTTCTCGGTCAAACAAGGCATGGCCGTGCCGCTGCGGCGAAGCGGCGGTGCGCTGGAGCCGCCTGCGCCCCGTCATGCGCCGACGAAGCGCCTCACAGCACGCCGCGCTTCGTCGAGCGCCGGCGCTTGCGCGGCGCGTCGGGCACCGGCTCGCGAAAGTCCAGCTCGAGCTGCCCGTCAGAGGCGTCTTGCGCACGCCCGGCCTTCTTGTGCTCGATGCTCGTGACGTTCCACGACAGCGCGTCTGCGCCATACAGCTCCAGCATCCTGACGCGCGCATCGTGCGCATTGGCCTTCGACCCCAGCCGCGCTGAGCTTTCGAACTCGAACAGCCCGCGAGCACGCTCGCTTGCGGCATCCGGAGAACGGTAATGCGCCACGAACACTGCCAAAGCTTCATGCCTTTCAAATCGTATGAGAAAACGACGCCACCAGACTGCCGTCCGCCAGCGCCTTGGGCATTGCCCAACTTGCATATTAGCGCAAGGGAGGGCCATCTGAGCCAATGCGGCCTTATAATGTTGCCATTCAACGATGCGGAGGTGACCTCATGGATTCCTATCAGAAGCGATTCGTCGACTTCATGATCGACGCAGACGTGCTCAAGTTCGGCGACTTCACCCTCAAAAGCGGTCGCAAGTCGCCGTTTTTCATGAACGCGGGCGCATACACGACCGGTGACGAGCTGCATCAGCTCGGGCTGTTCTACGCCCAGGCCATCAACGACCGCTTCGGTCTCGACTTCGACGTCGTGTTCGGGCCGGCCTACAAGGGCATCCCCTTGTCGGTCGTGACGACGATGGCGCTTTCCGAGCTCTACGGCAAAGAGGCACGCTACTGCTCGAACCGCAAGGAGGCCAAAGACCATGGGGACGCAGGCATCCTGCTCGGCAGCGCCCTTGCCGACGGAGACAAGGTGGTGATCGTGGAGGACGTGACCACCTCGGGCAAGTCGATCGAGGAGACCTACCCCATCCTCAAGGCTGCCGCCGACGTGGAGGTGATCGGGCTCATGGTGTCCCTCGACCGCGGCGAGGTGGGCAAGGGCGGCCAGAAGAGCGCCCTGGCCGAGGTGAGCGAGCTATACGGATTCCCCACCAGCGCCATCGTGACGATGAGCCAGGTCGTGGAATACCTCTCCGATGGCGGCAAGCTCACCGCCGAGCAGCTCTCTGCCATCGAGGGCTACTACGCCCAATACGGCGCACGGTAGCAAAGGGCAAAAACGCGGACAAAAAGGGCTTGCACTTTTCGCGCGTTCCAATACTATAGAACATATATTCGTTGGAACATATGTTTCAGTATGGAGGTGCGATTCCCATGGACGTCGCTGCGAAGCTCGAGATACTTGCTGACGCCGCCAAGTACGACGTGGCCTGCACTTCGTCCGGGGTCAACCGCGCCGGCAAGCAAGGCAGCCTCGGCTCGTCGTCGGTGGCTGGATGCTGCCACAGCTTTACCGCAGACGGGCGATGCGTCACGCTGCTCAAGGTGCTGATGACGAACGTATGCGCCTATGACTGCGCGTACTGCGCCTGCCGCACGTCCAACCCCGACATCACGCGCATCGCCTTCACGCCGCAAGAGCTTGCCGATCTCACGATCGCGTTCTACCGTCGCAACTACATCGAAGGGCTCTTCCTCAGCTCAGGCGTGCTCAAGTCGCCCGACTACACAAGCGAGCTCATGGTGCGCACGCTGTCCATCCTCAGGAACGACTACGGCTTTCGCGGATACATCCACGCCAAGGCGGTGCCCGGCACCTCCCCCGAGCTCATCGATGCGCTGGGGCATCTCGCAGACAGGATGTCGGTCAACCTCGAGCTGCCCTCGCAGAAGAGCCTCAGCCTGCTCGCCCCCGACAAGTCGCGCCAGAACATCCTCGCCCCCATGCGACGCATCAGCGACTCCATCGCCGAGGATGCCGAGTCGCGCGCCTTGGTCAGGCGCCGCGCCACCACCTACCTATCTGCCGCGCCGCCGCGCCGAGCCGAGCGCGCATTCGTACCCGCCGGGCAGTCGACGCAGATGATCATCGGCGCCACGCCTGAAAGCGACCACCAGATCTTGAGCCTGTCAGCTGCGCTCTATCGACAGCTCTCGCTCAAGCGCGTCTTCTTCAGCGCATACCTTCCCGTCAACGCCGACCCGCGCCTGCCATCGACCGACGCCATCCAGCTCGATCGCGAGCACCGCCTCTACCAGGCTGACTGGCTCTTGCGCTTCTACGAGTTCGACGTCAACGAGATCATCGACGACGCGCACCCGTTCCTGGCAACGGACATCGACCCCAAGGCGAACTGGGCGCTGAACAACCTCGACCTGTTTCCCATCGAAGTGAACGCCGCGCCGTACGAGATGCTTTTGCGCGTGCCGGGCATCGGCGTGCGCGGGGCCCAGCTCATCGTGCGGGCGCGCCGGCAGACCACGCTGCGCGAGCAGGAACTGCGCAAGCTCGGCATCGCCTACAAGCGAGCGCGCTACTTCATCACGTGTGCCGGCGCCTACATGGGCACCGGCGTCGACTTCTCGCGCGACGCCCTGCACGCACGCCTCGCCTCTCCCATCAACGGCGGACGTCACGGCAGGAGGGCCGAGCGCGCCATCCCCGGGCAGATGAGCCTGTTCGAGACGGCTGCCAACGGCAGCTCGGTGCTGCCGCCAGCGCCGAGCGCCAACGGTGCGCTGCTGGAAAGCGCAGCGGACGTCGAGCAAGACGATGCGTCGTCTGCCGTGGGCGCCCGCAACGGCAAGGAGCGCCGGCAGAAGTCGGCCACGCCGCGTAGCGCACGCTCGTCGGTCGAGGAGGTGTTCGCTGCATGAGGACGCCGCGCAACATGCCCGTTGCCGCTCAGGTGCTCTCAGGCGCGCCTGAGGTATTCGACGAGGTGGGCTACGCCTACGATGGATCGCTCGAAGGACTCCTGAGCGCGATATTCGAGTCATATGCGCGACACGAGCACCCCACCGACATTGCGCCATCAGACCAGCTGCAGCCCCGCCTCGGGCAGCGCATCGCCTACATCGAGACCGATCTGGGAAAGGCCGAGCGCGTGCGCAAGGGCCTCACGAAGAAGGGCGGGCGGACAGCTTGGGACGCCGTCAAGAGAGGCTCGTGCTCGTCAGATGCCCGCACCGGAAATGCGATATACCGCTTTGTGCGCTACGCCATGGACGAGCACGTCGGTCGAGCACGGCCCTATTCCAACATCGCACATCCGTCAGTCGGGCCGCTCTTTCGCCTCGTTCGCTCGGTCGACCAAGAGTGCGAGCACATGAGGCAGTTCATCAGGTTCGAGCATCTGCGCGGGGACGGCATCGAGGTATGGTTCGCCCGCTGCAACCCGCGTGACGCGGTCATCCCGCTTGTGATGCCCCACTTCGTCGAGCGCTTCAACGTGCAGCCCTTCATTATCTACGACGAGAACCATGCCACCTGCGGCGTCTACGACGGCAACGGCTGGCAGCTCATCGCCATAGACGATGCGTCCCTGTCCGAACTGCCGCTACCCGATGCCGCAGCAGAAGAGGGCCTCATGCAGGATGCCTGGCGTCGCTTCTACCGATGCGTGTCGATTGATGCGCGCTACAACCCCGAGCTGCGCCGCCACTTCATGGCAAAGCGCTTCTGGCGCAACCTGACCGAGATGCAAGACGAGACGCCCGCTCTCAGAACCCAGGGGCCGCACCGCTGAGACGCGCCAGCCAGACCTTATCCGAAGTAGCCCTCGGCCATGGAGTTCATTACGTCGTCGTTTTCGACATAGCAGGCAGAGTCCGCATTGACGACGCCTTCGGACTCCATCACGATGCAATCCCGGTTGCAGTCCTTGCCATCGCGGTAGGCATCATCGTTTTCGGTTGCATTGAGCCGCGTGTCATCGATCGTCGCCATGGTGTGCCCTTCCCTCGCCGTTCGCCTTTGAGCACGAGTGTATGCCACCTCGACAACCACACCACCCCAGCCACCACACCGTCACCAACCCTTTTCCCAAGCGACCCAAACCCGTTACGCTGCCATCATAGCTGCCATGAATGCCTCAACAACGGCCAAGCTCGGCGATGCGACAGAACAGGCAGCAGGAACGCACGGGGACTCCTTGCCTCAGGCTCCTTGGCTGCCTCGCGCCAGGAAAGCAGCCCGAACCTGATGTCGTTTAAGCAGTTTTTTGCAGATTTCAGTGCAAATCAACATTGAGAACAAGGCGAGGTCAGAGGAAATATGCCTCTGACCTCGTAGTTTTATGGAGCCAGCGACAGGAATCGAACCCGCAACCCACTGATTACAAAT
>CAJUFC010000064.1 GCA_910585565.1 uncultured Eggerthellaceae bacterium | reverse complement strand
TCGCCGAAGGCGGAGGTGGCGACAAGCACCTGCATGTCGCCTGAGCGGAACAGCTCCTCGATGCGCGAGCGCTCGTCGCGGTTGATGCCGGCGTTGTAGAAGCCGATGAGGGCTGCCAGATGCGGCAGCCTCATGCGCAGCGTGCGCGCTACCGCGACCGACACCTCGCGCGAGTTGACGTAGACCACGCACTTCTGGCCTGACGAGACGATGTGCGCCAGATAGTCGTCGCGATTGCGAATGCCGCGCTGGTCGTCGATGTGGAGGTTGTCGCGCGAGGATTCGTCGACCACGCTCTGCTCGATGGGCAAGACGTCCTCGATGTCGCGCGCGACGTCGCTTGGGGCCGTTGCGGTCACCGCCAGCACGACCGGGTTGCCCAACTGCTCGGCAACGCGGCCCAGCTCCCTGTACGCCGGACGCGCGCCTGCCTTCGCCTGCCCGATATGATGCGCCTCGTCAACGACCATGAAGCCGATCCTCGAGCAGCCGGCAAGCTCGTCTGCATGCCAGGACAGGTACTCCGGCGTCGTAAGGACGATATCGACGTCCCCTGACGCCAGGCCCGCATAGGTCGCCTGGCGCTCGGATGCAGGCGTCTCGCCGTTGAGCACGCGACAGCTCAGCCCGAACCGAGCGAGCTGGCGCTCGAGGTGAAATACCTGGTCGGCCATGAGGGCGCGCAGGGGATAGACGAACAAGCTCGCCTTGTGCTCGCGCAGCGCCAGCATCGCCGCATGCACCTGGAACACGAGCGACTTGCCGCGACCCGTCGCCATCACGCCCAAGACCGACCGGCCCGCATCCAGCATGTCCAGTATCTCGCGCTGGGTGGCGTGGGGCGCATGCTCGCCGATGATGGCGCGCACGATCTCGCGCTCGAGCGAGCGGGGGTCTGTCTCGGCCAAGCGCGACCAATGCGCCCGCGCGGCCGAGACGCCCTCCGCGCTGACCTGCGCGCACTCGCGACAGCACGCAGCATCGTCCACGTCGCGCGCATAGAGGGCATCCATGAAGTCGCGCACGTCCGGATCGATGCATGCGTCGAGGCATCCGCACCCACGGGCGCACGACAGCTCCTTGAGCATGGCCTTCACGCTCTTCACGCCGCGCCACTCGTCGACTTGCACGGTGAACGCCGCGTCCACGATGGATTCGTTGAGCATGAGCGCGTCGATGTCCTCGCAGTGGAAGAGGATGCCGCTGATGCGGTGCCGCCCGTCGGTGAGCTTGCACGAGAAGTGATTCTTGTCCGCCCCGACGGCGCGGCACTGGTCGAGCATGACGCCACGCGCAAGCAGCACCGGCTCGGGGTTCTCTTGGCCAAACGGCGCCAGCAGCCCGACCTCCCCGACCGCCTCAAGCGTAAGCTCCCCCAGCCCCACAACGGCATCTACCTCGAGGGCCGGGCTGAACTCCTCGCTTGGCACCGCATCCATGTATGCGCACAGGCGCTGCCTGAACGCGTCAAGGTTCTTGGCGGGCAGCGTGACGCCGACAGCGGCCCCATGGCCGCCGAAGCGCACCAAGAGGTCGGACGCGCTCGCAATGGCGTCGAACAGGTTGATGTTGCCGACCGAACGCCCACTTCCGCGCGCCTCGTCGCCGTCCACGGTGAACAGCAGCGACGGCACGCCATACTTGTTGACGAGGCGCGAGGCGACGATGCCCTTCACGCCCTCGTGCCACCCCTCGCCCGCAACGACGATGGCGCGCTCGCCGCCATATTCGGCAGCGACCTTCTCCTCAGCCGTGGCGGAGAGCTCGGCCTCTATCTCGCGACGCGACTTGTTGAGCGCATCGAGCTTCTGCGCGAGCGCGGTAGCCTCGTCGGCGTCGTCGCTCATCAAGAGGTCGAGCGCCAGCTCCGCATCCCCCATGCGCCCCGCCGCATTGAGGCGCGGCACCAACGTGAAGCTCAGGTTCGAGGCCGTAAGCGGCTTGTCCGCCACGCCAGCGACCTGCATGAGCGCCGCGATGCACGGGCGCGGGCTCTCGTTCATGAGGCGCAATCCATCAGCTACCAGCGGACGGTTCTCCCCGAGCATGGGCATGAGGTCGGCCACGGTGCCCAGGGTGGCAAAGTCGGTGTAGTCGCGCCACAGGTGCGGAAACCCGCGCCGCGACGCCAGCGCTTGCACCACCTTGAGCGCGACGCCCACCCCGGCAAGGACCGCCGAGGGCGAGCCTTCCTGCGCCTTGGGGTCGACCACCGGAATGCCCTCGGGCACCTGCGTGGCGGCCTCGTGATGGTCGGTGACGACGACGTCGACGCCGTCTGCGAGCAAGGAGGCCACCTCGCCGCGGCACGATATGCCGCAGTCGACCGTGACGACGAGCTCGGGGGAAAGCTCCTTGAGGCGCGCGATGGCCTCGACGCTCAGCCCATAGCCCTCCTCGAAGCGGCGCGGGATGAACGGCGTGACGTGCGCCCCGAAATAGCGCAGCGCGCGCGTCATGACGGTCGTGGCCGAGATGCCATCGAGGTCGAAGTCGCCGAAGACGACGATGTGACGGTGCGCATCGATGGCCGACTCGATCGCATCGATCGCCTCGGAAAGGCCAACGATGTCGCACGGATTGAGCCAATCGCGCTCGAGCGACGGGTTCACGAACCTGAATGCTTCTTCCGGGTCGGTCAAGCCGCGCGCGACGAGAATGCGAGCAACGAGCGGAGCGACCGCAAGCCTGGCTGAGATGGCCTCTTCGACTGAAGGCGAGACAGGCTGCGTCGTGCCCTTGCGCATCTTGAACTGTACGGGCATTATGCGTTTACCTTCGTATGTATTCGTGTCGTTTTTCTCTTTTATTTTCGCATAATCGCTGCCTGGTGTCAGCCAATTCGAATCCTTCCATAAGATTCATAGGGATATACTGGAAAGCTCACCGATGCGAATCGTCGCAACCTAAGGAGTGAACATGGGCAATTGTCTTATCGCGCAGTCCGGCGGCCCAACATCCGTCATCAACTCGTCTCTTGCAGGCGTCATCCGAGCCAACCAGCTCAATCCCATATACGATCGCGTCCTCGGCGGCATCAACGGCATCGAGGGCGTGCTGGCCGGCAAGTTCTACGACCTGACCGACCTGCCCGGCTACGAGATCAAGATACTCAAGCAGACCCCCTCCAGCGCCTTGGGCACCTGCCGCTACAAGCTCAAGCGCGGGCAGGAGACCGACTTCGTGAAGCTTATGGGCATCATGGACGAGCATGACATCGACACGATGTTCTACATCGGCGGCAACGACTCGATGGACACCGTTGACGCGCTGTCGGAGTGGGCGGCGGCCCACGGCTCGGACAAGCGCTTCGTCGGCATCCCCAAGACCGTCGACAACGACCTGGTGCCCCCGGACCACTGCCCGGGCTTCCCCTCTGCCGCCAAGCTGGCCAACCTCATCACCCACGCGACGCGCCTCGACTACGACGCCTACACGCGCCCGGAGGTGTTCGTCCTCGAGACGATGGGGCGCGACGCCGGATGGCTGGCGGCAAGCTGCTGTTTGTCAGGAGACGTCGATCTGCTCGTGCTTCCCGAAATCGACTTTGACCGTGACGCCTTCCTCGAGCAGGTGCAGCGCAAGATGGACGCGACCGGCTCGTGCTACGTCGTCGTCAGCGAAGGCGCGCACTATGCCGACGGCACCTATCTGAGCGCAGGAGACACGGCCAACGACGGATTCGCGCATGCCATCTTGGGCGGGGCGGCCCTCACGCTCAAACAGATGATCGTGGATGCGGGCGTGGCGCCGCGCGGCGTCGTGCAGGACCTCTCCCGTGCGGCTCGCTCCTCGAACTTCGCCCAGTCGCGCATCGACGTGACCGAAGCCTACGACCTCGGGTTCAGCGCCCACATGCACTCCGCCGACCCCTCCTTCACCGCGCAGGTCGTCGGCGTCAAGCGCGGGCAGGCACCGGACGGCGACTACAACGCCCTTTACTTCGCGGGTGCTGCCAGCGAGTTCGCGAACTACGTCAAGCACTTCCCCGACGAGTGGATCAAGCCCGACTACCAGGGCGTGACGAGCGAGGCGCTTGACTACTTCCGCCCGCTCATCGCCGGCGAGCCGCAGATCATCTATGGCAAAAACGGCGTGCCCGAGACGGTGAAGCCCTTCAATTTGCGCTAGGGCTGGCGCACCAGGCATCTGCGCGACGACCCACGCGACCGCACGCCGTCGCGCCCCGACGACAAAGCGCCCCTGGCACAGCATGCGTGCCAGGGGCGCTTTGTCGTCTCTGCGGACTTCGGCGGCAGCGAGGCCTAGCGCATCATGTTCTGCAGGTTCTTGAGGTCTGCCATGCTCATGCCGCCAAGCCCCGGCATGCCGCCGCGGCGCTTCTTGCCCTTCTTCCCCTTCTTGCCCTTGGGCTGCTGGTTCATGCCCGCCGTCATCTTCTTGATCATCTTCTTCGTCTCGTTGTACTTCTTGAGGACGTTGTTGACCTCGGTGACGGTGACGCCGGCCCCAGCGGCGATGCGCTGGCGCCGGCTGGCGTTCAGCACCTCGGGCTTTTGGCGCTCCTGCATCGTCATCGAGCTGATGATGACCTCCATGTCGTCGAAGGCGCGCTCGTCGATCTGGCCGGCACCCAGCATCTTGTCGCCGCCCGGCAGCGCGCTCACGAGCTTGGCGATACCACCCATCTTGTGCACCTGGCGGTTCATGGTGATGAAGTCGTTGAGGTTGATGTTGCCCGAGGCCATGCGCTCGGCCTCAAGCTCCTCCTCGTCATCTGCCTGCTGGATGCGCACTGCGGTCTCGATGAGCGAGACGACATCCCCCATGCCGAGGATGCGCTTGGCCATGCGGTCGGGATGGAACTCCTCGAGCGAGTCGGGGCGCTCGCCAGACGAGATGAACTTGATCGGCTTGCCTGTCACCTCGCGCACCGAAAGCGCGCCGCCGCCGCGCGCATCACCGTCCATCTTGGACATGATGACGCCGTCGAAGTCCACCGTCTCGGCGAACGCCTCGACGACGTTGACGATGTCTTGGCCCGTCATCGCGTCGACCACCATGAGGATTTCGTCCGGACGCGTCGCCTCCTTGATGGCGGCAGCCTCCTCCATCATGGCCGCATCCACATGCAGGCGTCCGGCAGTGTCGATGATGACCACGTCACGCATGTTCTCCTTGGCATCGTGCATGCCGTCGAGCGCGATCTGCACCGGGTCGGTGGAGTCCTCGCGGAACACGCGCACGCCGATCTCGCCGCCAAGCGTCTCCAGCTGGTCGGCCGCAGCCGGTCGATAGACATCGCAGGCCACCAAAAGCGGCTGGTGCCCCTCTTGCTTGAGCCGGTAGGCCAGCTTTGCCGCAGCCGTCGTCTTGCCCGAGCCCTGCAGGCCCACCAGCATGATGACCGACGGCATGCGACTGCCAAGGTTGATGCGAGCGTCCGTTTCGCCCAGAAGGGCGGTCAGCTCGTCGAGCACGACCTTGGTGACGTTCTGCGCCGGCGTGAGGGAGTCCATCACCTCGGCGGTGAGGCAGCGCTCCTTGGTGCGCGCGACGAACGACTTCACCACCTTGAAGTTGACGTCTGCCTCGAGCAGGGCGAGCCTGATCTCGCGCATGGCGTCGCTGATGTCGCTCTCGGTCAGGCGACCCTTCGAGCGCAGGCCCGAGAAAATGTCTTGCAGTCTCGTAGAAAGGTTCTCTAGCATCGTCTCTCCTTATATGGCTCTGGTGCCGCGGCAGCGAAGCGCGCTCGTGCTACCACTTCTCCCAGAAATGCTTCTTCGGCTCTGCCGCGCGCCGCGCGTCGTCATACTCGACGAACTCGGCCCAAGACATCTTCGCCGGCTCTGTCGTGTCGGCTTCTTCGACGGCAGCGGCATCCGCAGCGCCTTCGGCGGTGTCAGCAGGCGCCTCGGGGGCGACAGCGGGCACAGGCGAGGCCAGCGGGCGCGGCGGCGCGGGAGCGGCGGCAGGCACAAGCGCTTCGCCAGGCACGGTGGAAGCGGCCGCATCGACATCGGCCTCGTCGGCCACCGGCGCGTCGCCTTCCTCGAAGTCCCCGATGAGCGCTCGCACGAAATCCTCTGGGTCGAACTCGCGCACATCGTCAATGCCCTCGCCAACGCCAATCTTGACGATCGGCAGCCCCAGCTCGTGGGATATCGCCAGCGCGATGCCGCCTTTGGCGGTGCCGTCGAGCTTCGTCACGATGAGCGCATCCAGGTCGAGCGCACGATCGAACTCGCGCGCCTGCTGCATGCCGTTCTGTCCCGTCGTCGCGTCAATGACCAGCACGGTGAACACCTTCATGCCCACCGCATCTGCCCGCTTGCGCGTGACGCTTGCGACCTTGACCAGCTCGCGCATGAGGTCGTCTGAGGTGTGCAGGCGCCCGGCGGTGTCAATGAGGGCCAAGTCGGCTCCCTTTGCCTCGGCCTCGTCTATCGTCTCGTAGCAGACGCTGGCCGGGTCGCTGCCGCGCTCGCGCGTCACGATGGGCACG
>CAJUFC010000063.1 GCA_910585565.1 uncultured Eggerthellaceae bacterium | reverse complement strand
GCACCCGGTGCGGCCGCCATACCCAATGGCCTAACGAGAAACGAGAGGCGCAAGGGCGAGAAGAGAAACCTTATGCGTACGCTTATGCATACATATATAGAAAGATTCATTGCGGCGTTCGTGGCGTGCGTGCTGGCAGTGATAACGCTGCCAGCACCCGCGCTGGCGCGAACGGCCGATGGCATGGTAGGCATATCCATCGAAGTGCCAGCGCAGGCCTACATCGAGCCGAGCGACGACACGCGGGCGACAAGCGGCTTGATGGGCATCCGCATGGAGGTGCCGAGCCAGGCCTTCGTTGACCCGACCGACGACGTCAAGGCGGCAAGTGGCTTGGTGGGCATCCGGCTGGAAGTGCCCAGCCATGCGATTGATGATGTGCTCGACAAGAGCAAAAGCGCTGACGGCCTGGTGGGTATCCGTCTTGAGGTGCCGACGCAGGCCTATACCGACCCGACCGATGACACCAAGGTGACGAGCGGCCTTTTGGGCATTCGCATGGAAGTGCCCAAGCAGGCATTCGTCGAACCTGCTGATGACACCAAGGCGACGGACGCTCTGTTGGGAATTCGCCTCGAAGTGCCCAAGCAGGCGTTTGTGGAGCCGGGCGATGACACCAAGGCGGCCGAGGGGTTGTTTGGCATACGCCTTCAGGTGGCGTCTACCCATACCGTGACGTTCAGCGCAAACGGCGGTGCCCCAGATACGATGGTGGAAGTGCTGGATGGCGCTACGGTTGCCGCCCCTGACCCAGTTGTCGCCACGCGCGAGCACTATCGCGTCGAGGCATGGTGCACCGATCCTGGCTGCGCTCCCGGAACCGAGTACGATTGGTCGCGCCCGGTGTTGGGAAACCTCACGCTGTATGCCAAGTGGGCTGGTCCCGAGTGCGACGAAGGCCGCTATTGGCTGCATATGGGGGATGGCGTGGCCGATGCCGAGCTGCCGGGCACGAACAAAGACGATGTAGCTGGCGACGACAAGGGCGCGTGGACCGATGCATCCACCTACTATGGGCGATTCCTCGTTGGCAAGGGCGTGACGTTGCCCGAGCCAAGCCGCGTAGGCTACACGTTCTGCGGCTGGCATGAGGGAGCTACCGAGCAAGAAGCGCTTGCCGGCAAGCCGGTTTCCTATATCAGCAAGGACTGGCCGGGCGCAGGCGGCGACGCTGCTGAGGAGCGCCGATTCTGGGCCAAGTGGGAAAAGATTCCCGACCCGCCCATCCCGGGCGAAGAGGTGACCGTGACGTTCGAGACGAACGGTGGCACGGCGATCGACCCCGTGTTGGTGCCCATTGGCTCTGTGGTTGACCGTCCTGCGACTGACCCGGTGAAGAACGGTTATGCGTTTGCGGGTTGGTATGCCAATGCGAGCCGCACCATTCCGTTTGACTTTGCCGTACCCGTTATGGCCGACACGACCGTGTACGCGCGATGGACGAAGGACGCGGTCGATCCGGATGCCACCTATGTGGTCGCGTTCGACTCGATGGGCGGCTCGACGGTAGCGTCGCAGCGCGTTGCTCCGGGCGGCATGGCTCAGGTGCCGGACGACCCCACGCGCGCAGGCTATCGCTTCGTTGGCTGGTACGCCGATCGGGCGAGTGCCGTTGCTGCTGGCGCAGACGGCAGGTTCGATTTCTCAAGCCCGATCGAAGGCAACGTTACCGCCTATGCGGGCTGGGAGGCGCTGGTGTTCACGGTCACGTTTGACGCTGCCGGAGGCGTGTTCGAGGGGCTGGGCGCGAACGTCCAGTCGGTGACCATCGAGGTTGCCGGCAATGCGCCGGTGCCCAGCGGCGAGATACCAAGCGACCCGAAGCGGTCTGGCTGGCAGTTTGGCGGCTGGTATCTGCCCGACGAGTCTGCTGGTGAGCCTGGCGTTGTGCTGGGCGAGGCGTGGGATCCGGCATCTGATGTGGTTGCGAACATGCGCATCTACGCCAAGTGGAATGTACGGCTGGACGTGACGGTGCCGGTGAGCGTCGGCCTCGCGGTGGACGCCGGCACGGGCAAGGTGACCGCGCCCGCCATGGGCGAGTACGCCCTCAAGTCGAGGACCGTGCGCCCGGTGGAGGTGGAGTCCCTCGCCCTCCGGAGCGAGCAGTCCGAGCTCGAGGGCTTCTTCGAGCTGCCCGAGGGCGCGCTCCCCGACGGCGCCCCGGAGGCAGACCGGCTCGCGGCATGGCGGGACGCGCTCGCCTCGACCCGGCTCACGCTCCTGGCGGACGCGCCCGGGGCGGCGCCGATCGGGCTCCCGCTCGCAGGCGACGCCGACGGCTCCGCGTGGAGGAGCGCCTATGCGCTCGCCGACGCCGAGCAGGCCGCGTACCGCATAGCGGCCTTCGGCTACGCGGGCACCGCCTTCGACGAGCTCTGGCAGGGCGCAGACCCCAGCGAGCGCCTGCCGCTCGAGCTGGGCATGTCGATCCCGGACAAGCTCGGCGTGCGAACCGACCTCGACGGCCCCAAGCCGATCACGCACCTCCAGGTGACGGTCGCGGCACGAGAGTGATAGCCACGTAGGGCGTTTTGGCCGCCCGAACCGACGCTCGCGGAGACCTCATCCTTCCCGGGCGGGGGGCGCTGCTTGGTAGGCGCGCGCCCCTCGCCTACAAGGAGGTCCATGAAGCGAGAAGCGGCCGGGGCCGACCGCGCCAGGGCGCGTCCGACGCGGAGACCTCTTGCAGGCTCCCGCAGAGGGCACGGCTCGCAAACGCGGCGACCCCAGGCTGGTGCCAAACTCCATTTGAATACAGCGCAAATACACGCGGGTGGCCCCCTGGAGCTAACGCCATGGGGCCACCCGCATTCCCTGTCGCCAAACTTTGCGAAACCCATGTCTCCTTCGCTTCCGTTTGTTAGGCAATCGAGTTAACTTTTTAACTGCATTGGGCCTTTTGCTATCAATTGAGTTAAATGTGACACTAGTTCTTAACTCGATTATTTGAGCTGATCGTTGTCGATGAGGCTGACGAAGTAGTCGGGCCCTTCTTTCCAGAGGCCTGTTTCGAAGTTGTAGAGGGCTTCGAAGGCTGGGGATTCGATGATTGCGCTGCGCACAGTGGCAACGTCTTTTCCGGTTTTTGCGGCAAGGTCTTGCATGGCGTTGGCAAACACGAGGTCAGCGCACTGACTCATCATTCCAGAGTTCATAGCGCTTCATCCCCATTGGCTCAAGATAATCGGGGTGAACGCTGATGGGAGCATAGCTGCCGTGATAGAGGCTCATGCCGGATTCGAGTCTCATGCTGTGGCTCCCTCGCGCGTCAGCTTGGTCTTGATTTCCTCAAAGGCTGCATCGTCGCCTTCGAGATGCAGGGAATCGTAGCAGTTCTCTATGAACAGCCAAATGCCGTAGCTTTCGAAGATGCGGTTGGCCTCTTTTGCGGAGAGGTTCATGCGATCGCGAAACAGACGAAACAGGCGAGCTTCCATGAAAAGAGTTTCGTCTAGCATAGCCTGCTCCCTTGTGATGCGTCTTGCAGACAAAACATAGCATCGAAGTCGGCTTTTTACAAACTGTCAAATAGCCGATGCGTTTTCGCGCTGGGATCAAGGGACGTGTTGGTGCCTGCAGGCGTGGGTGGGGCGTGGAGGTTTCGTGGGGAAATGAGAGGGCTGGGACGAGTCGTTGTAGGGGGTGGCGGAATCGGTTAGTATACGAAATTGTCCAGACAACTAAATATTTCTACGCAATGGAGACGCTTAGCAATAAGCGCTAATCCGTTCATACCATTGCGTATAGTTGTCTGGACAACAACGCGGAGAGGCGCTTTTGCAGTTTATGAAAGGCACGTCTCCGGTTGGGGATGTGCCTTTTATCGTTTCTGGCATTTGGCCATCCCGGGTGTAGGCAACAGGCATCTTGCAAAAGATGCTCATAAGGAAAGGCGCGCGACCCTATCAGCTTGCCGGCGTAAGGGTCACGCACCTCGTTACATCGGCCCCTCATAGCGAGGGTCCTTTGCGGGCACCATTGTACCTTCCCGCAGGGGCTCACGTCACGAGCGGCCGCGAAAGGGAAGGGATTTGTCATGGGAAAACCCAATCCTGACGCGTCGCCCTGCGTCGTCTCGGGGACGACTCGTGTTGTCTCCGTCGTGCTGGCGATGCTGCTGGCGGTGACGATGGTGCCTGCGGCCGGGTTGCCGCAGGCGTTCGCCGACGAGCCTGCGGGGCGTCCGGCCACGAGCGGCGGGGACGTGGCGCTCGAGGGCGCCAGCGGCTCGTCAGTCGATGGCGCGCCGATTGCCGACGGGACTGAGTTCGCGGCGGAAGGCATCCATTATGAGGTTGCCGACGGTGCGGCCACGCTCGTCGGGTTCGAGGACGGCGCGTCTCTCGAGGGCGCGCTCGTCGTGCCCGAGACGGTGACCGACGGCACCGGCACCGCGACGGTCAAGGCCGTCGAGGTCGCCGACGGGCAGGTGGCAGAGGGCGTCACGAGCCTGACGCTGCCGCAGGCGGTGGAGAATGTGAAGACCGAAGGCCTGGCAGCGGCGCTTCCGGCGCTGGCCTCGATCGAGGTCGCCGCTGGCGCGGCCGGCTCCGAGGGCGGCGCGGCTGGCAAGGCTGCCTACTCCTCGGTCGCGGGCATGCTGTTCCGCTCGGCTGCGGGGCAGGCGTCCTCCGACGGCGAGGCCTTCGCCGAGGACGCCCTCGAGCTCGTGTGGGCGCCGCCTGCCATGGTGGTGGCCCGCATCCCCCTCGAGTGCAAGGCGATAGCCGCAGGCGCGTTCGTCGATG
>CAJUFC010000062.1 GCA_910585565.1 uncultured Eggerthellaceae bacterium | reverse complement strand
TCAAAAGCGTAAGCATAAAACAAAAGATCGCCGAGCAGATCGCCGAGGGCTGCGCCGCCGTGCCGGGCGCGCGCGATCTGCAACTCGACTACTGGCGCACCCAAGACGAGCTGGACGCCGCGCAGCTTGGCTCGGGGGTCGACGAGCCCATCGGATACGTCAACGCCCGGACGCGCCTGGTTGGTCAGCTGCTCGACAAGGCCGAGGTGCCATACACCTATCGCTACGGGCAAGACGCATGACGGCAGCGGAGCAGGCCGCGCTGGGCGAAAGAGGAGCGGGTCGCGGCAGGTGGCACGCTCCTCTTTTTTGTCATCAAGGACCTATAGAACCTCGGCGCCGATCTTCTCGGCGTTGACCTTGCCTTGCGCCTCGATGTACGGGATGCGCTTGAGGGGCGTGGTGCCCGTATCCGTGCCGTGTCCGGCGCCGTTGTCGCCCGTGTGGGTCAACTCGGCGTGCATGGCGGACACCATGTCGACGACAGAGACGAGCGTTCGCTCGATTCCTTCCACGCGCTGGTCTAGATACCCAAGCATCGTCGCACCGTCCGTCTCGTGCCCGTCGGGCCTCTTGATGATCTCGTCCTTGAGCATGTCGTCCTCCTCGTGTCCGTTGATGATCTGACCTTTGAGCGAGGCCCACTTGGCCTCGTCGACGTAGGCCGCGGGGCAGCGCTTCCTGCTCGCGTCGTAGTGTCTGACGACCTCGAGCTTGCGCCCGAGCACGGCGCAGTAGTGACGGTAGAGCCACGCCAGCGCCTTGATCTGCTCCGGCGTGAAGTCGCGTCCGTCTGACACCACCTCCACGCCGATCGAGTTGGCGTTGGTGATCCCGTGCCTTCCGCCGCCGTCGCCGCAATGCCAGGTATACCATCCGTCGAGCACGTTGTTGTATTCCCAGATCGCGCCGTCGAGGTCGACGAACAGGTCGGCGCTAGAGTTACGATTCCCGGTAGAGAAGAAGATGCAGTTGTTCTTGGCACTGGCCATGGTACCGGTGTAGTGAACCGCGAAGAAGCGGATGCCGCCGAGCGATGCTCGACGGCTCCTGTTGTACGTGCCGTGGTAGGTGTTGATGACGGGCATCCTACTCGCCCCGCCTGTCGTCGTGCTCGACGGCAGAGAGCTCGGCGATGGCCGCTGCCACCTCCTCGGGCGTGGCGGTGCCCTTGACCACCTCGACCGCGCCGATGGCGGCCTCCCTGATCTCGTTGTCGGTCATCTAGCGCACCTCGCCTCTCGCGATCGCGGCGTTGGCCCACATGACGGCCTCCTCCAGCTTGGTGATCGCCAGCGCCCGCTCGCGCGCGTCCGGGCACAGATCGTCGATGAGGTAGGCCAGCTCCTTGGCTTTTGATCTGATTGCCTCGTATCTCTCCGGCTGCCCCTCGCGAGGGGCATGGTAGGTGAAGGCACCCTCGATGCGCTCGTTGGTCTTAGGCATTGCTTGCCTCCTTGTCGGGCTTGGGCAGGACCGCGTCCACTACCTGCCCGGCGGCGCTGCCGCTCGCGGTCGCGGTGACCTTTGTCTCGGTCGAGCTCACGGTCGTGCAGCTGGCGACGGACTTGCCGTCAACGTATGCCTCGGCAGCCGCATAGATGGCGGCAGACGCCACCGTGCACACGATGCCCGCGCCTGCGATTGCCTCGTTGTCCGTCGCAAGGCCCGCGATGGACGCGCCCACGGACGCAAGGCCGGCCGCAACAGCCAGCCAGAACTTACGGCTCGTCAGTTTGCTTCTCATCG
>CAJUFC010000061.1 GCA_910585565.1 uncultured Eggerthellaceae bacterium | reverse complement strand
CGGGTCGATGAACGTGACGATGTCGCCGCGTGCCGGATCGCTGAAGTAATACGTCACCTTCTCCGAGAAGACGAGGTCTCCCGTTTGGATCGTCTCCTCCATGGATCCAGACGGTATGTCATAGGACTGGAATACGAACGTCCTGATCAAGAAGACCAAGACGATGACGACAACGATGGTGAACAGCACCGAGCCCAGGGCGTTCAGGAAGCCTCCGCCCTTGGCGCGGGGCGCCTCGGCAGGAGCGTATGCATAGGCGGCCTGTCCCTCGTCATGCGAAGAAGCAGCCTGCGTGGCAGCCTCTCCGGGACGCATGTCCCCTTCGAAGCCGGTCGCTCCTTGCGAATCGTCGCTCTCGTGCGGCATATCCGTTCGCTCTCCTTTCGCGGCAGCGGCGCTGCCGAAACATAATCATGCCATGATACCGTTTGGTCATGCGCAGGGATAGCCACCCTTCAAAGTTTCCAGATACGCAAGGTCGTCATCGCTCAGCATGCCGTCAGAGGAGCATCGCTCGATGATGTCCGGACGCAGCCGCATCGTGCGCTCGAGGCTCGCGCGCCGCTGCCAGGTGGCGATGTTGGCATGATGGCCCGAAACGAGCACCGGCGGGACCTCCATCCCCCGAAAGTCGGCCGGACGCGTGTACTGCGGGTGCTCCAGAAGCCCGATGGCGAACGACTCCTCCGCAGCGCCGCCGTCGGCGCCCAGCACCCCGGGCAGCTTGCGCACGACCGCGTCTATCACGACCAAGGCAGCCAGCTCGCCGCTGGTGAGGACGTAGTCTCCCAGCGACACGACATGGGTCGCCAGCTCGTAGGCGCGCTCGTCGATGCCCTCGTAGTGCCCGCAGACGAACACCATCCGCTCCTTCTCCGCAAGCTCGTTGGCCAGGCCGTCGTCGAAGACGCGCCCATGGGGCGACAAGAACACGACGGCAGTCCCACCGTCTGGGATGCCGGGTGCCGGCAGCGCCCCCCGCTCGACCCCGAGGACGTCCTCGGCCGCCTCGTATATCGGCTCGCACTTCATCACGAGCCCGACGCCGCCCCCATAGGGATAGTCGTCCGTCGTCCGATGGCGGTCATACGTCCAGTCGCGCAGGTCATGGGCGCGAAAGTCGATGATGCCCTTCTCTTGGGCGCGCTTCATGATGGAAGCGCCCATCACGGAGGAGAACATGTCGGGAAATGTCGAGATGGTGTCTATGCGCATGTCAGTGCCTGTCAGTGTCAGAGCAGCCCCGCCGGTGTGACGGGCTGACGCTAGAGGTCGAAGAGCCCTGATGGGCAGGCCATCACGATGAGGTGCCGCGATGCGTCCTCGTCAACGACGAGCTCGTCTGCGTACGGCACGAGATGCTCCTCTTCCGGCGCGTCATCGAGCACGACCGTCAAGAGGAGCTGCCCGGCCACCTCCTCGGCGAAGGCGACCCGTCCGGCGCGCGCCGACGTCTCGTCGACGAAGCGCCATCCCTCATGGCTCAGAAGCGCAGCGCTCATCGCCGGGGAAGCTGCAGCCTGAGCACCCAGCGCGCCTCTGCCGACGAGGCAATGGCATCCCACCAGGGCCTCTGCTGCGCCCGCATCCGTCACCTCTGAAAAGGCAACGACAGCGCATCCGTCATCGACGACGGAGACAGAGGCGACCTCGACGCTTCGCGGAGCGTCGAGCACCGGCGGCACGAGGTGCACCTGCATCCCCTCGGTCAATAAAAAAGGAAGGCCGGGCGCCGATTTGGCGACAAGCCTTCCATCGAGGTTCTTCTTGCCCGTCAGCGTGGCTACGTCAAGATAGGATTCCACGTATGCCTAGTCGATCAGCTCGACATCGACGGAGAGGTCCTTGCGAGAGGCGGCAGCGCGAGCAAGCGTGCGAATCGACTTGATGACCCTGCCCTGGCGCCCGATGATCTTGCCTGCGTCATCGGCGTCCACTCGAATCGCAATCAGGAGGTCGCGTCCGTTGAGCTCGGACGTCACCTCGAGCGCGTCGGGCACGTCAACCAAGGGAGACGCCACCGACTCGACCAGGCAGCGCAGCTCTTCGGCCTGAGACTCCACGTTATGCTTCCACCTTGTTGGCAGCCCACAGCCGAGCAACCGTGTCGGTCATCTGCGCACCATCAGACAGCCACTTCTCCATCTTCTCGTTGTCGAACTCGACAAGCTTGGGATTGGAAATGGGATTGTAGCGACCAATCTCGTCGATGAACTTGCCATCGCGCGGACGACGGGAATCGGCCGCGACGATGCGGTAATAGGGGCGCTTTTTCGCGCCGTGGCGCGCGAGGCGAATCTTAACCATGAAGTAAAACTCCTTTGTATTGCATCTCAATTGACAGCAACTGGATATTCTATTGGTGACGTTGACGTTTTGCAAGGCTTCTGTGGGCACTTTTATACGAACGCGCAGCACGCGGTCGGGGTATCATTCGTATATCGACGATTTCACCAAGGAGTGACCATGCCCACCAACGCAGACTACACGAGCGAATACTTTGACATCATCAACGAGCTTGACGGCGACATCCCCAGCCGCCGAGCCAGCTTCGAATACATGCTGGGGTCCACCGCCATCGTCCATCACCAGGTCGTGGCCTCCTCCTTCGTGCCACGTCTGTTCAACCAGGAGACCTACGACGTCATGAAGCGCACCGCCGAGATGACGCACCGCATCCTCGCCAAGGTCATGCAACGCTACCTGGACGATGCGGGCTATCGCCGGCTCTTCGACTTCGACGAGCGGCTCGAGCGGCTCATCTTGCTGCCGCGTGGGTATGACTCGATCCTGCCCTTTGCGCGCATCGACACGTTTCTCGACGAAGAGAACTACACGGTCAAGTTCTGCGAGTTCAACGGCGACGGGTCGGCTGGCATGAACGAGAACCGCGAGATCACCAACTCGATCGCAGGCTCAGACGCGATGCGCACCTTTTGCGAGCATCACCGCATATGCGATTGCAGCCTCTTCGAGCCCTGGGTCGAGGCGTTCATCCGCATCTGGGACACCTATGCACACCAGGTGCCCTCCCCGACGTTCGCCATCTGCGACTACCTCGAAAACGGCGTCGTTGATGAGTTTCATGAGTTCGCCAAGCTGTTCGAGGAGCACGGATATCCCTGCATCGTCTGCGACGTCCGCGAGCTCGCGTTCGACGGAGAAGCGCTCACGAACGCCGAGGGCAGGCGCATCGACGCCATCTGGAGGAGATGCGTCACCAACGACGTGCTCGAGCACTGGGACGAGTCGCAAGCGCTCATCAGCGCCGTGGCCGCCGAGAAGGTGGCCCTCATCGGCAGCTTCGCTGG
>CAJUFC010000060.1 GCA_910585565.1 uncultured Eggerthellaceae bacterium | reverse complement strand
GTCGGCGACGTCGAGCCGCAGGCCGGACGCGCCATGGGACATCCATTGGCCCAGCACGCCGCTGTCGCCCTCGCCGGTGGCGTCCGCAGCGTCTGCCGCCGATGCGCCCGCGCCCGCGCCTGCCGCGCGCCCCAGCGCAAAGGCCTGCCACGACGCGTCACGCTCGTTGACCTCGGGCAGCGTGCGGTCGCCCCACCAGGCACGGTAGCCGACTGCATACGCATCACTGAAGTCATACCATGACCGATAGGGAGACCCCTCCCCCTGGGCCGCCCCGAACGAGTCATACGACCCATCGAGGTTGAAGTAGCGGCTGGCAGCGCCCGTATGCGACAAGACAGTGTCGAGCACAAGGCGCATCCCGCGAGAGCGCGCTGATGCCGCCAGTTGCTCGAAGTCCTCCCACGTGCCCAGGATCGGGTCGATCGTCTCGTAGTCGCCTGTGTCGTAGCGATGGTTGGACCGCGCCTCGCAGAGGGGGTTGAGGTATATCACCTCCACGCCCAGCGAGGCGAGGTAGTCGAGCTTCTGCTCGATGCCCGCCAGCGTGCCGCCGAAGAAGTCAACGGGGTCGTATGACTCGCCCCACGCAGGAGGCTCGTTCCAGTCCTCATGCACCTCGACAGGCCACCCGCGCCGCGCATGGGAATCGACCCCGCCCCAGCGGATGCCCGCATCCCCGCGAGCAAAGCGGTCGGGAAAGATCTGGTACATGATGCTGCCCGGAAACCACGCCGGCACCTGAAACGCGCCGTCATAGGCCGTCAGCTGGAAGCCGTCAGGCGACAGCGCTGCCGACACCTCCCCTTCCAGCATGTAGGCATGCCCGGCAGTCGTCAGCTGGTCGGTGCGAGCCGCATAGTGCACAACGCCCGCATCGGTCTCGATGCGGAACCGATAGAACAGCACGCGCGGCTCGCCCGCGGTGTCCACCCAGGCGCGGAACCCTTCATCTACCGCCTCCATGGGAACGGCCACCCATGCCGCGGCCGTCGCAGCCCCGTCGTCGGTGGCCTCCGCAGAAGCCGCCTCGCCCGCAGGCGTCCCGGCAGGCGCGCCCTCCGCAGGCGCGCCCTCCGCACCCGCACCACCGGCACAGAGCGCCGCGCCCAGCACCTCGAGATACGCCCCTTCGATGCAGCCGCGCACGCTCGCGTCCACGCGCAACGTGAGCTCGACGGCAGTGCCCACTGGCACCGCGCCCGCAGGCACGCGGTCGCGGCACCTCACCGGGTCATGCGCGAACGCGTACCGCAGATGCTGCAAGAGGGACATGTCCCTAGCCTTGCGCGTCTTCGCTGGTGAGGTCGGCCTCGTCAACAGGCGTCAGGTGCCATATCTGCTGGTTGTATTCGGCAATCGTGCGGTCAGAGCTGAAATACCCGGCGCTGGCCGTGTTGAGCACGGCCCGGCGCAGCCACTCGTCGCGCTGGCGATAGACCCCCAGCGCCTCCCAGAACGCCTTGTCGTACGCATCGAAGTCGCACAGCAAGAAGTACGGGTCGCCGCCAGACAGCAGCGAATGGTAGATGTCGTCGAACTTAGCGCCGTCAGACGTCGGCAAGCTGCCATCAACCAGGTGCTCGAGGGCGCGCCGCACGCGCTCGTCGCCTTCAGCTATCTTGCGCGGGTCGTAGGAGTGCTCCTGCTTCATGCGCTCGATGTCTTCCACCCGCGCCCCGAAGATGAACATATTCTCGATGCCCACCTCTTCAGACATCTCGATGTTGGCGCCGTCCATCGTGCCGATGGTGAGCGCGCCGTTCAGCATGAACTTCATGTTGCCGGTGCCCGACGCCTCAAGCCCGGCCGTGGATATCTGCTCGGACAGGTCGGTCGCCGGAATCAGGTGCTGCGCCGTGCTGACGTCGTAGTTGGCAACGAACACGACCGAGATGAGTCGGCGCACCTGCTCGTCTTGGGACACGAGCGCGCTGATGGAGTTGATGAGGCGGATGATGTCCTTGGCGCGCCGGTACCCTGGCGCGGCCTTCGCCGCGAAGATGAACGTCGTCTTGGGCATGTCGGTGATGCGTCCGCTCTTGATGCCGTCGTACAGGCTCAGGATGTGCAGCGCCTTCAGCAGCTGGCGCTTGTACTCGTGCAAGCGCTTGGCCTGCACGTCGAAGAACGACTCCGGGTCCACCTCAAGCCCCTGCGTGCGCTGCAGCCACTCAGCAAAGCGACGCTTGTTCGCAGCCTTGACCTGGGCGAACTCCTCGCGAAACGCGCCGTCATCGGCATAGGGCGAAAGCTCCGCCAGATGCGTCCAATCCTCCAGGAAGCCCGGCCCGATGGTGCGGTCGATGAGCGCATGCAGGTCAGGGTTGGCGACGGCGAGCCAGCGCCGCTGCGTGATGCCATTCGTGATGCCCAAGAAGCGCTCGGGATGCAGCGTGTAGAAGTCGCGGAACAGCTGGGTCTTGAGCAGCTTGCCGTGCAGCTGCGACACGCCGTTGACATGCCCGCTCATGAGCACGCACAGGTTCGCCATGCGCACCTTGCCGTCCTGGATGATGGCCATGCGCGCGATGCGGTCCGACTCCCCCGGATGCAGCTGCCAGATGCGGTCGCGCAGCTTGGCGTCCATCGTCTCGATGATGCGATAGATGCGTGGCAGGAGGCGCTGCATGAGGCTGGCCGGCCAGCACTCCAGCGCCTCGGGCATGATGGTGTGGTTGGTGTAGTTGAACGTGCGCTCGGCGATGTCGACCGCCTCTTCCCACGAGAAGCCCTCGTTGTCGATGAGGATGCGGATGAGCTCGGGGATGGCGAGCGTGGGGTGCGTGTCGTTGATCTGGATGACGATCTTGTCAGACAGCTGGCGCAGGTCACCGTTGCGGCGCTTGTGCGAATCGACCACCTGCTGCATCGTCGCCGAGATGAGGAAGTACTGCTGGCGCAGCCTGAGCTCCTTGCCACGCGGGTGGCTGTCCTCGGGATATAGCACCTTGGAGATGGACTCTGCCAGCTCGCGGTCGGCGCTGGCGCTCTCGTAGTCGCCGCGGTTGAACTGCACGAGGTCGAGCTGCTTGGGCGCCACCGCCGCCCACAGCCTGAGCGTGCCGGTGTAGGGCGAGCGATACCCCACGACGGGCATGTCGTAGGGCTTGGCTATCACCGACTGGTAGTCGTGGTACTCGACGCGCAGGTTGCCCTCCGAGTTCCAGCTCTCCTCGACCGTGCCGCCGAAGCGGACCTCGAACGTGCGGTCGTTGCGCGCGTTCTCCCAGACGTCCCCGTTGAGCGCCCACGTGTCGGGCACCTCCACCTGGCAGCCCTCAGCTATCTCCTGGCGGAAGAACCCATGCTCGTAGCGGATGCCATACCCCATGGCCGGCAGCCGCAGCGTGGCCAGGCTATCCATGAAGCACGCCGCCAGACGGCCCAGGCCGCCGTTGCCGAGAGCGGGGTCGGGCTCGCCTTCTTCGATGGTGCCCAGGTCGTAGCCCAGCTGCCCCAAGGCATGCGCGTACTCGTCGAATTTCCCTATGTTGATGAGGTTGTTCGTCAGCAGGCGGCCGATCAGGAACTCAGCCGAGATGTAGATGAGGCACTTGGCGCCCGCGCGCTGCGTGGACGTGCGCCCGGCAATCCACGAGTCCATGATGTCGTCGCGCACGCACAGGCCCACCGCCTCGTACACCTGCTCCGACGAGGCTTCCTCTATCGGCATCGCAAACTGACTGCGCACCTTCTCGATGATGCGCTCGCGAATCCTCTCGACGCTCTGCTCGAACCCAGCCTCGGCGCCGTTGCCGTTCTCGTCATGCATATGATGCCTCCATGTTTGCTATGCCATGGAGCGATAGAGTTCGGCGTAAGACCGAGCACACCTTTCGAAGCCGAAGTCACGCGTCATGGCATTGTGTCTAAGCCGACGAATTATATCATCATCCCCGTATGCGGATAATGCGCGCTGCATTGCCCCCAGCGCATCCACAAAGTCGAAGCGCGAGAACGAGAACCCGCAGCCCTCCTGTGTGAACTGGTTGTACGGCTCGACCGTGTCCTTGAGGCCGCCCGTCTCGTGCACGATGGGCAGCGTCCCGTATCGCATCGCGATCATCTGGGAGATGCCGCACGGCTCGAACGCAGACGGCATCAAGAAGAAATCGGCCCCCGCATAGATGCGGTGCGCCAAGTCGCCGTTGTAGCCGATATAGGAGCACACGCGCCCCTTGTAGCGGTTCTCCAGATCGCGCATGCGCCACTCGAGGTCAGGGTATCCCGTGCCGAGGATGACGAACCGGGCACCTTCGGGCACGCATGCCTCGATGAGCTCGGATGCCAGCCAGATGCCCTTTTGGGGCGTGAGGCGCCCCACCATGGCAACGAGCGGCGCATCCATGTCGTCATCGAGCCCCAGCTCGCGCAAGAGCTCCTGCTTGCAGGTGCGCTTGCCGCGCTCGTCGGCGACGCTGAAGGCCGCCGGCAGATGCGCATCATGCGCTGGGTCCCACGCATCGGTGTCGATGCCGTTCAGGATGCCCGAGAGCCGCCCCTCATCAGCCAGGAAGCGCAGGTCGTCCTGCAGCCCCTCGCCGAACTCCGGCGTCGTGATTTCCCACGCATACGTGGGGCTCACCGTGTTCACGCGGTCGGCGGTGTCGATGCCGGCCTTCATCATGTTCCAGCAGCCGAGGTCCCACGCATACGCGCGCTCGGCATCTCCCACCAGCCGCGCATCCAAGTCATCGCCATAGGTGCCCTGGAAGGCGAGGTTGTGGATGGTGAGCAGCGTCTTGGGGGCAGGCAGCTGTTCGCGCGCCGCCTTGGCACGCAGCTTGAAGGGGATCATCGCCGTGTGCCAGTCGTTGCAGTGCACGATGCCCGGGTCGAAATCAAGGTTGGGCAGCACGTCGCACACCGCCTGCACGAAGAATCCGTACTGCTCGCCCTCGAAGTTGTCGCCCGAGTAGATCTTATCGCTGTAGTAGTGCTCGTTGTCGATGAAGTAGTAGGTGATGCCGTCCAGCACGAGCTT
>CAJUFC010000059.1 GCA_910585565.1 uncultured Eggerthellaceae bacterium | reverse complement strand
TATAGAACTCTTCTTCCCCCAAAAGATGAACGCCCTACAGCCAAAGGGGTAGTTTCGATGCCCCATAAGACAAAAGAGATACCACAGAGCAATGTATTTGAGCATGGCGCTTTGGGTATAGTCCCGTCAAAGATCGCAGGCACCTCGCCCGAGCGAGAGTGCGCAGGCGATCGTCGAAAAGGGAGGAGCTAGTATGAAAAAGGGTTCTAAGTGGCTCGCTTTGCTGATGGCTCCGGTTCTCGCGCTCTCGCTGACGGCGTGTGCGAGTCCCGGGGCGTCCTCATCGGCAGGCACCACTGCGGCATCCGCCAACAACGCAGTGCCCGAGGCCATGGCAACCGAGGCGGCCCCGCCGGTCGTCGTCGTGTCGGGCTCCAACACCGAGATGGGGCATCAGTACGCCCTTGAGGTGCCCGACCTCATCTATCGCAACGTCAATTTGCTGAAGAGCAAGGTCGTCGCGCAGTACGGAGATGAACTGACCGACTCGGACATGCAGGTCTGGTCCTACTACGCAGACAAATATGACCCGAACATCCGCGGCTGGATCGAGGGCATGCAAAAGGGCCTCAAGGAGAAGGGCTACGACGTCTCCTACAACGATCTGCTGCTCGTGACCGTCTTCTCCGGCGAGATGTGGTGCCGCCCGCCGGTAGACCAGCCCTACCCCGAGGAGACCGGCGTCAAGCTGCCCGAGAGCGCAGCCGAGGCCGCACGCACCGATATCCACTCCTGCACGGCGTTCGCCGCTGACGGGGATGCCACGCCGGACGGCAAGCCCATCGTGGGCGTCACCAAGATGATCACCCCCGAAAAGGTGAACTCCATCATCCTTGTCGCCTTCCCAGACGAGGGCTACAGCTTCGTCGCCAACCCGATGGCAGGCTCGATGTCCGAGAACTCGGGCCTCAACAGCGCAGGGTTCGCGTGGGTGTTCACGGCGCAATGGGGCGAGCCCATCTGGGGCGTTGCCAACGAGGTGTTCTTCCACTCGCTCGACCAGAACTGCGCATCCCCACAAGAGGCCACTGACCTCTTGGAAGAGGCCCCGCGCGCAGGCGTGACCGGTGCCTTTTTGATGACGTCTGCCGAAGGCGGCATCGAGGCATACGAGAGCCTGTCCAACGTCTCTGCCACGCGCGTCCCGGGCGACGCCGGCGAGACGGGCAACTTCCTCGCCCAGACGAACCATCTGGTCAACCCCTCGCTGCAAGAGTACAACCAAGGCGGCGCCGTGGGCGGCTCGGCCAACCGCTACGCCACCATGGTCGCCTATCTGCAAGAGGGCATCTCCAACGGCGGCATCACCATCGACACCGCGAAGAAGGCCTTCACCTCTGATGACTGGATCGACGCCCAGACCGGCCAGTGGACTTACAACGACCCGGCGTCCGAGAGCGTGAACGACAACATGGAGAGCCTGGCCCAGACCATCATCCTGCCGGCTGAGAAGACCGCCTACTTCGAGGTGGGCACCCCCAATGGCGTCGGCTTCCCGGGCGGCGCCACGGGCGAATACGTCAAGGTGCAGCTGGACGAGGACCCGCTGGCCGTCTCTGACGCGGCAAGCGCGACGGCGCAGGAGTACTTCTGGAACGCCCGCAACACATTCGTCACGATGCAGAACGCCAAGGACGCCCGACTTACCCTGGCAGCGCAAGAGGCCATCCGTCCGCTCTTGGACACGGCTGCCACCGAGATCGAGTGTGGCATGGACCGCGCAGGGTTCGCCTTCCAGAAGCAGAACGCCGGCAAGACGGACGAGGCCATGCAGCTGTGGAGCGACGCCCTGACGCATTATGCGAAAGGCCAGCTCTACGCCCAGATGGCTTCCACCAAGCTGGCCAAGCTGTAAGACAACGACATGGATATCCTGCGAGGCAGCAAGCGCGCACCTCGGGCAGGTTCCGACCCAATCCCTCCACGGGCCGCCCCCGCCCCTGTCTCATCCCAGCGATGCGGCGGGACGGGGGCGGCCCCGTCTCAAGGGCGCACGCCCGCACGCCACATGCGCACGCTGCAGCCCCTCAAACATGCGCACGCCCTCACGCCACCCACCCGCGCCATACCCCTCCAACTATGCGTACACAGCAAAGAGGCGGCCGCCTGCAGGGCGGCCGCCTCTCGTGGTCTTGGGGCACATCAGGCCCCAAGACCGACAGCAGCACTCAGCCACAGAGCTTAGGCAGCAGGGCTGACTGGGTTGAACGTGTTCCAGAACGGCCACACGATCGGCTCGGTGTCGAACGCCTTCAGCGTCTCGGGCTTGAGCAGCTTCTTGGGGATGGCAACCTCGTACACGAAGTTGTCGAACCACTCGTCCGTGCATACGAAGTAGCCGTTGTTGCCTGTCTTCTCGCCGTGGTTCTCGGTGCCCCAGGAGTTCTCGATCTTCCACTTGTCAGGCTTGCCGTTCTTGATGTCTACGCCGGCGATGGTCATCGCGTGGGTAGGCAGGCTCTCGTGCATGGCGAAGCGCTGCGCCTTGTCCATGTCGAACGTGATGCCGAACAGTCCCTCTAGGTCGTACAGGTCAGATGCCATCACGCCGGCGTTGCGATCGCACCACTGCAACACGTCAGAGCCGAACCACACCGGGTCTCCCGCCTTCAGCGACTCGATGACGTAGCCTTTGAGCTCGTCCATCGGCACGTTGACATAGAGGTTGCGCCGCTCGGGGATCTGGTCGGAGTCCTGGATGGCATACACGCGCCCGTAGGGGTTCTCGTCTCCCGGCACATTGATGATGCCGACATAATCGTCGAGGTCGATCTTCACGTACTTCTTCAGGAAGTCCAGCGGCGTCATGTCGAGGTCGGCATGATAGTTGTCCTTGGCGTCCACATAGGTGAAGTCGAACGTCTTGGGCGGCTCGCCGAAGCATACAGCCAAGACGCGATACACATCATTGAGCATCGCGAGCTGGGCGTCTGTGGTGTCTTTGCCCTCCTTGGCCATCTGGCGCAGCGTGATGGCGTCTTGGCGCAACAGGTGCGAGAGCACCGTGTTCAGCTCGGCGGTATCGTTGGTGCAGTGCGTCTCGGCCATCGCCTCATGCGGGACGACGCCATACTTCTTCACTAAGGCTGCCACCATGTCCCAGTCGCCGCCGTCAGCCATCGGCGCCGAGATGAGCCAATCGACCTCGCGGTCGCCCAAGGCCTTGTCGGCCGTGTCCACGATGTGCTCGAGGAACCATGCCGCGCGCTCTAGCTTGCTGTAGAAGGCGAGGTAGGCCTGCGACAGCTCGAAGGTGCCTTTCGGCAGGTCGAGCTCGCGCTCGATGTGGAAGCGCAAGACGTTGAGACACGCGAACATCCAGCAGCGGCCCGACATCTTCTGGTTCGCGACGGCCTGGTCGTCCACGTCGATGGAGAACGCGAAGTTCGGCGGGCTCATGCGCTTGAGCACCTCAACGCTTTCCGCTGACTCCAGGATGCCGTTTTTGGTGACGGCGCGCTGGGCCACATGCTGGCAGCACATCTTCTGATAGTCTTCGGACATTCTCTCGATTTGTTCTTTCGACAGCTTCATTTCGTCTCTCTCCGTTCTCGCATGCTCGATTCCGAAGTCTCCGGGGTCGCGCGCTTTCGTATGTGTAGTGGCGAGCGCCCCGCGTCCCTCTGACAACGAGGCGCCCGCATCGGTGCGTCTAGTCAAACAGCGTCCAAGGCTGGGTGGGGCGATCATCCAGATAGCCGTCCATCCACCTCCACAGCGGGTGCTGGTCCATGAAGTCCTGCGCGTTGAACTCCACCCCGTCAGCGCGGCCATAGCGGCCCCACATCTTGAGGTTCTTCACGTCGTCAGGGCCTGCCGCCTTGGCGTCGCACGAGCCCGCCGGGTAGAACGGGATGTTCCACACCGCATCGGGGTCGTCGGCGTAGTACTGCGGGTCCACGTCGTAGTGGGCGCACACGCAGCGGCTGGACGGGCAGTTGTAGCCGAGGTATACGTCGTAGGTGTCGGCCAGCATCTTCTTCACGACCTCGAGGTCGATTGTGCCGTAGTACTGGTCAATGAGCTCCATCCACCGCTGGCGGCGCGCACCTGTCTGCTGGCGCGGGTCGTTGAAGCCATTGTCCTTGCACTCCAAGTTGCGGATGCGCGGGTCGAAGACAGCGTTGCACCCAAAGAACGTGCCATCCTTCGTGCGCTCGAGCGACGTGAACTCAAGGCCTTGCTCGTAGCGGGCGATCTCGCCGGTATTGTGGTCGGCGATCAGCCACGCGTTGGCGTATCCGCCGTTGTTTCCCGCATCCAGGCGCTCCACGAACTCGTCGATCGTCTTGGCGAACTGCACGGCATCACGGATGCGCACCCACTCAGGCATGCCGGCGTCGTCGTAGCGATCGAACCCAGCCAGCGTGGTCTCGGTGATGTTCAGCCCAGCCTCCGTCACGTAGAAGTCGGTCATCGAGCTCAGCATGCAGGGTGCCGAGGCCTGCATGATGAAGGCATAGCCCTCGTCTGGCTCGACGCGCTTGCACACGTTGAAGTACTGTCCGCTCCAGAACTCGTCGAAGCTCTCGTGCCCTAGGTACGGCTTGCCGTCCACCGTGGCCGAGCCTGTGGCGGCGATGGCCGAGCAGTGCTCCTTGCGGTGCGTCTTCATGAGCGGACGGCTCATGATCTTGCCGGCGTTTTGAGGCCACCAATAGCCGGTGATCTCCATCCAGTCGTTCCAGGCGATCAGGTCGTCAAGCGTGGCGGGCACGCCAGCGGCAGTGAGGCCGTCAGCCATGCCGGTCAGCTCTTGGGCCCACCGCTCGGGGATCATGTCGCGATGCAGCTTGAGCGCCTGCTCGGCGAACCACTCGTACGTCATGCCGAACGTCTCGAGCGTCATGTACTTGTACACGCGCAGGGCATCTTTGAACTCGGCGGCCAAAAGGTAGCCCTCCTGGAATCCGCACTCGTATGGCGTGCCCTTCACCTTGATGTGCTGCCAGCCGTTGACCTCGTTCTTTTGGGCGACGTCAACGATTCTCTGCTGATCTGTCGTGAGCATTTCGGTTCCCTGCTTCCTCGTTCTTGATCTTTGCTGCGCTAGTCTTTGTTGCGCTAGTCTTTGTTGCGCAGCCCGTAGAACTCCTTGAGGTCCTCGGACATCTTCTGCAGCGTCGGCAGGTCCTCATAGGCCATGTGTCCGTTCTCGTGCACCTTGTAGGTGATGCGCTCCTTCAGATAGTCAGGCAAGAACATCTTGGAGACGGCATGGCGCACGTTCCAGTACGGCGTTGCTGCATCGTGGATGCCGCCGAAGAAGAGCACGCGGCACTTCGGGTTGCGCCTGAGCGCCGTTGCCATGTCATACGCGGTGTTGGGGCACACCGGGCTGCCCATGGTGCCCGGCGCCTGATGCGTCCAGTTCCAGTCCGCGTTGACCTTGAAGGACAAAAGGATGTTGATCGGCGAGCCCTTGAAGCCGGTCTCCTGGACGAGCTTCATCCACGCCGACTGGTCAGGCGTCATGATGGCGTCGCCCGAGGGGTCCTCGCCGGCGAAGAACTCGTTGTCGCCCTGCACGTCCATGTAGGCCGCCTCGGTGAAGCGCGTGTCATAGCGGCCGATGAACAGGCCCTCGTCCGCCAGCAGCAGCTTGCGGAACGTGTCCAGCTCGATGCGCAGGTGCTTCTTCTGGATGACGTCTGCATCCAAGCCGATGAGCTCGGACATCTCCTGCGCGAGCGCTGACTCTTCCTTCGGGTCGATGGTGTCGCTCTTGATGAGGGCGCGCCCGTACTTCTCGTCGACGAACTGCCATGCCTTGTCGAACCACTTGAACTGGTCGACGCCCTTGCCGGCCTTGCCGAAATGGTTGGCGGTCGCCGCGTACACCGGCAGCATGCCCATGTAGTACAGGTCGTTGCCGGCAAGCGTCGGCGCGTAGTCGAGGATGGTGGACTGCTCGATGACGCCGGTAACGGCGATGCCGCGCTCGCCCAGCACGCGCATGAGCACCGAGTTGCGCATAGTGCCGTAGGACTCGCCGTACAGGTACAGCGGCGTGTTCCAGCGCTCGTGCGTGGTCAGCCATTGGGCGATGCCGCGCATGAACGCATCAGCGTCGCCGTCCACGCCCCACACCTTCTTGGGGTCGTAGCCCTTCGCGATGCGCGAGTAGCCCGTCCCCATGGCGTCCAAGTAGACCAGGTCGGTCTCGGGTAGAAGCGAGTAGGGGTTGTCCTCAGGCTGCGTGGGGCACGGCAGTTGCTCGAGCGTGTTGATGGGTACGCGCCGCGGCCCCAACCCGCCGATGTTCACCATGGCAGACGAACCGCCCGGGCCGCCGTTCCAGCAAAACGTCACGGGACGGTCGATCTTGTCCTGGGCGTCGCTCACGTATGACAGGGCGAACATGTGCCCGATCAGCGTGCCGTCGTCCTCGTGCAGCGCAAGCATCTCTGCGGTGGTGGTGTACTTGATGGACTGCCGCCCGTTCTTCCAGGTGTAGTCCTTGCTCGCGGGCTCGGGAATGGGTATCTCAGGAGCTTCGTCCTTGCCCGGGTCGCCGAGCGTTACGGTGAATGTGGATGTCGTCTCTGCCATGATGGTCTCCTTAAACGATTGCCGCTGTCTTTTTGCGCTCTGTATCTCATTCCTCAGGTGCGCTTTGCGGCGCGCTTCTGCACGCGCCGCGCCGCGCGTCCGAAGAAGGTGGTACCTTCGCATGCCTCCTCGTGCGCTCACTTGCGCCCCATGCCTCCCCTGCCTTCCATGCTGCTGCCCCGCTGGGCTACCCGAGGTTGATCTCGCGCCCCAGCACCTTCGTCAGCACCAGGTAGTACGCGATGCCGATGAGGATGAATGCCACGCCCACAATCAGCGCGACGTCGCCCACCGAGAGCAGGATGGCGAAGCACACCAGCGCGCCCAAAGCCGGGAATACCAGGTGCATGAGCACTGCCTTGGCCCCGGAGCGCTCCTTCAGCTGGAACCAGCAGAAGACGATCACGGCTAGGTTGAGCAGGGTGTAGGTGGAAAGCGCGCCGAAATTCGAAATCTTGACCACCGTGTTCATGTCGATGCCGCTGAACTGGAAGATCAGCGTCAGCACCACGGACAGGGCAATGATGAAGATGACGGCATTCAGCGGGGAGTTGGTGCGCTTGTCCATCTTCGCCATGAACTTGGGCAGGCAGCCGCCCTTGGCCATGGTGAACATGACGAATGCGATGGAGTTTTGCTGGGCAATGGCGGTGAAGACGCCCTGCGCGAGCGCCACACCCACGGCGCACACGACCATGAGCCAAGGACCTGCAGCCATCTTGGCCACAGCATAGAACGCGTTGTCGGTGTTGCCCGCAAACGCGGCGCCGGACGGGTCGATGGAGGTGGCGATGAAGCACTGCAGCACATACAGCACGCACAGCAGGATGGCCATCACCATCATGGCGCGCGACGGCCCGTGCTGGGGGTCTTTCGCTTCCTGGGTCAGTGTCGCGATGGCTCCAAATCCCACATAGGACATGACTGCCAACGAAACGGCCGACATAGTGCCGCCCAGCTCGAACTTGTCCGGGTTGAACAGGTTGGTCGGCGAGAAGTTGGCGCTCTCGGGATGCTGCACCACGAACAGGATGCCGAAGATGACGAACAGCGCCAAGATGACCAGCTGCGCCACGAGCGCCACCTTGTTCACCACCATGGCCGTTTTCATGCCGATGAGCGACACGATGGCCACGATGGCGAGGAAGCCGAAGCACAGGACCAAAATGGGTATGTCAGGCAGCATGCTGTGGATGGCGATGGCCGCGATGAGGTACACCATGGCCGGGCTGACCAGATACTGCAACAGCATCAGCCAGCCAGCGATGAAGCCAGGCATCTTCCCGAACACGTGGCTCACATACGTAAAGATAGAGCCCGACGACGGGAAGCGACGGATCATGATGCCAAAGGAGAACACCGAGAACAGCACCGCCACAAACCCGATGAGGAAAGCCAGGGTGGGCATGCCGCCCGAGTCGGCGAACACGCCGCCATAGACGGCCATCGGGGAAATGGGGACCATGGTAATGAGGCCCCAGACCACCATGTCCTTCACCGTGAGCGTGGCCTTGAACGTGTCTCCGCTCTTTTGGCGCGTGGCCACGGTGGGCTTTGTCACCGTCGTGCCGTTGTTCTCCGGCATGGACAGACGAGCCGCTGTCCCCGGGTCTGCAGCGTGGGTCGTCGCAGCCGCTGCAGCCGCTTCGGCTGGGTGCGTCGCGCCCGACGTCGATGTCGTTGTCTTTGTAGTCGTATCACTCATGAAAAACACCCCTCACTCGTGCCCGGGCCGCGCCGCGTGCATGCCGCGCGGCCCGCCTCACGAAACCCTATTTGCTTGCGTTGCCGTTGGTCGACGCATTGCCACGATCAGGCTGCGGCGCGACCGCACCAGCGTCGCCGCTTGCAGCCGCATCGCCTACGCCAGCTCCTGCCGGATGCCCGCGATGCACCTGCTGCGCTGCCGCCGTGGCCTCTTTGACCTCGCGCTCGGCGGCTAGTAGGTCGCTATCAGCCTCCACCTGAGCCTCGTAGGCCTTGGCCTCCATGGCATAGCGCTTGACGTCTTCTTCGGCCTGCTTCTCCTTGGCAAGGGCCTCATGCTCGGCAGCGGTGGCGCGGGCGGCATCAGCGGTGACGTCGGTGGGGATCGCGACCGCTTCCACGGCGGCCGCCGGGGCAGCCGGGACATTGGCAGCTATCTGCACCTGCACCATGCTCTCGGCCGCACGCTTGGCGTCAGGATGCTTGATGCCTGCGCTCGCTGCGGTGCCGATGCCAGCCTTCTTGGAGATGATGACCGGCTGGCTCAAGGGCACAGCTACCGCCGTGTTGGCCACGCCGTTCGTCTTGACCGGATGGTTCATGGCTGCCGGGTCGTCGCCTGCCGCGATGGACGGCGACAGCGGATGATGCTTGCCAGGCAGGTACTCGTCAGGCAGCACGATCTGCTCGTTGGGGTCCCACAGCTTCTTCACGGGCATGCCCATGGGGTTCTGGCCTTCGCTCATCATTTCAGAGGGCACGTTGGACAGTACGCGCTGGGGCTTCTTGAGGCCCTCGAGCTGCCAGGTGAACGGCGCGAACACGTTGTTCTCGTCCACCCAGTTGTGCCTCTTGGATGTCTGGTACACGGCAAAGCAGATGCCGAAGGTAACCAGGATGATGGCGAGGATGACGACCACATAGGTGACCGGGCTGCCCACCTCTTGGGCCACCTGGGCCGGCGGGATGATGGCCAGCACGATGCCAAAGAAGCAG
>CAJUFC010000058.1 GCA_910585565.1 uncultured Eggerthellaceae bacterium | reverse complement strand
GCCCGTTCATCGCCGTCATCAACTCCAGAAACGACATCATCCCGGGGCATACCAACCTCGACAAGATCGCCGAGGCGGTGAAGGCCGGCATCTATATGGCAGGCGGCGTGCCCTTCGAGATATCGACGATCGGCGTGTGCGACGGCATCGCCATGAACCACGACGGCATGCACTATTCGCTCGTGTCGCGCGAGACCATCGCCGATTCGGTCGAGATTGCGGCTCAAGGCCATGCGTTCGACGGCATCGTGTGCATCCCCAACTGCGACAAGGTGGTGCCTGGCATGGTCATCGGCGCCCTGCGCGTGAACGTGCCGACGGTGTTCGTGTCGGGTGGCCCCATGTTGGCGGGCAAGCAGCCGGGCGGATGCGGCCCGACGACGGACCTGAACACGCTCTTTGACGGAGCGGCTGCCGTCAACGCCGGCACGATGACCGAAGATGAGCTGGCGTATTACGAAGACACCGCTTGTCCGACCTGCGGCAGCTGCTCTGGGCTCTTCACGGCGAACTCGATGAACTGCCTGTGCGAGGCGCTGGGCATAGCGCTGCCGGGCAACGGCACGATTCCGGCCGTCTATTCCGAGCGGCTGCGCTTGGCCAAGCATGCCGGCATGAAGGTCATGGAGCTGGTGGAGCGCGGCATCCGCATCGGCGACATCGTGAGCGCGGCGGCCATCCACAATGCCATGGAGTGCGACATGGCCTTCGGGGGGTCGACCAACACGGTCTTGCACCTCACGGCCATCGCGCGTGCGGCAGGGCACCCCATCACGATGGACGACTGGGACGCAGCCAGTGCGCGCACGCCGCATCTGGTGAAGCTGCAGCCCTCGGGCCCGCGCCCCTTGTCGGACCTCTATGAGGTGGGCGGCGTGCCTGTCGTCATGCACGAGCTCGCGCAGCTGGGGCTCATCGATCTTGGCGCGCTTACGTGCGTGGGACCCATGCCTGACTATCTCGAGACATGGGCGCGCCCAGCAGACGGGGAGGTGTGCCGCACGCACGACAACCCCTTCACGCCTGAAGGGGCGCTGCGCGTTTTGCGCGGCAACATCGCGCCAGCGGGCGCCATCGTGAAGAAGGCCGCCGTCGACCCGAAGATGCTGCTGCACACGGGCCCTGCCCGCGTCTTCGACAGCGAGGAGACGGCATGCGAGGCGATATATGCGGGAGCCATCAACGCAGGCGACGTCGTGGTGATCCGCTACGAGGGACCCCAAGGCGGCCCGGGCATGCGCGAGATGCTGACGCCGACGAGCGCCATCTGCGGGATGGGGCTGGCAGACAGCGTCGCGCTCGTCACAGACGGGCGCTTCTCGGGCGCCACCAAGGGGCCGGCGGTCGGGCATGTGAGCCCTGAGGCGGCTGCGGGCGGCCCGATTGCGCTCATCGAGGAGGGCGACGCGCTCACCGTCGACATAGCTGGGGGCGCGCTCACGCTCAACGTGAGCGATGACGAGCTGGCACGGCGCGCGTCTGTGTGGGTGGCGCCGGCTCCCAAGCACGACCATGGCGTGCTGGCGAAATATGCCCGCATGGTGTCGAGCGCTGACGCAGGCGCCTACGTCGGGTGAGCAGGCCATTCATCATTGGCACCTACCAGGAGGTGAGGATATGACAGAGGGCGAAACGAGGCAGCGCCGCAACGCGGCCACGATAGGGGCCCCGCGCGGGTTGGGGTCGAAGACGCCCAAGCAGGGTGCCACGATGCTGGGCGCTGAGGCCATCGTCGCGTCTCTCGAGGCCGAGGGCGTTGAGGTGGTCTTTGGGTATCCAGGCGGCCAGGCCATACGGATATACGACGCGCTCTACGACTCGACCCAGCTGAGGCACGTGCTGGCGCGCCACGAGCAAGGGGCCGTGCACATGGCTGACGGCTATGCGCGTGCCACGGGCAGGCCGGGCGTGGCCATCGTGACGAGCGGCCCGGGCGCTACCAATACCGTGACCGGCATCGCCACGGCCTACATGGACTCGGTGCCGCTCGTCGTCATCACCGGCCAGGTGCCGCGCCCGGTGATCGGCACCGACTCGTTCCAGGAGTCTGACATCGTGGGCATCACGATGCCCGTCGTCAAGCATTCCTATCTCCTGCAGTCGACTGACGAGCTGACGACGACGATGCGCGAGGCGTTCCACATCGCCTCGACCGGACGACCTGGTCCGGTGCTCATCGACGTGCCGTCCGACCTAGCGGGATCGATGATGACCTTCGAGTATCCCGACGAGGTGAACATCCCTTCCTACAAGCCGACGTATCGCGGCAACGCCAAGCAGATACGCGCAGCGGCCAAGCTCATCGAGGCGGCCGAGCGACCCGTCTTGTACGTCGGCGGCGGCATCGTGTCTTCGGAGGCATCGCCTGAGCTCATTCGGCTCGCGGAGCTGATGCAGGTTCCCGTCGTCACGACTCTCATGGGCAAAGGGGCCTTCCCGTCGTCGCATCCGCTGTGCCTGGGGCCGGTGGGCATGCATGGCGCCAAGTACTCCAACCTCGCCATGACGGAAAGCGACCTCATCATCGCGTCAGGCGCCCGCTTCTCTGACCGTGTGACGGGGCTTCTCTCCGAGTTCGCGCCCCATGCCGACGTCATCCACATCGACATCGACCCGGCTGAGATCGGCAAGGTGCGCGAGGCGCAGGTACCCATCGTGGGCGACCTCAAAAGCGTGCTGGAAGGGCTCGTCGGGCAGCTGGAGAAAGACGGGGCAACGCCCCAGACGGCTCAATGGCTCGGCGAGATCGACGCCTGGCGCAAGCGCTATCCGTTCTACCATGCGTCGGTGGACGATGCAGATGCCGAGATCGTGCCCGAGCTCGTCATGAAGGAGCTCTCGCGCCAGCTGGACCCTGAGGCCTCCATCGTCGTGACCGAAGTGGGGCAGCACCAGATGTGGGCGCACCAGTTCATCGACCGCGAGGTGCCGCGCAGCTTCCTGTCCTCGGGCGGCTTGGGGACGATGGGATTTGGCTTCCCGGCTGCGATCGGGGCAGCCATCGCCGAGCCTGGGAAGACCGTCGTCTGCGTGGCAGGGGACGGGTCGTTCCAGATGAACTCGCAAGAGATGGCCACGGCCGCCATCAATGGCGTGCCCGTGAAGGTGCTGATACTCGACAACCGGGCGCTGGGCATGGTGCACCAGTGGCAGAAGCTGTTCTACGACCAGCGCTACTCAGAGACGCTGCTGGATGCCAACCCCGACTTCGTGAAGCTGGCTGACGCATACGGCTGGCAGGGCGAGCGCGTGGTGCGCCCTGGGGAGGTGCCACGCGCCATCGAGCGCATGCTGGCCTCTGAGGGCCCCTATCTGCTCGATGTCGCGATATCGCCCGAGCAGAACGTCTACCCCATGGTGGCGCCAGGGGCTGCCCTCGACAACGTCATGGGCGCCATCGATGTTGCGGTGGGGGCGGTGCGCACCGACGTGCTGACCGCAGAGGGGAGGTAGGCGATGAGGCATGTGCTTTCGGTTCTCGTGGAGAACAAGCCGGGCGTCTTGTCCCGCGTGACGGGGCTCATCTCGAGGCGCGGCTTCAACATCGAGTCGCTGTCGGTCGGCCCGACCGAAGATCCCACGATGTCGCGCCTCACGGCCATCGTCAACGCTGACGAGGTCGCCTACGAGCAGATCACCAAGCAGCTGCACAAGCTGATCAGCGTCCACAAGATCACCGACCTCACCTCCGAGGACGCCGTCGAGCGCGAGCTGGTGCTGTACAAAGTGAACGCCAGCCCCGAGCGGCGCAACGAGATCATCGAGATCGCCAACATCTTCCGTGCCAAGATCGTCAACGTGGGGCGCAGCTCGCTCACCATCGAGGCGACCGGAGACGGCTCGAAGCTCAAGGGCCTTGAGGACCTGCTTCGGTCCTATGGGATAAAGGAGACGGTGCGCACGGGCAAGATCGCGATTTCGCGCCATACGAAGGAATAGCGCAGGAACAGCCGGCTGCGCGTTGCGTGGTCGAAAAGACCGAGAGAAAGGACGTTTGGAACCATGGCAGTGACGATCTATTACGAAGAGGACTGCAACCCCGAGGTCATTCGCGGCAAGAAGATCGCCGTCATCGGGTACGGGTCGCAGGGGCATGCCCATGCCCTCAACCTCAAGGACTCTGGGTGCGACGTGCGGGTGGGCCTGCGCGAGGGCTCGGCGTCCATCGAGGCAGCCGAGGAGGCTGGGCTGCGGGTGGTGGACATGGACACGGCGGCCGAGGAGGCCGACCTCATCATGGTGCTCGTGCCCGACGAGCTGCAGCCCGAGGTATACGAGGCGCACATCAAGCCGCATCTGAAGGCAGGCGACACCCTCGCGTTCGCCCATGGCTTCAACATCCACTACGGCTACATCGTGCCGCCCGAGGACGTGAACGTCATCATGTGCGCGCCCAAGGGCCCTGGCCACATCGTGCGCCGTCAGTACACGGAAGGCTCGGGCGTGCCCGACCTCATCTGCGTGCAGCAAGACGCCACCGGGGACGCCTGGGACATCGCTCTGTCATATGCATGGGGCGTCGGCGGCGCGCGCTCGGGCGTCATCAAAGCCACGTTCAAGGAGGAGACCGAAGAGGACCTCTTCGGCGAGCAGGCGGTGCTCTGCGGTGGCCTGGTCGAGCTAGTGAAGGCCGGCTTCGAGACGCTGGTGGAGGCGGGATATCCGCCGGAGCTCGCGTACTTCGAGTGCTACCACGAGATGAAGATGATCGTCGACCTCATGTACGAGTCGGGCATCCACTTCATGAACTACTCCATTTCAAACACGGCCGAGTATGGCGAGTACTACGCTGGCCCCAAGGTCATCAACGAGCAGTCGCGCGAGGCGATGCGCGAGATACTGGCGCGCATCCAGGACGGCAGCTTTGCGCGCGAGTTCGTGGAGGACTGCAAGAACGGGCATGCGTGGCTCGTCGAGCAGCGCGAGGCCCTGAGCGACCACGAGATCGAAAAGACCGGCGAGAAGATTCGCGGCATGTTCTCCTGGGCATCGGATTAAGTCCGATGCCCCTGCTCGCTGCGGAGCCTCGAGGCTTGGCGCTCGACGCTTTCAGGCTTGCCGCCAGCAGCACGAAGGCTGTCTGTGTGGCTGACGCGCCAATCATCGGCACCTCGTGGCTTCTCGCTGGCTTTTGTCGATTCGCGAGGTTTGAGGGTTTTCATTAGAGATTAGAATCTCATCAACAACGGTATTGCATCTCAATAAAGGAGTTCATCGATGTCGCGTGTCTACAACTTTTCTGCCGGTCCGGCCGTCCTGCCCGAAGAGGTCCTGCGCGAGGCGCAATCCGGCATGCTCGACTACAACGGATGCGGCATGTCCGTCATGGAGATGTCCCATCGCTCGGCGGCCTTCGACGGCATCATCAAGGAGGCAGAGGCAGACCTGCGCGACCTCATGGAGATTCCGGACAACTATCACGTGCTGTTCTTGCAGGGCGGCGCCACGCAGCAGTTCGCGGCCATCCCGATGAATCTCATGCGCAATGGCAAGGCTGACTACATCGTGTCAGGCTCGTGGTCCAAGAAGGCCTTCAAGGAGGCGAAGCTGTATGGGGACGCGGCGTGCGTGGCCTCTTCCGAGGACGAGAACTTCTCGTACGTGCCCGACGTCGACGGCCTTGCGTTCAGGCCGGACGCCGACTACGTCTACATCTGCCAGAACGAGACGATCTATGGCACGCGCTATCCCAAGCTGCCTGACACAGGCGACATCCCGCTGGTAAGCGACGTGTCCTCGATGTTTCTGTCCGAGCCTTTGGACGTCTCAGACTACGGGCTGATCTATGGCGGCGTACAGAAGAACGTGGGGCCGGCGGGCGTGGTCATCGTCATCGTGCGCGACGACCTCGTGCGCGAGGACGTCAACCCACAGACGCCCACCATCATGCGCTACATCACGCAGGCCCAGGCCGGCTCGTTGTCGAACACGCCGCCGTGCTGGGGCATCTACGTCTGTGGACTCGTCTTCAAGTGGCTCAAGGGCCTGGGTGGCCTGGGTGCCATGCAGCGGATCAACGAGGAGAAGGCCGCTATCCTCTATGACTTCCTCGACCAGTCGAGCTTGTTTACGGGGACGGCCCGGAAGGACTGCCGCTCGCTCATGAACGTCCCGTTCGTGACGAGGGATGCCGAGCTGGATGCGCTGTTCGTCGCCGAGGCGAAGGACCACCGCATCGAGTCGATCAAGGGGCACCGCAGCGTCGGCGGCATGCGGGCGAGCATCTACAACGCCATGCCGAAGGAGGGCGTCGAGGCGCTCGTGGAGTTCATGGCTGCATTCGAGAAGGCTCACAGCTAAAGGCACAGGCTCTGGCGCGGGGCGGATGCGCCGCCGCGTGCCAGAGCGCAACGGGCGCGCATCCGCGCCGATGAGAGTGTCGCGACAAGCGAAGGGGGAGGCATGACCAAGAAGGTTCTCGTTGTCGAGGAGGTCGCCGACGAGGCGATCTCGGCCCTTGAGGGACGTGGGTACGAGGTGGACGTCAAGCTCGGGCTGTCATCCCAGGAGCTGGTGGAGGCCATCGAGCCTTATGATGCGCTCATCATCCGCTCGGCCACCAAGGTGACCGAAGAGCTGCTGGATGCCGCAAAGAACCTTAAGATCATCGGGCGCGCAGGCGTCACGGTGGACAACATCGACATCGCTTCAGCCGCCGAGCACGACGTTATCGTCTGCAATGCGCCGTCGTCGAACATCATCTCGGCGGCCGAGCATACCATGGCGCTCATGCTGGCCGCAGCGCGCAAGATTCCCCAGGCGAACGCCTTGGTGCACGACGGGCGATGGCAGCGCCATTGCTTCATGGGCACCGAGCTGTACGGCAAGACCCTGGCCATCTTCGGCATCGGGCGCGTGGGATCGGCGGTGGCCGAGCGCGCATCTGCCTTCGGGATGCGCCTTGTGGGGTATGACCCGTACTGCTCGGAGGAGCGCGCATCCGCGCTCGACATCGAGCTGCTGTCAAATATGGACGCCGTGATCGAGCAGGCCGACTTCATCACCGTGCACCTGCCGCGCACCTCTGACACCGTCGGCATGTTCGGCGCGAAGGAGTTCGCCAAGATGAAGACGGGCGTCGTGCTCATCAACTCGGCGCGCGGCGGCATCTACGACGTCGCATCGCTGGCCGACTTCGTCGCCGCCGGCAAGATCGCAGCCGCTGCCATCGACATCTTCGAAGACGAGCCGTGCCTCGACTCTCCGCTGCACGAGCTGGACAACGTCATCCTGACGCCGCACATCAGCGCGGTCACCCGCGAGGCGCAGGTGCGCGCGGGCAAGCAGATCGCCGAATACGTGTGGGAGGGCCTGGAGGGCTCGATCGTGCCGACGGCCATTCATGCCAGCACGCTGCCGCCCGAAATCATCAACGACATGCGCCCGTACGCGAACGCATGCCGGATCATGGGGCTCATGTCCGTCGAGGTGCTAGGACGCATCCCCAAGCGGCTCGAGCTGACGCTCGAGGGCAAGCTGGCGGAGTCGAGCCCCGACATGCTGGCGGCAGGCCTGCTCGATGGCATCATCTCTTATAAGAACATCGCGGCCGCCTCGCTCGAGGACACCGTGGCGCGGGCCCGGCGGCATGGCATCGAGATTGTGACGTCAGTGGCCGAGGATGCCCGCGGGTTCGAGTCCGCGGTGCGCGTCAAGGCCGACGCGTCCGAGTTCGCCATGACGCTGTACGGACTCGAGAACGCACCGCGCATCATCTCGATGATGGGATACGACATCGACATCTCGCCGGCGCAAGACGCCATCATCTTCGAGTACGTCGACGGCCCGGGCCGCATCGGCACCATCGGGACGATCCTGGGGGATGCGGGCATCAACATCACGACGATGCAGATCGGCACCAAGCCCGAGGAGCAATGCGCGCTCGTGTGGATGAACGTCGAGGGAGACGTGACCGATGACGTGGTGGCGCGCCTTGAGGGCGCCATCGACCTCAAGAACGCCTGGAGGCTGACGCTTTAGGCGGACGAGGGGAGGGGGGCTGCCGCTCGCGACGCTTGGCATCGCCGTGCGAGCAGGTCCTGAGCGCAAGCGCGCGTCGACACGGGGGCGTGCACGTGCGATCAGCGCTTTTGCAAGCGACAACGACAGATCGACCATCGACAAGGGGGAACGATGACACGCAAGATAGACATTTTCGACACGACGCTGCGCGACGGGGAGCAATCGCCTGGCGCATCTATGAACACCGAGGAGAAGCTCGTCGT
>CAJUFC010000057.1 GCA_910585565.1 uncultured Eggerthellaceae bacterium | reverse complement strand
TGACGTCAAGGAATTCCTCCTGGGTTTGAGGCCGCCGTATGCACATGTCCTTCAGGGTGGCATTGCTGAAAACGATGTAGGGCGGGACGCCCTGTTCGTCGGCCAGCCGCTTGCGTACGTCACGCAAGCGCTCGAACAGCTCGCTGTCCGCCTCGCTCAGGCTGCCCTCGGCCTCGGCCACAACAGCGGCTTTGGCGTCCTTGGCCTTCCGCATGACCTTCTTCATGCCTAGATGAAAGTCGGCCTCGGCCGCCTCGCGATAGCGAGGACCAAACCCCACCAGCGGATACTTCCCCTCGCCGATGCTCAGGTAGCCCGCAGCAGCCAGCAGCTCGATGACCTCTTTGACGTGATTGCTCGTCGCCTCAAGCGCCCCATACGTGCGACACTGCTCCATCCCCAGCTCGCGCACGCGCGCTGACTGAGAGCCGCACAGCACGTCAGCCACCATGCCCTTGCCGAAGCGCCCGCGCAGCTCCTGCACGCAACGCATGACCGCGCGAGCCTCATCCGTGACGTCCACTTCCTCGCAGTCGCCTAAGCAGTTGGAACAGTTGCCGCACCCAGCTGACACGCCATCTGCCGCTCCGTCGCCAGAGCCAGCGGCACCTATGCTGCCGAAGTAGTTCAGGATGTATTCCCGCAAGCATGCGGTCGTGAGGCAATAGCCGCTCATGGCCGACAAGAGCCGTCGGCGCGAACTGCGCACGACGTCTATCTCGTCCGGCGTCAGCTCCTCGTTCTCGATATCGCTCTCGATGAAGTAGCGGCACGTCGCGATGTCGGCATCATTCCAAAGAAGCTGACACTCAGCCGGCTCGCCATCGCGCCCAGCGCGACCAGCCTCCTGATAGTACGCCTCGATGCTGCCAGGCATGTTGTGATGCACCACATACCGCACGTTCGACTTGTCGATGCCCATTCCAAAGGCATTCGTCGCAACCATCACCAGCGCGTCGTCGTTGATGAAGGCGCGCTGGCTCTTCTCGCGCTCGGGCAACGACATCCCCGCGTGATACCGAACGGCCGACACCCCTGATTGCCTCAGCTCCTCATAGAGGCCGTCAACGGCATCGCGCGTCGAGCAGTACACAATGCCACTGTCGTCCGGAAAGCCTCCGATAATCTCAAGCACGCGGGCGGCCTTGCGGGAAGACCTGACCTGCTCGACCGAGAAGCGCAGGTTGGGGCGGTCGAACCCCGTCACCACGATGTCAGGGCCCTCAAGGCCCAGAAGCTCTGCTATGTCCTCGCGCACCTTTTCGGTTGCCGTGGCCGTGAACGCCGACACGATCGGACGCTCGGGCAGCCCCTCGATGAACGAGCGTATCCTGAGATACGACGGCCTGAAATCCTGGCCCCACTGAGAGACGCAATGCGCCTCGTCGATTACGACCATCGACAGCCGAGCGTCCTGGATGGCGCGCACGAACGCGGCATCGTCCAGTCGCTCCGGTGCAACGTAGAGCACTTTGCACGCGCCTGAGGCAAACGCGCCCAGCAGCCGATCGCGCTCGAACGGCCCCAGGCGAGAGTTGAGAAACGAACAGCTGATGCCCACCGACCGCAGCGAGCTCACCTGGTCCTCCATGAGCGAGATGAGCGGCGACACGACAACGGTTGCGCCGTCAAGCAGCAAAGACGGCACCTGATAGCAGATGGACTTGCCGGCACCCGTCGGCATCACCGCCAAAACGTCCCGCCCGGAAAGAATGCCGCCAACCGCGCGCTCCTGTCCGGGACGGAATGCATCGAACCCGAAATACCGGCGAAGAGCCTCCCGCGCTTCATCGAGTCCGCGCATTGCCAACCTCCCATCACGGCAGCCGCCGACGCGGCAGCATATTAGCGTTGCTGTTTTGATTGTTGCCAGAGGCGTTCTTGCTCAGGTTGGGAAAGACGTTCGAGCTGAACACCTTCGGCAGAGGCGGCGTCTTCCATGCATTCCCAGCGCTGACGGAACTTCGCGCAGGTCGCCCTGAGGGCCTCCTCGGCGTTGACGCCCATCTTGCGGGCGACGTTGACGAGCGAGAACAAGACGTCGCCCAGCTCGAGAGTCACGTCATGCTTGGCTGCTGCATGCGCCTGGCCCTCCCGAGGCGCCGCGAGAAAAGCAGCGTAGGCAGCCTTGAGCTCGGATATCTCCTCCTCGACCTTCGCCCAGACGCCGTCGACGTCATCCCAGTCGAAGCCGACCGCTGCCGCCTTGCGCGAGATCTTCTGCGCCTGCGTGAGCGCCGGCAGGCTGCGCGGCACGCCATCGAGCAGCCGATGAGGGCCTTCCTCGACCGCGCTACCTTTCTCGCCGGCCTTGATCTTGTCCCAGGCGTCCAGCACCTCCTCGGACGACCCCGCTGACGCATCCCCGAACACGTGAGGGTGGCGCCGCACGATCTTGTCGTTCACATCGCGACAGACGTCATCGATGGTGAACTCGCCTTCGTCCTGGGCAATCTGGCTTTGGAGCACGACTTGCAAAAGCACGTCGCCGAGCTCTTCGCGCAGGTGCGCCACATCCTGCTCCTCGATGGCCTCGACCGCCTCGTAGGCCTCCTCGATCATGTTGGATGCGATGCTCTTGTGCGTCTGCTCGCGGTCCCACGGGCATCCGCCAGGCGCGCGCAACGCCGCTATGGTGTCTACGAACTCGCTGAACTCATCATGTGCCACGCTCATGCCTCCGCTTTCTCGCCCTCGCGCGCTTCGCGCTACCCACGCATTGGCTGACGTCCGCCGCCGGCAGCCGTCAGCAGCCACCACCAGTCAGCTCGGCCTAGTTGGCCATGCCCCCCAGCGGGAAGCTCTGGACGTGCTGGGCGATGTGCTTGTCCAGCATGTCGCGCAGCTCGACCAAAGACGAGTTCGACATGATGATACGCGCCTGGAACTTGCCCTTCGTGACGATGTTGCCCTCCGCGTCCTGCTCGTTCGAGTCGATGAACGCAAAGTCGAGGATGCTCTCTTTGGGAGACGTGCGCGCCAGGGCGATGTTGGCATAGACGCCGTCGCGGATCTCCGCCATCCCATCAAGCTCCAGTCGAGAAGCCTGCATGTTCACGTTGTTTTCCTCTGCCATGGTGCCGGATTCCTTTCAGTCGGACATATCGCTCGAAAACGCATGCCATTCCCACACAAAACTCCTGCTCACAGCTGTAATTCGAACAGGATTGAATTATAATTCAATCCGACTATGCATTTGTCGGTCGCAAGATAAATAAAAGAGATAGACGGTGGGCTGCTTATGGAACGTACTACATTCATATCAAAATTCTTTGCCACGGCTCTGAGCGTCGCGCTGGCGATGTTCATGTTCGTCCCGGTAGAGGCTTGGGCCACAGGCGCTTCGACCAAGTTCGACACGCCGCCAACCGAGCAGGCGACCACCGGCAACGAGCAAGGCGGCCAGGGCACGAGCGCATCCTCGTCGGCTGACGAGAGCGACAACGCAACCGACGCGGGCTCAAGCAGCTCAGGCGACAGCGCCACCGGCGGCACGTCGGAAGACGGCGACGTCTCTGACGACACGGATGACGGCCTGGGCAATGCCGACGGAAACGTCACGCCCTCCGCGCCTGACTCCATCTTGGCCGCCGCCGACAGCTCCTCGGCAGGGTCGTCGACCAAGCCGAACGGCAGCTGGAAGGGCAACGGCACCGCTACCGCCCCCTACGAGATCGCGAACGCAGAGGGCCTGGTGGCCCTGGCCGAGCAGGTGGCTGCCGGCAAGGACTTCGCAGGCGAGTACTTTGCGCTGACGGCAGACATCGACCTTTCGAAGAACGCGCCTTGGACGCCCATCGGCAGCGGCGCAAGCAGCACGCCCGATGTGCCCACACCACCCACGACCGATGAGACTGACTCGAGCAGCGCCAAGGCAGTGGCCTCGCATGCGCTGTTGCGCGGGCTGTCCAGCGTCACGCCCGACCCTGCCGACGACGCAGCCGACGAGGGCGCTGGCGACACGCCCGCCAACGACGCCACCGACGATAGCACCGACGACAGCACCGGCACCACTGACGGCATCACTGACGAAGCCACGGATGATGCAGATGATGCCAATGGGCTGATCGAGGACACCGTCACCACGCCCATCGCGCCGTACGCACCGGGCGCCACTCCCTTTGCAGGCAGTTTTGACGGCGGCGGCCACACCATCAGCGGCCTCGCCATCAAGGACGTGTCAAGCAGCCAGCTGGGCCTCTTCGGCGCGCTGAGCGGCGCCAAAATCGAGAACCTTACGCTCAAGAACGTCGCAATCAGCTGCACGAGCAGCACTGACGTGGGCGCCTTGGCCGGCACGATGACCGACGATACGACCATCTTCAAGGTGCGCGTCGCCTCTGGCACCGTGGCCGGGCTATCCGCCGTGGGCGGCATCGTCGGCAGCGTCACGGGGTCGGGCACCATCTCCAACTGCTCCAACAACGCTTCCGTCGCTGCGGTCGACGGCAACGCTGGCGGCATCGCGGGCACTGTGGCCGGCCGCACCTCCACCGCCTCGATGGACATCAGCACCTGCGAGAACACCGGCACCGTCTCCGTCAGCGGCACGGGCGACACCGAGGGCGGCTTCGGCGGCATCGTCGGCAGCGCCACGAACGCCGTGAACGTCACCACCTGCATCAACAGCGCGCCGGTGACGGCTGCAAGCTCGCCGGCTGGCGGCATCGTCGGCGTCATCGAGGACAGCACGGGCTCGTCCTCCCCCACCATCACGGGCTGCCGCAACGGCGACAAGGCCAACATCTCGGGTGGCAAGAACGGCATTGCCGGCGGCATCGTCGGCAGCGTCATCGAGGCCGCCACCATCACCAAGAACATCAACACTGCCGCCACCATCACCGGCGACAACTACGCAGCCGGCCTCGTCGGGTTGTTCCGCAAGGTGACCTCCCCCGACTTCAGCGTGACGAAGAACATCTCCACGACGCCCGTGGCGTCCCTCAGCGCAACCAACAAGAGCCAGTACGTCAACCTCGACAACGCCGAGGCGAGCGACAAGGGCATCGACATCTCCGGCAACGCCTCCGAGGCGCCGGCATCGTTCAACTCCGTCCCCTACGCAACGCTGCAGTACGCCATCGACGCTGCCACCGCAGCCCAGACGGCAGGCACCACCGCCCAGACCGTCAAGCTGCTGACCAACGTCGTGGAGACGGTGACCGTCCCCTCCGACGGCGACGTCGCCCTCGACCTGGGCGGCAAATCCATCAGCCAGGCAGCTGAGACCGACAACGCGCCCGTCACCGTGCTGGGTTCGCTCACCCTCTCGGCTAATGGCACCATCGGCACCGAGGATGCGAAAGCGGACGACCCCAACAAGGTGGGCGTCCTCGTCAATGGCGCAGCAGCGAAGCTGACCGTCAACGCGGGCCTGATAGCCGGCTCGGAAAGCGCCGTTGCGCTCACCGCTGGCGGCTCCTTCACCATGGAGGGCACGACCACCGGCGAGCTGCGCTCGGGCGCTGTCGGCATCGACATCTACGACTCCACGAACTCGACGAAGTCGGCAAACGCTGCCGAGGAAGACACGTCGGCCATCGCGGCGTTCACGAGCTTCATGAGCGGCTTCTTCGCGCCGCAGGGCGAGCTGTCCCCCTTGGCTTCCAACTCCAAGGTGACGCTTTCCGGCGGAGAGATCGTCGGCAGCCCCGTCATCAAGGTGGCCGAGGGCGTGACCCCCGACTACGCCATCACGGGCGGCTGGTATTCGACCGCCATGCCGTCGAGCTATGTCGCCAACGGATACCACCCCACCTTGGCCGTCAACGACACCGAGACGCCGTACACGGTGAGCAACGCAACCGTCACCTACACCTTCCAGAGCAACGATGGCTCGGCAGTTGCCCCCATCGAGGTTCCCTACGGCACTGCCCCCACCCCGCGCACCATGCCGACATCGGTTCGCGAGGGCTACTATCTGGAGGGCTGGTACGTCAACCCCGACTTCATGGGCGAGCCGACGCTCGATCTGCCCGAGGTGGCCACCGAGAACACCACGTACTACGCAAAGTGGATATCGGGCACCAACCCTGCGGGCGGCATGGCCAAGGCAGGCGACAGCTCGCCGATCCTGCTCCTGCTCGGCGTGGGCGCCGCCATCGGCATCGCGCTCGCGTTCTCGCTGCGCACGAGGAAGCTGCAGAACGACGCGCTGAATGCCATCCTCAACGACGAAGAGTAATGGTCGTGAGGCACGTGCGGCCACGCTAGGCTGCACCGTTCGACAAGCCTCGTAAGCAAAAAGGCCCGCTTCCCCATCGAAGGGAAGCGGGCCTTTCTTATATATGCCTTAGTTTTCTTAGAAGATCACGCGCACGAAGTTGTAGACGATCACGAGCGCGTAGAAGACCTCCAGCGCCGTGAGAAAGCACGTTGCCGGAACTACCAGACTCGTCGGACGCTTGATATACGGGTCGATCGACTGGCGATACGGCACCAGTAGCGCCACCAGCAAGAACGGCAGCGTCGGCAGGAAGTAGCGCGTCTGCACGCCCTCGATCACGTCAAGCCCGACCTCCGTGTATTGCAAGTACAGCGCCAGCGAGACCAGCACGAACACCGCAAGCAGCATCGCGATGATACCGCATGCGATCAGCAGCGCTCGCTTCATCGGCATCTTGACGGTCACTTCGCGGTCGTCCTTGATGGCAAGCGAGACAACGAGCAGGAGGATGCCCACCCACAACGAGTCGTAGAGCGGCACGCCATGGGCGCCAAGATAGCCATACTCATTGTGCAGCTGGAAGAAGTTGGTCTGCAGGAACGCATCGAACAGCATCTTCGCAAAGGACAGCGGATGCTGCAACACGAATGCCATCTGCTCGTTCGGATGCACGACGTCCTTGAACATGGCGCCCGTGTTGACGCCAGACACCGCCACGAGGTACCACGCCCCGAACAGCAGGACCGAGGCAATCCAGGCACCGCCGATGATGCCGTAGTACCGGCGCGCGCGATACTCAGGCCGTACGATGGGAATGAGAATCGCCAGCATCATGAGCGGCAGATACGACATCTTCACGAGGCCGAGACAGACAATAGTGGCGACAAGCACGACCCACGAGCGCCGCGCATCCGCAGGCTTTTCGAGCAGAAGCCGCAAAAGCGCCACCAAGAACCCTACACAGCAGACAAAGCACATCATGTCGCCTGTGACGCCAGCGTTCACCATGATGGTCACCGGCAGCATGCCCACCACGGCAAGGGGCCACTTCCCTATCGGGATGAGCCGTATGGCAAAGAACAGCGCCAGGGCCAAAACGAGCGTCTGGGACAAGCGCATGAGCACGATGAGCGTATATGCGCCGTCGACGAACAGGCGCGCGATGGAGAACACGACGAGCTGCGGCAGATAGGTCACCGGCGTGTTGATGGCCGTATTGGAGAACGGGATGAGGACGTCTTCGTCCCCGTAGGACGCCTCAACCGCCACGTCAGGCGTCTGCCACGTGGGAAACACGTACGCCCGACCCGGGTTCAGCAAGAACACCTTGTCGCCCTTGAACGTCACCTCAGCAAGACTGCGGTCGACCACGCCACCATAAAGCGGGTCTTCCGAAGACGAGTCGAGGTAGTAGCGATAGTCGATGTCCGCGCGATCGACCTCGGGCGCGACGATGCCACCACGCGCCAGCTGGTCGATGCGAGAGACGTGCGCCTCCTCGTCGAAGCCGGCACCCACGGGATAGAGCAGGCACGCCATGATGCTCAACGGAACGAAGATGACCAGAAAGACATGCTCCGGTCTGAGGATTCTCTTCAACAACGCCATGTCTCGCCCCTGTGTCACCTTTGCCACGACTCGCCTTCCACCCTCTATAAGACAAATGCAGGGAGCGCGAACTCCCTGCATTGATAGTACCGTATCTCGCGCACAAAAGCGGCATCATCGACCGACAGCGGCTAGCCCACCGTCTCTATCGTCGGCTCGGCCACCGCAGGCAGGTCGGCCGCACAGTGATAGCAGCGCGTGGCGCCCACGTTGACCTCCTCCTTGCAAAAGGGGCACACCGGCGCGTGCTCGATGACCTTCTTGCCCTTGAGGCCCGGCAGGCGCATCGAGCCGTCCTTCATCTCGTTGAACGCCTTCAC
>CAJUFC010000056.1 GCA_910585565.1 uncultured Eggerthellaceae bacterium | reverse complement strand
CGCATGCCGACAGAATGCACGCCGAGCCCGACGCCTCAGCCGCGCGAGGCCACAGCGGCAGCCCCCGCGGCCATCGAGCTGGACGACGTGTGGTTCAGGTACGCGCGCACCGAGCCTGACGTCTTGCGCGGCACCGCGCTGTCCGTCCCGGCCGGGCGCGTCAGCGCGCTGGTGGGGGGCAACGGCAGCGGCAAGACCACGCTGCTCAAGGTCGTCTGCGGGGGAGAGCGGCCCTATCGCGGGCGCGTGCGCATCTTGGGTCATCCCCTCAAGGGCTGGCGGGACGCGTCCTTGTTCCCGGAGACGCTGGCGCTCGTGCCCCAAGACCCGTTGCTCGTCTTTTCGCAGGAAACGGTCGGTGCCGACCTGGGCGCCATGACGCCCGAGGGGCATGCCGTGGCAGAGGCGCTAGGAGTCGCGCATCTGCTGGGGGCGCACCCGGCAGACCTCTCTGCGGGCGAGCTGCAGCGCGCGGCCCTGGCCAAAGTAGCGCTGGCCAACCCGAAGATACTATTGCTCGACGAGCCGACGAAGGGGCTGGATGCCGGCGCGAAGCGAGCGCTGGTGCGCCTCGTGCGCCAGCTGTCTGCCGAGGGCATGACCATCGTCGTCGTGTCGCACGACCTCGAGTTCTGCGCCCAGGCGGCAGACGTCGTCTCGATGCTCTTCGACGGCCAGATTGCATCCAGCGCCCCGCCGCGTGACTTCTTCTCGGCCAACGCCTTCTATACGACGGCGGCGAGCTGCATCGTCCGCGGCACGTTCCCGGGCGTCGTGACGGTCGATGATGCCGTCAGCCGGTGTGCGGAGGCCCTGGGCGCATGACGAAGCCATCGCCAGGCGCCCAGGGCCTCCGCCGCAGTCGCATGCGGGCGGCCATCGTCACCGCGGCGTCGGTCGCGCTGGCCGCTGCTGCGGTGGTGGCGATGGCGCTCGGGGGCATCAGCTACTACCTGGGCAGCGTCGTGGTCATCGCGTGCGCCTTGGTGCCCTTCGTGGCCTCGTTCGAGGCGTCGCGCCCTCAGGCGCGAGAGGTGGCGCTCGTCGCCGTTCTGTGCGCGCTGGCGGTCGCCGCGCGCGCTGCGTTCTTCTGGCTGCCGCATTTCAAGCCGATGGCGGCGCTCGTGATGATCGCTGGGATGGGCCTCGGGCCGCGCTCGGGGTTTCTTGTCGGGGCAGTGTCTGCCCTCGTCAGCAACTTCTTGTTCGGGCAGGGCTACTGGACGCCTTGGCAGATGCTGGCGTTCGGGCTGGCGGGGCTTGCCTTCGGCGGCCTGTCTCGCTCGGGCATCGCCACGGGGCGTGCCTCTGCTCGTGCAGGAAGGCTCGCGCTTGCAGGGGCGGGGGCCGCGTTCGTGATGGTGGTGCTCGGCCCGCTTCTGGACACCTCGTCGGTGCTGCTGTTCCTCTCGCGCATCACGCCTGAGGGCGCCCTGGCCATCTATCTTGCCGGCGTTCCCGTGAACGCCATGCACGCGCTGGCGACGGCTGTCACGCTCTTTGTGGCGGCAGGCCCCATCCTGTCGCGGATAGCACGGGTGCGCTGCAAGTTCGGCTTGGCCGAGCGATAGCGCCTCGCTACAGCACCGAGGTGATGGCCGCCAGCAGCTCGTCGTAGGTCTCGTACGCGGGCACGTCGGGGTATTCCGCCTTCAGCGCATCGGTCGTGCGGAACAAGAACCCCGCCTTCGAGTCGAGGATCATCCCGACGTCGTTGTAGGAGTCGCCCGAGGCGATGGTCTCGAGGCCGGCGGTGTGCAGCGCACGCACGGTCGTGAGCTTCGTTTCGGGACAGCGCATCTCGTATCCGGTGATCATGCCGCTGTCGTCCACGACGAGCTCGTTGCAGAATATCGTCGGCCAGCCCAGCTTCTCCATGAGCGGCTTGGCGAACTGGGAGAAGGTGTCCGAGATGATGATGGTCTGCGTGAGCGGCTTGAGCGCGTCTAGGAACTCGCACGCGCCCGGCATGGGCTCGATGGTGGCGATGACCTCTTGAATCTGGGCCAGCCCCAGCTTGTGCTCGGCCAGGATGTCGATGCGGTAGCGCATGAGCTTGTCGTAGTCGGGCTCGTCGCGCGTGGTGCGCGTGAGCTCCGGGATGTCGGTGGCTTCGGCGAAGGCGATCCAAATCTCTGGAACGAGCACCCCTTCCAGGTCTAAGCAAACAACATTCACGATGCATCCCCTTCCCCTGGGCCGGCTCAGGCGACCCGGTTGGCTTCCAAACGTTTCGATCAATTGAGGTAATCTAGGTTCATTGTAGACATTTCTGCGATAATGGAAACCGTGCCGTACTTCGATGACAGCTCTTCTGAGAGACGCGAGCGCCCATCTCGCGACGCGTTGGTGCGCTCATACCGCGAGCGCGATGCGTCGCGGGCCCGGACGGCGCGGGCGCGCTCCCAAGACCTCATCGCCACACGGCGCGTCGTTGATCCGAAAGACCGGCATCCGCTCTCGACGCAGGAAAGCCGCGACCTCACCCAGATGTCGCGCGAGGCTCACGAAGAGGCTCGGGCGCGGCGCGATGCACGGACGTTCCAGGTGCAGGGGCGCACGTCCAACCGCGAGCTGATCGACGGGCGCGGCAGCATCGACTCGCGCGCGTTCAACGAGCACAACGAGCTGGTCGGCTACTCCATCGACAAGAAGGACAAGCCCGACCCGCTGGTGGACGCCATCGACGCGGACACCCGTTGGAGCTCGCGTGGGCGCCAGGGCTTCGTCACTGGCGAGCCTCGAGGCGGCTCGCGCCGGGCGAGTCGGACGCACCGGCGCCAAGACCTCGGCTCGCTCAGCGATGCCATCAGCGGGCACGCCCAATACGGCAACAAGGCCCAAAGCGGCATCCCCAAGGCAGCCGTCTTCCTGGTGATTCTGATAGTCATCCTCCTGATCGTGCTGGCGGTCATCATCTTCATATAGCTGCAGCTGCGGGAGCCGTGGGAGCTGCTCGGACGGGGGAATCGCGACAGCTGCGGGAGCCGTCCGGTCGCGAGAGCGGCCCTGCCGCGGGAGCGCCCGAGGCATCACAGCAGCCCAGACACACAGACCCCCCGCTCTCTTCTGAGGGCGGGGGGTCATGCTATCGGGTGTCGTGAGGGCCCGATAGGTCAAAAAGGGCGTCTGCTACTTTTATAGTTCGTTCGGATCGCTCTCGATGACCTTGGCAGACTCTTCGTTGCCGAGGTCAGTGATATCGATTTCGTCGCCCTTTTCGGTTACCTGCAGGACTTCTTCGTTGCTCGGAATGACAAGATCCTCTTTGTACTCAGACATGGTGCGCTCCCTTCGTTGGCGTCATGACAGCTTCGCGCCTCGTGGCTTTCTTGAACCGTTGCGTTGAATATACGGCCCCACGGACGCTGGCGCGGCGTGGCGCTAGAGCTGTTGCTGGTTTGTCGCGAGTGCGCCACGCCCTTGCAACAATCGCTTGCTGTTTGTGGCCACGGTCTCGAGCATCGCAGCAAACGAGACGCCTCGCAGCTCGGCCAGGGCGCGCGTGGCGTTCTCCGTCTCTTGTACCCAGGCGTCCGCTGACCACGGCATGCCCTCGCGGGCGGGGCTGTCGGTTTCGATGAGGACCTTGTCGTCGGGGATGCTGGCGGCGAAGAGGGCGCCGGCGTTAGTCGCCATCATGCGCATGCCGACCGAGAAGTGCATTCCCATCGCCAGTGCGCGCCCGAAGTCGTCGCGCGAGCCGGAGAACCAGTGGAACACGCACTGGTTGCGCTCGGCCGTGCCGAAGCGCTCGAGGAGGTCGAACAGTGCGTCATAGCTCTTGACGGCATGGAAGAAGATGAGCTTGTCGCCCCCGGCGTCATCGATGGCCTGCAAGAGGCGCGCGAGCACCTCCAGTTGATGGGTGCGCGTCTGTGCGCGCTTTCCATGGAAGTCGAGCCCGATCTCGCTGATGATGCTGGCATCTCCGGCGAGGTGGCAGAAGCGATCGACGTCGGCTTCCCCGACGCGGCCCTCTGCGACCCACCACGGATGCAGCCCCAGCCCGACGCTGATATCGGGGAACAGCTCGAGTCGTTCTGTCGCGCTGACGTAGGACGAGGGGACGACCGTCGCGTCGATGGCCACGATGCGTCCGTCCGCCTCCGCGGCGATGTCCTTGGCGTTATCGGCGAAGTCGAGATGGCAGTGCATGTCATAGAGCTTTTCCATGGGGAACTCCTTACCTCCATCGGCTTCAAGAAATGCTACCATTCGTTGATACCGTGACTCAGAGGCCGCCTCGGGCGGCCATACGTTTGGAAAGATATCGTTTTCAAGTGGATACCTTTATCGAAATACTCAAGGCGCTCTTCATCGGCATCGTCGAGGGCATCACCGAATGGCTTCCCATCTCGTCGACCGGGCACATGATTTTGGTTGACGAGTTCGTGCAGCTGGCCGTGAGCCCGGAATTCCTCGAGATGTTCCTCGTCGTCATCCAGATCGGCGCCATCATGGCGGTGCTCATCCTCTACTTTCACAAGCTCAACCCGTTCTCCGGCAAGAAGACGTCCGAGGAGCGCCGGGGCACGTGGCGGCTGTGGGGCATGGTCGTGGTGGGATGCATCCCGGCGGCCATCATCGGCTTCGCCTTCGACGACTGGGTGAATGAGCATATGTACAACGCATGGGTCGTTGCCATCGCGCTCATCTTCTACGGCGTCGTGTTCATCGTGATGGAGATGAGAAACCGCCATCGCGAGCGCGCCTTCCTCGCCGAGACGACGGCGGTGCGCGGCCGCCATGCGCGCGTGGTGGGCCCGGGCGACGATGGCGACGACGCCGAGCGCGCCCTCTTCAAGATCAAGACGGTCGACGAGATCGACTGGAAGACGGCTCTCAAGATCGGGTGCTTCCAGGTGCTCGCCATCATTCCGGGCACGTCTCGGTCGGGTGCGACCATCATCGGCGGCATGCTGTGCGGCTGCTCGCGCACCGCAGCGGCCGAGTTCACGTTCTTCCTGGCGATTCCCGTCATGCTGGGCTGGGGCCTCATCAAGGTCATCAAGTACGTCGCCGAGCTGGGGCTTGCCATGACCGGCATCGAGATCGCCATCCTCGTGACGGGCGTCGTGACGGCGTTCGTCGTGTCGGTGGTGGCCATCAAGTTCCTCATGGGCTATATCAAAAGAAACGATTTCACCGCATTTGGCATCTACCGAATCGTGCTTGGGGTGGCTGTGTTAGCGTTCTTCCTGATTACCGGAGCACAAGTCGGCATACAATCCTAAGGAGGGGCCATGGAATCGTTCATGAAGACCGTTCAGACCAACGGCATCGTTCAAGCGGTGCTCTTTATCGTGCTCGGGCTGGTGTTGCTCGTCGTGCCTGACATCACGCTCGTGACCATCGTCTATTGCCTCGGCGCCATCTTTGCCATCTCAGCCATCGTGTCGCTGGTGTCGTACTTCCGCAAGGGCTCTCCGAGCCACATGATGTCGGGTGCGCTCACGACTGGCATATTCCTGGCGGTCATCGCCATCGTGATGTTCGTGTTCCCGGCGGCTGTTGCCGGATTCTTCTCTATCCTGCTGGGGGCCGTGCTCATCTTGTGCGGCATCGCCAACACGGTGCGCTCCATCGGCATGCGCGAGTTCGGCGGCAACATGTGGATCGTGAGCACCGTCATCAGCGTCATCGTCGCCATCGGCGGCATCGT
>CAJUFC010000055.1 GCA_910585565.1 uncultured Eggerthellaceae bacterium | reverse complement strand
GGCCGGGGCCGCCGGCAAGCCTGTCCCCGTTGCGAGCCTTGCAGGCTCACGCAGCACGACAAGGACAGGGCGCACAGCGGGAGCGCCGCTTAATGGTGCGCGGCGCGCCCGCACCCATGCGCCTGGCCCCAGGCTGGTGCCAAACTCCATTTGAAATGATCTGTTATGCAGAGGGGCGGACGCATTGTCTGGCCCTCTGCCGCAGGATCCCAGTTGTCTCTTCGCGCGAAATGCTGGTAATTTGTTGCGGATGGGGCAGGATGTGTGCTAGAATTCTTCACGTTTTAGACGGTATCTATACTTTTCGGACTTCGGGAAAGTGGGTTTTCACCCGCTTTTTTTATTGTCCGGAGCCAGACGGGGGATGCGCGGTTGCTCACCAAGAAGGAACAAAGCCTCATAGATGCGCTTGAGCCGACGGCGGCGCAAAACGGCATCGAGATCGTGACCATCGAGGTCATCGGGTCCAAAAAGGCGCCCGTCATCCGCATCTACATCGATGCGGAAGGAGGCGTTTCCTTCCAAGAGCTCTCCGGGGCGCAGGAGTGGATCGGCGCCATGCTCGATCGCATCGACCCGTTCCCGGGGGCCTACACGCTCGAGGTGTCCTCGCCGGGGATCGACCGGCCCCTGCGCACGCCCGAGCACTTCCAGCGCTTCTGCGGGGAAGAGGCGCACGTGCGCACGGTGCGCCCGCTCGACGGCACGAGCAGCTTCAAGGGCACGCTTGCCTCGGCTGACGGCGACAGCGTCGTCATCGAGACGGAGCACGGCACGCACACGATTCCCTTCTCTGAGATCAAGCGAGCGAACGTAATCGGAAAGATAGAGTTCTAGCAACGTTTTTGGCAACGATACACCGACACGGAGGACATGATGGCTGACGAGGAGCTTTCACTGATCGAAGCGCTTCAAGACCTTGCCCACGAGCGCAAGATCGACGAGTTCTACATAATCGAGAGGCTCGAGGACTCTCTGGCGAAGAGCTATGAGCGCATCCTCGACCTCGAATACGACGCGCGCGTCACGATCGACCGCCAGACCGGCAGGATCTACGTGTACGAGCTGGTGCCGGTGGGCGAGCCCGACGAAGAGACGGGCGAGTACGCCGAGTTCGAGGAGCGCGACGTGACGCCGTCGGGCGTGTCGCGCATCGCGGCGCAAAACGCCAAGAGCGTCATCTCCTCCATCGTGCGCGATGCGGCCCGCAAGGGCATCTACGAGGAGTTCTCCGACCGCGTCGGCGACCTCATCACGGGCACCGTGCTGCAGGGCACGCCTGATTTCACCATCATCAAGATTCGCGACGGGGTGGAAGCGGAGCTTCCGCACTACGACACCAAGCGCAACCCCAGCGAGCGCAACGAGCGCCCCGCAGGCGAGCACTATCGCCATAACCAGCGCCTCAAGGTGCTCATCATCGACGTGCGCGACCCGCAATCCGAGGAGACGCGCACGAAAGGCGAGCACGCGCGCCCGTCCATCGTCGTGTCGCGCACCCATCGCGACCTCATCCGTCGCCTGTTCGAGATCGAGGTTCCCGAGATCTACGACGGCGTCGTGGAGATTCGCTCGATCGCCCGCGAGCCGGGCGTGCGCTCCAAGATCGCGGTCTCGTCGCGCGAGCCCAACCTTGACCCGGTAGGCGCCTGCGTGGGCCCAAAGGGCTCGCGCGTGCGCATGGTGGTAGAAGAGCTGCGCAACGAGCGCGTCGATGTCATCCAGTGGAGCGACGACCCGGCCGCCTACATCGCCAACGCGCTGTCGCCGGCCAAGGTGAACAGCGTCTCGGTCGACCGCGACACGCACCATGCCACCGTCGTCGTGCCGGACGACCAGCTGTCGCTGGCCATCGGCAAGGAGGGGCAAAACGCCCGCCTGGCGGCTCACCTGACCGGCTGGCACATCGACATCAAGCCGGCCAGCTTCATGGGTGACTCTCTCATCCAGGACGAGGAGGACGCCGAGTCCCCCGAGTCGTTCGATGATGAGTTCTGCGCCTATGTGAGCGAAGACGGCGTGCGCTGCCGCAACCACGCGCGCCCTGACTCGAAGTTCTGCGGCGTGCACGCCGAGGGCGACCCGGCGTAGACGACGCGGCTTTGCGGAAACGGCAACAGGGGAGAAAGAGACCGAGATGAAAGGCGAGCGCACATGCATCGGGTGCCGGACGAAGTCGTCCAAGCTGGCGATGCATCGCATCGTTCGCCGACCTGACGGCACCATAGGCGTGGACGCGAGCTCGAAGGCGCCGGGACGCGGCGCGTACGTCTGCTCGAGCGCATGCCTTTCCAAGGCTATGAAGACTGGCAAGCTCGCCTCTGCCCTAAGGGCGCGCCTGTCAGAAGACGAATTCGAGGGTATAGTCGCAAGTCCTGTATGGGCGAGCGGGCAAGCCTGTACAGATGGCGAGGAGTGATCATGTCCGGTAAACGAGTACTCGAACTGGCGAAAGAGACGGGACTGTCGAGCAAGGAGCTCTTGGCTCGCCTGAAGGAGCTTGGCATCGCCGCCAAGTCCCATGCGAGCATGCTGTCCGAAGAGGACGTCGAGCGCGTGCGCGAGAGCATCAAGCCCGAGATTGTCGAAGACGCAAGCGAGCTTCCCGAGGAAGAGCGCGCCGAGCTCGAGAAGGAGAAGAGCGAGGCAGCCAAGAAGAAGGCCCAGGAAGAGGCCGACCGCCGCGCTGCGGTGGAAAAGGAGCTGGCCGAGCGCAAGGCCGAGAAGATCGCGCGCGGGGGTGAAGAGGACGAGGCAGAAGACGCCCCGACAGAGGCCCCTGCCAAGAAGGCCCCGCCTGCATACAGCTCGGGCATGGAGTCGCTGGCAAGCCAGATCGAGGCCGAGGCGCTGCGCGTCGAGAACGAGAAGAAGGAGCGCGCGGCCGAGGCCAAGGCCAAGAAGATCGCGGCCGAGGTGGCCAAGAAGCAGGCCGTGGAAGAGTCGCTGCGCAACAAGGGCAAGAAGCCCAAGTCGGCACCTGCCGCCGAGGCGCCCAAGAAGAAGGCCGTGGCCCAGCCGACCTCGACCGACAAGTTCAGCTCGCTTCTGTCCCAGATCGAGGCCGAGCGCGAGCGCATCAAGAGCCAGAAAGACGCCGCTACCGCCGCCGAGGCGCAGCAGAAGGCCGCCAAGAAGGGCAAGGGTGGCAAGAAGGCGGGCGCGCAGATGGTGCCCGAGCTGGAGCAAGAGGACCAGTCCGAGGACCGCTACGCCCAGATGGCCGTGCAGGCTGAGAAGCTGCAGCGCGACAAGGTGCTGGCCGAGGCGCGCGCTGCCGTCGTTGCCGCCACCACGAGCTCGGAGGGCGAGGGCAGGCGCAAGAAGCGCAAGCAGAAGCGCGAGGCCGAGGCGCGCGAGAAGGCCGAGCAGAAGGCCATCGAGCGCGGCATCGACCCCGAACTCATGCTGGACGACTCGGTCGTGGAGGTGCCGCAGGGCGCTACCGTGGCCAAGCTGGCCGAGCTGCTGTCGGTGCAGCCGAACGACATCATCAAGCGTCTGTTCCTGCTGGGCCAGGTGCTGACGCTCACCCAATCGATGAGCGACGAGCTGATCGAGATCGTGGCGGACGACATGGGCCGCAAGGTGCGCGTCGTCTCCCCCGAGGAGGAGTACACGATCGTCTACAACGACACCGATGACGACTTGAAGCCACGCCCGCCCGTAGTCACGGTCATGGGACACGTCGACCACGGCAAGACGTCGCTTCTGGACGCCATCCGCGACACGGGCGTCGTCGAGAGCGAGGCCGGCGGCATCACCCAGCACATCGGCGCATCCGTGGTCGAGATCGACGGGCGCCAGATCACGTTCATCGACACCCCGGGACACGAGGCGTTCACCGCGATGCGCGCGCGTGGCGCCCAGGTGACCGACGTCATCGTGCTGGTGGTGGCGGCAGACGACGGCGTCATGCCGCAGACCATCGAGGCCATCAACCATGCGAAGGCGGCGGGCGTGCCCATCGTCGTCGCCATCAACAAGATAGACAAAGACGGCGCCAACCCCGATCGCGTCATGCAGGAGCTGACCGAGTACGAGGTCATTCCCGAGGCGTGGGGCGGCGAGAACATGTTCGTGCAGGTGTCGGCCAAGAAGCGCCTGCACATCGACGAGCTGCTGGAGACCATCATCCTGCAGGCCGACGTGCTGGAGCTCAAGGCCAACCCGGACGCGCTGGCATCGGGCTTCGTCATCGAGGCCAACCTCGACAAGGGCCGCGGCCCGGTGGCCACCGTGCTCGTGCAGCGCGGCACGCTCAAGCCAGGCGACGCCGTGGTGGCTGGCACCTCCTACGGGCACGTGCGCGCTCTTGTGAACCCGCGCGGCGAGCATGTGGATGCGGCCGTGCCGGCTGACCCGGTGGAGATCTTGGGCCTCAGCTCGGTGCCTACGGCAGGTGATGAGTTCCGCGTCTTCGAGGACGAGCGCGATGCGCGCAAGCTGGCCGAGGAGCGCGCGCTGCGCGAGCGTCTGGCCGAGCAGCAGCATTCGTCGCACATGTCGCTCGACGACCTGTTCAGCCGCATCGAGGAAGGCAAGCAGACCGACCTCAACCTCATCGTCAAGGCTGACGTGCAAGGCTCCATCGAGGCGCTGCGCGATGCCTTCGAGAAGATGGACCAGTCCGAGGTCAAGATCAACATCGTGCACTCGGCCGTCGGCGGCATCACCGAGACGGACGTCACGCTGGCTACGGCCTCAGACGCCATCATCATCGGCTTCAACGTGCGCCCGACGGGCAAGTCGCGCCAGCAGGCCGAGAAGGAAAAGGTCGACATCCGCCTGTATCGCGTCATCTATCAGGCCATCGAGGACATCAACGCCGCGCGCGTGGGCCTGTTGTCTCCCGACATCGTCGAGGAGGACACCGGCATCGCCGAGGTGCGCGAGACGTTCAAGGTGCCCAAGGTCGGCCAGATCGCAGGCTGCTACATCACCGAGGGCGAGATTCATCGCGACGACAGCGTGCGCGTGGTGCGCGACGGCACGGTCATCTTCGAGGGCACCATCAGCTCGCTGCGCCGCTTCAAGGACGACGTCGCCAGCGTGCGATTCGGCTACGAATGCGGCATTGGGATTACGGGCTACCAAGACATCAAGGTGGGCGACACCATCGAGGGATACACGGTGAAAGAGGTCGAGAGAACCGAGTAGAGCTTCGAGGGCGGCCGCATCGCCGTTCGGCGCAGACGAGGGCTCGCACGCGGCGCGTTCGGCCGCTCTGCCCGCCTTCGGCCCTTCACGGCACTGCGGCTCGTCCTGAAAGCTCTTGAAGGAGAGCGCAATGAAAGAAGGCAACCGCAAAGTCGACGAGCAGGCGCGCGAGACCATAGCGAACATCATGCTGTTTGACGTGTCCGACCCCCGGCTGGACCTCGTCACCATCACCGGCTGCAAGGTCAGCTACGACCGCGCCTACTGCGACGTCTACTATACCGCCGAGCCTGACCGCTATCCTGACGTCAGCTCTGCGTTCGAGTCCTCCAAGGGCCACATTCGCTCGCTCATGGCCAAGAAGCTCGCCTGGCGCAAGGCGCCCGAGCTCAGGTTCCATCTGGACGAGACGGTGGACGCAGCCGAGCGGTTGGGCCGCTACATCAAGGCGGAAGAGGACCGGCAGCGGGTGGCGGATGCCGCCATCGACGACGGCGACGAGCTGTAGGGCGCGCCATCGATGACGGTCACGCCTGAGACGAACGCCACGCTCGCCGAGATAGCCTCCGCGCTGCTGAAGCGACGTCGCATCTGCATCTGCGGGCACGTGAACCCTGACGGCGACTGCATCGGGTCGACCTTGGCCTTGGCATGTGCGCTGCGCGCGGTCGGCCGCGAGGTGGTGACGCTGGTGGCAGGAGACGTTCCCGCGCCGCGTGCCTTCGACTTCATGCCCGGGTTTGGCGGGCTTATGATGGCGTCTGAGCTGGACGCTGGCGCGCCGGCAGATGCGTTCGTCGCCGTGGACGTGCCCAATGACGAGCGGCTGGGGGATGATGCTGTCGCGCTGCGGGACGCATCCGCCTTCACCGTCACGATCGATCACCATGCCTATCCGCGCCGCATGAGCGATTTGAGCTATACCGAACCCCACGCCGCTGCCACGACGCTGCTCGTTTGGCAGCTGGCTCATCACCTCGGCATCAGCGACGACAGCCCTGCGTGGCGCGACATCGCGACGTGCGCGTACGCGGGGCTTCTGACCGATACGGGGCGCTTCATGTTCCAGAACACGGACGCGCTGGCGCTGCACGCTGCCGCCGAGATGTTCGCTGCGGGCATCGATGCTGCGGGCATCGCCCAGCGTCTCTTCCAAGACAGGACGCTCGCGTCGGTCGAGATAGACGCGCTGGCCGTGCGGCACGCGGAGTTCTTGTGCGAAGGCAAGGCGGTTCTTAGCTGGATCAGCCTTGACGACATGCAGGAGACGGGGGCCGAGAAGGACGACACCGAAGGCGCCATCAACGTCATCCGCTCCATCCAGGGGGTGGAGGTGGCCTGCATGCTCAAGGAGCGCGACGACTGCGTGCGCGGCAGCCTGCGTGCCAAAGGAGATCTGGACGTGGCCTCGCTCGCACGCGAGCTGGGCGGGGGCGGCCACAAGGCTGCTGCTGGGTTTACGCTGCATTGCCCGATGGACGAGGCGCGCGCCACCATGCACGATGCGCTGCGGCGCGTCGTGTCC
>CAJUFC010000054.1 GCA_910585565.1 uncultured Eggerthellaceae bacterium | reverse complement strand
TCGCCAAGCATCCGGAAGCCAACCTGCTCTGCGTGCGCAAGACGTACCGCTCCATCAAGGACAGCCAGTACGCCGATCTCAAGTGGGGGGCGGCTCGGCTCGGTGTGGCGCACCTGTGGGACTTCACGAAATCGCCTTTGGAGGCAGTCTATCTGCCAACCGGCCAGAAGATCCTGTTCCGCGGGCTGGACGACCCCCTCAAAGTGGCGTCCATCACGGTGGATGTGGGGCACCTCTGCTGGCTTTGGCTCGAAGAGGCCTATGAGGTCATGGACGAGGCGGACTTCGACACGCTCGACGAGTCCATCAGAGGACGGATGCCCGACGGTCTTTGGAAGCAGACCACGCTCACGCTGAACCCGTGGAACGATCGCCACTGGATCAAGCGGCGCTTTTTCGACAGGCCGGATCCTGACGTGTTCGCCGCCACCACCGACTATCGGTGCAACGAGTGGCTTGACGAGGCCGACGGGCGGATGTTCGAGCGGATGCGGGTGCGGAACCCCAAACGCTACCGGGTCGCCGGCCTCGGAGACTGGGGCGTGGCAGAAGGGCTCGTCTACGAGAATTGGCGCGAGGAGCGGTTCGATCTCGATGAAGTCAGGCGCGCGCATCCGAAGGCGCGGCCGGTGTTCGGGCTCGATTTCGGGTACACCAACGATCCGAGTGCGCTTTTCTGCGGACTCTACGACGCTGTGTCGGGCACCCTCTGGGCGTTCGACGAGATGTACGAGCGCGGCATGTCGAACAAAGCGATCGCCGCACGCGTCAAAGAGATGGGGTACGGCAAGGAGCGCATCACGGCGGACTCGGCCGAGCCCAAGTCGATCGACGAGCTCAAAGGGTACGGACTGCGCGTCAAGGCGGCGAAGAAGGGCGCCGACAGCGTCCGCAACGGCATCCAGTTCATACAGGATCTCAGGATCATCGCGCACCCGAGGTGCGTGAATCTCATCACGGAGCTCTCGAGTTACGCATGGGACACCGATCGCTTTGGCAAGCGGTTGAACGTCCCCGTAGACGACTTCAACCATCTGCTCGACGCCATGCGCTACGGCATGGAGCGCTACGTCAAGCAGGGCGGATGGCTTTCATGACGAGAAGGGGGAACGATGACAGACGTGCGTCCCGCATGCCCGCTCACCGTGCAGGAGATAAGCGACATCCTGGCGCGGGACTCGTCCTCGCCGCGCAAGGCGCAGGCAAGGGTGGGGGAGCGCTACTACAACGGCGACAACGACATCCTGAAACACAGGATCTTCTACTTCGACGGAGACGGCGAGCTCGTGGAGGACCGCTTCGCCAGCAACGTCCGCATCTCGCACGCCTTCTTCCCTGAACTGGTCGACCAGAAGGTCGACTACCTGATAAGCCCGCGGGAGCGCCACGTCAGAAGCGCGGACGAACATCTGGATGCGTTTTTGGCCCCTTATTTCGACGAGGCGTTCAACGCGGCGCTCGCAGAGGCGTGCCGCGACGCGAGCAAGAACGGCTTCGGCTATCTGTACGCCTATACGGCCGAGGACGGCACGTCGCGCTTCGACTGCGCGGAGGCCTTGGGCGTGGCGGAGGTGCGCGAGCGCTCGTCCGCCTCGGATTGCGATTACGTGGTGTACCGCTATATCGACCATGTCGACTACGGCGCGACCGAGGTGGAGCGCGTGCAGGTATGGGACGACACGTGGACGTGGTACTTTGCGGGGACGGACGGCTCGCTCGCGCCGGACACGGATGTGCCCGAGAATCCGAAGGCGCACCGCCAGTGGACCGACGAGCGCGGCGGCGAGTTCTATTCCGGCTTCGCGTGCATCCCTTTCTGGCGCATCGACAACAACAGGCGCCAGATCTCCGATCTCGCTCCCGTCAAGGCCATCATCGACGACTACGACCTCATGAAATGCGGGTTGTCCAACAACCTTGAGGATCTGACCGAGGGGTACGTCGTCGTCAAGGGCTACAGCGGCGACGACGGCTCGTTGACCGAGATGATCACGAACCTGCGTCGGAAAAGGCACGTCGGCGTCTCGGAGGACGGTGATGTCGACATACGCACCGTGCAGATCCCCTACGACGCGCGCAAGGCGAACATGGATACCGACCGCGAGAACATCTACCAGTTCGGCATGGGCCTGAACACAGCCGGCCTCGCGGACACGTCCGCCACGACCAACATGGCCATCAAAGCGGCCTACGCGCTGCTGGACCTTAAGTGCAACCGGTTCGAGACGCAGCTTCGCGCGGCTCTCTCCCAGATGGTCGCTTTCGTGATCGACGAGATCAACCGATTCGAGGGCACCGCGTATGACCAGAGCGACGTCGAGGTGTCTTTCGAGCGGATCGTGATGACCAACGCCCAGGACACGGCCCAAACAGCGCTCATCGAGGCGCAGGAGCAGCAGACGCGCGTGGCCACGCTGCTGAACGCAGCTACGGTCTACGGGGACGAGGCCGTGTTGGAGGCCGTGTGCGCCGTTTTGGACCTCGACGCCGACGAGGTGGGGACGATGCTCCCGAGCGACGAGGACGGGGGCGCACGGGAGGCTGCAGAGGCCCTGATGGCGGGTGAATAGGTACGAAAAGGAGCTCGCCGCGCTGGAGCTCAAAGGCGAGCGGCGCGTGCTGGAGGAGATGCGCGGGAATTACAAGGTCGCCCTCGACCGCGTGAACGCCCGCATCGCGGAGCTCGCGAAGCGCGACGACCTCTCCGGCATCCGCCAGAGGCGCTACCAGGAGGCGCTCGCCGAGCAGATAGGCGGCATCATCGACGACCTGGGCAACGGCGCGTACCGCACGCTCGAAGGGTATCTGGACGCCTGCTACGAGGAGGGCTTCGTCGGATCGCTCTACAACCTGCAGAAGCAGGGCATCCCGCTGGCCTTTCCCATAGACCAGGCGAAGGCGGCACGGGCCTGCACCATGACCGCGGGCGACGTGAAGCTCTCCAAGCGTGTCTACCGAAACGCCGACAGGCTCAAGAGGCAGGTCATCGCCGAGATAACGCGCGGCTTCGCGGACGGCTCCTCGCCGACGCAGATCGCGCAGCACATGGTCACAGGCACGACGCTTGAGGCCGACATCAAGCGCAACGTCAAGGGGCGCGCGGACCAGGCATTCAGGAGGGCTATGACCGTAGCCCGCACCGAGAAGGGCCGCGTGATGTCCGACGCGAGGCTGGAGGCCATGCGCAAGGCCAAGGCGGCGGGAGCCGACGTGGTGAAGCAGTGGGACTCCACCATGGACTCCCGCACCCGCGAGGACCACCGAAAGCTGGACGGACAGATCCGTGAGATCGATGAGCCGTTCGAGGTCGCGGGGCGCAAAGCGATGGCGCCGCATAGGTTCGGCCGTCCCGAGGAGGACATCAACTGCCGGTGCGTATGCCTTCAGAGGGCTAGGGCGGCGCTCAAGATGCCCGAGGGGGAAGGCTCGACCAAATGGGACGGGATCAGCCATTGTTTCGTTGATCTGTCGGATGCGAAGGACTACCAGGATTTCAGGCGGCGGTACGACGAGCTCACGTCGAAGCACGGTGCGCTGTCAGGGGCCCTGAACGACCGGAACGATCCTTCAATGGTGAGAAGGACCGCGCATGCCGAAGCCTATTACGAGGAGGTGCGGCGGCGGGACAGGGACCGTGAAGTGACGGCGGTTGCGAGGAATGCGGGAATCGGCGTCAGCATCGTCGAGAAGGCCTACGATCACCTGTTCATCAACGAATACGACCTGGAGAGGGGTCATGTGACCTTCGAGCCGAGCTACCATATCTCTCTGTCGTGGCAGCGCCTGCGAGACGGAAACGGCATCCAGGAGCACGATCGCATCCTCCTGCAGCACGAAGCCCATGAGTACGATCTGATGGCTCAGGGGATGCCCTATAAAGACGCTCACGAAGAGACCGATCGGCTGTATAATTACGGAAAAGCGCTTCGTGAGTACCTAAGAGAGCGAGGTGATGCGTGATGGTGTGGATAGAGCTGGTGGACGCTAGCGGCGACGAGGTCGTCTACGACTACATGCCGGAATTGCGCACCGCCGATCGCGGCCGGCTTTCCGTGAATAAGGAGACCCGCGAGCGCAGGATCATCAAGAAATCCAAGGACGACTGGTGGAGCGAGTACCACGGACACGCGTGGCACCGCATGGACAAGATGATCGATGAGGACGTCTACCCTCAAGAGACCTGCGTCGCCTGGTACTAGAAACCCGAACACAAAACGCTTCCATGACCCGCTTCGGTGGGTCTTTCGTTTTCTAGGAGGTGTGATGGCACTCAGGGAGAAACAATGGTGCCCCATCAGCGGGCAGCCGTGCCGCAGTGACTGCGCATGGCTCGACGAGGAATACGACATAGACGACGACGGGGTGACGCGCGAGGTCTTTTGCGCTGTTGCGGTCATAGCCGGACGGTGTATCGGCGATGGCGCCGAGCCGACCGAAACGTTCAGCTAGGAACCCCCGACCCACAACGAAACCATGGAATCAGGCCGTCCTCCGGGGCGGCTTTTTTCACGCCCCGGGCAGGGCGTAAAAAGGCCCGTTCGGATCGGGACGCGACCCCGTAGAAAAGCGTAGGAGAACAGGAAAGGAAGCAAGGATGGGACTCAAGGAACTGCTGGAATCGCTCGGGTTCGACGCCGGGCAGGTCATGGGCGTTCTCGACGGGATGAGGGAGAACAAGATCTACGTCTCCGGCGAGGAGAACATCGACGAGCGGTACGGCAAGCTCAAAGGGCAGCACCAGCAGGCGACGGACCAGCTGAAGGAGGCCCAGGCGCTCATCGCCGAGATGAAGAAGGCGACCGCCGACAACGAGGGGTTGCAGGCCAAGGTGGCCGACTACGAGCAGAGGCTCGCCGAAGCCGAAGCGCGCGCCGCCAAGGCCGAGCGGGACGCCGCCGTCAAGGTTGAACTGCTCTCGGCCGGCGCCGTCCCCGAGGATGTCGACTACCTCATGTACCGCATCGAGAGCGGAGACGCCGAGGTGACGATGGCCGACGGGAAACTCACCGGCATGGACGACGCGGTGAAGGCGCTCAAAGCCGCCCACCCGAACAACTTCAAGGCCGAAGGCGGCACGGGCCGCTTCGAGGGCACCCGTCTCCCCGCCGGTGGGACGCGGGGATCCGCCGGGATCACCGAGGAGCAGTTCCGCAAGATGGGCTTCGAGGAGAGAAACCGCCTCTACACGGAGGACCGCGAGACGTACAACGCTCTTGCGGGCAAGGCGAACTGACGAAAGGAAAGAAGAAATGCCAAACCAGACAACCAAACTCGGCGACCTCGTCAACCCAGAGGTCCTGTCCGACATGATCAGCGCGAAGATCCCCAACAAGATCGTGGTGACGCCCTTCGCGAGCGTGGACGACACGCTCGTGGGCGTGCCGGGTAACACCATCACGGTGCCGCGTTACCAGTACATCGGCGACGCCAAGGATGTCGCCGAAGGCGTGAAGGCCGAGACCGTGAAGCTCACGAGCGGCACTTCCCAGGCGACTGTCAAGAAGGCCGTGAAAGCCGTGGAGATCACCGACGAGGCGAAGCTGTCGGGCTACGGCGATCCCTACGGTGAGGCCACAGGGCAGCTCGCCAAGGCCATCGCCGCAAAGATGGATGCCGACGCGCTCGACTGCCTGGTGCTTCCCTACAAGGAGGACTCCGACGGCAACGGCAACGGCGGCGTGCAACTCCTTTACGACGGCAGCGCATCGACCATCAAGTACGCGGGCATCGTGGATGCCGTCGACTGCTTCAACGAGGAGGTGAACACAGAGAAGGTCATCTTCGTGAACCCCAAGCAGGTGAGCGCCCTACGCAAGGATCCCGACTTCATCTCCGCCGACAAATACGCTGCGGGAGTCATGCTTACAGGCGAGGTCGGAAAGGTGGCCAACTGCCGAGTCGTGCCGACGCGCAAAGTGGCGGAGCAGGAGATCGAGACCGGCGAAGGCGCGAACGCGACGACGAAGAAGGTGTACGCCTGCCCCATCGTCAAGCTCACGCAGGACAGCGAGACTGAGGAGGACACGCCGGCCATCACCGTCTATATGAAGCGCAGCGTGCACACCGACACTGATCGCGACGCTCTGGCCAAGACGGACCTCATCTCGGTGGACCAGCACTACACGGTCGCGCTCACCGACGCGTCCAAGGTCGTGCTTGCGACGTTCAAGGCCTAAGGAGGCGAGCGCGATGCTCATCCCGACCGAGGAGTACGCGCGCTACGGCTTGGATGCGACCGATGCGGGCCTGCCCAAGAGGCTGGACGCGATCGAGCGCATGATCCGAACGGTGACCCGCAACCGCTTCCAGGTGCGCGGCGCTCGGATCGAGGCGGCGAGCGAGGGAGGCGTCCTTTTAGGGGCCTCCCCGCTCATCGGGGTCGGAGACACCGTGCAGCTCACCTGCTCGGCCGCAAACGACGGGCTCTACGTCGTTCGGGCCGTCGAGGAAGGGATAACGCGGCTCGACCGCGAGCTCGCCGACGAGCCGAGAAACCGCGTGACCCTCGTGCGCTACCCGGCAGACGTCGTCATGGGGGCCGTCGGCATGCTCGAGTACGACCTCGCCTCGCCCAAGCGCAACGCGGGCATAGCGTCCGAAACGCTCTCACGCCATTCGGTGACCTATCGCGCGCCGGGCGCTGCGGACAGCTTCGCGGGATATCCGCTGGAAGTGACGGCGTTCCTGAAGCCCCACATGAGGGCGTGTTTCTGATGGTGGGCGGCAACGCGGTCGCCGCCGTCATGCGCGAGCGGAAGACCAAAAACGCCAAGGGCGTCTACGTCGCGGGCGATCCGGAGCACGTCATGGACGTGACCGGCTGGCTCGACTACCAGGCGGGACAGGCGTCGCATCTGGCCTACCAGGCGAAGACCGAGGACACGACGCATGTGTTCCTCTGCGACTACGACGATGCATTCGCCCGACTCGACCTGAACGGCCTTTACCTGGAGGTCGAGGGCCGGCGCTACGAGGTGCTCTACATAGACGACCCGATGGGGCTTCACTCGCACATAGAGGCCCATCTAAGGCACGTGGGGTGATTGCGTGGGCATGGACTTCGAGGTGACCGACAACTCCGCGAAGGTCGCCTCCGCCATCGAGGGTGCCATAGAGGCGGCACTGCACGAGGCGGGCGGCGAGTTCGCGGCGCAGGCGCAGCGCAACGCACGCGTCGACACCGGCGACACGAAGAAATCCTACGAATACCACGTCGACGGGAACGCCGTGCACGTCGGCTCCAACGCCGAGAACGCCATCTGGGAGGAGTTCGGGACCGGCATCCACGCCGAGAAGGGCGGCCGCAACACGCCCTGGGCCTATAAGGATCGCAGGGGCGAGTGGCACACCACGCGCGGCAAGCGCGGGACCCGGGCCCTCACCAAAGCGATGCAGGCCAAGGCGGCGGTCGCCAGACGCATCGTCGAGGCGAAGCTGAAAGGGGCGATCAAGTGATCAAGGAGATCGTGTCCGAAAGGATGGACAGCCTCGGGCTTCCTTACGCCTATTGGGAGTTCCCGCGCGAAGACGAGCCCGTCTACTACGTCGGCGAGCGCATCGAGGCGCCCCAACGCCAGGAGGACGGCGCGAGGACGGGGACGTTCGTCGTGGGCGGGTGGAGTTACGAAGGAGTGAGCCTCCTCGATGACGCGGAACCCGCGATACGGGATGCGTTCGGCGATCTTCGAGTGCGAAACGCGCTCGGCACGTGCTGCGTTTCGTACTCGCACACCGCCGGGGTGCCCAGCGACGTCGAAGGCATCGCGCGCGTGGACCACACGCTTGACTACATCGAATGGAGCAACGAATGACAGACAAGACCAAAGCGGCCAAGAGCGCCGCGAGAGAGGAAGTGGTCGCTATGGCAGACAGCACGGGGCCCGTCGTGGGCATGCCGGCAGGAAGCGACATCAACCCAGAGCTCATCCCCTTCGGCGCGGGCACGTTCCGCTACGGGGTCGAGCTCGACGAGAACGGCCAGATCACCAACCAGGGCACCATCATCGGCGCCACCAACGGGGGAGGCAAGCTCTCGATCAAGCCCGAGTTCATCCAACTCGAGGCCGACCACCTGGCGGTCGCCTTCAAGGGCGGATTCGTCCGGGGAGGCGAGGAGGCGACCATGGAGGCGCCTTTCACCGAGATCACCGCAGAGGACATCGCGAGATTCACCGCCGGCAGCGCCAAGGCGGGGACGGGCTGCAAGATCGTCGAGCCCGACGAGACGGTCACGGCCGGCCACTACTACGAAGGGCTCGCCTACGTCGGACGCACGGCCGACGGCAGCCCGATCGTCGTGTGGTTCAAAAATGCGATCTGCACGTCCGGCTTCGAGCTCGAAGGCAAAAAGAAGGAGCAGGGCGCGTCCACCGCGACGTTCAATTGCGTTGCCGACCCCGACGCGGGGACGTCCACCAAGCTGCCGTGGAAGGTCGTGTGGCCGGAACAGAAGGCGGCGGCGCTGCCGCCTGCGGAGTAGGGAGGGGGTACAAGAGATGGAGTTCGAGATCAGAGAGCTCAAGGCGCGCGACATCGCGCCCATGTGCCGCATCGCGAGCAAGATAGGCATCAAGCAGATAGCGGACGTCTTTTCCGACGGATCGCTCAAAGGGATCGTCGCCGCCAGCGGCGCAGGGGACGAGGACGGTTCCACCGCCAAGGAAAAGGCCGAAAGGGTCGGACTTTCCCTCATGACGGAACTCGCGTCGGTTGTCTGCGCGAACTTCGACAAGGCCGACTCCGAGCTGTTCAGGTTCCTGGCGTCCATGGCCGGCATGAAGGAAAAGGAAGTGTCCGAGCTTTCGCTCGCAGACGCCTTCGACCTGGCGACGGCCGTGTTCACGTCGGAGGGCTTCTCCGATTTTTTCAAGCGTGTGCAGGCATCGCTTGCCAGATAGGCTGGCGAAAGTGGGTCTGCGACCTGCACCGGACCTATCACGACCCCGTCTCGCTCGTCGGCGAGATGATCCGCGCGGGCGAGCTCAACGCCTTTCTAGGCGACATGTACGAGCAAATGAACGACCGAGCGATGTGGGAGTTCTTCATCGGCAAAGTGGAGGGCAGGGCCTACGGCCAATGGAGGGCAGAAGAGCTCGCCAAGACCGCCGGCGCCCGTAGGGGCGCCCCGACGATGACGGCGGCCGACATCATCGCCGACTCGCTCGCGATATCCAGCATGGCTTCGGCCGAGGAGGTGACAGGGAAGTGAACGTGTTCGAGCTCGTCGGCACCTTCGCCATCGAGGGCGTGGATCAGGCCAGCGGGAAGGTGACGTCCGCGACGAGCGAGGTGAAGGCCGGCTTCGCGAAGATGGGGCGAGCCGCCAACGGATGCGCCGACGACGTCGAGGAGGGCATGGAGGACGCCGCCCGATCAACGAAAGAGATGGCGGGCGACGCTGAAGGCGCGGCCTCGAAGTTTCGCGCCGCTATGGGCAAGATCGGCGACGGCGCCAAGAAGGCGGGCGGCCTGGCCGCCAAGGGCCTAGGCGTCGTCGCCGGGGCGGCTGCGGGCGCGGTGGCGGGGTTGATGGCCCTCGCGGAGGAGTCGCAGGAATACACCGAGGGGTCGATCCGCCTCGCGAACGCCGCCGACGCCGTGGGCGTGAGCCAAGAGCGGGCCAACGAGGTGTATCAGAGCTTCCTCGGCCTGACGGGCGACTCCGACCAGGCGACCGAGGCCGCTCAGGACATGTTGAACCTCGCTCAGGCGGGAGGAGACATCGACACGTGGTACAACATCGCGGCCGGCACGATGGCCCGCTTCGGAGACGCGCTGCCCGTCGAGAACCTCATCGAGTCCGCGAACGAGACCGTGCGCACGGGCCAGATCGTCGGCTCCATGGCGGACGCCGTCAACTGGGCGAGCGCGAGCTCGGAGCAGTGGACGCGGGCGTTGGGCGAGCACCCGGCGGCCCTAAAGGCGTTCGAGAGCGCTGCGGCGCAGGGAGAGAGCGCGGAGGACGCGTTCAACGCGGCCTTGGCGGCATGTTCGAATCAGGCCGAGCGTTCCGCGATCACGCAGGCCGCGCTGAACGAGATGTACGGCGAGACCGGAGAGTGCTTCCACGAAGGCATGGCCGACGTCATCGCGGCGCGGCAGGCCCAAGACGACTACAACGCCGCCGTGGCTGAAGCCGGGCGAGCGGTGTTGCCCCTGCAGACAGCCGTGCTCGGACTCGGCGCCGGTCTGGTCGGCAAGGTCGTTCCGGGCCTCGAGCAGGCGGGCGTTGCATTCGCCGGCATGTTCGAGGGCAGGGAAGGATCGGCCCAGGAGTTCACGCAGGGGGTCACCGGCGCCCTCACGGGCCTCATCCAGGGCATCACCGACGTACTGCCGACGTTGCTGCAGGTCGGCGCATCGGTGCTGGGGGCCCTGGTCCAAGGCATCGTCGCCGCGATCCCGAGTCTGGTACAGGGGCTGGCGGGCATCCTGCCGCAACTCGTCACGACGGTGATCGGGCTCATGACGCAGCTGCTCGGCCAGGTGACGGCGATGCTGCCGACGCTGCTGCCGCTGGTCGTGCAGGCCATAGCGGATTTGGCGATCGCCTTCGTCCAGGCGCTGCCCGCCTGGAACCAGGCGACCGCGGACGCGGTGACGCAGCTCGCGGCGATGCTGCCGACGCTGCTGCCGCAGCTGCTGGAAGCCGCCGTCCAGCTCCTGATGGCGATCGTGCAGGCGATCCCGCAGATAATCCCGCCCCTCATAGGGGCGATCCCCGTCGTGGTCCAGGCCGTGTGCGCGACGCTGCCGACGCTGATACCGATGCTGATCCAGGCGGCGATCACGCTGTTCATGGCGCTCGTGGACTGCCTGCCCGCGATCACAGACGCGCTTGTCGCCGCGATCCCGGCGGTCATCGACGCGGTCGTCGGGATGCTGCCGACGCTGATCCCGATGCTGCTCGCGGCCGCTGTGCAGCTGTTCATGGCGCTCGTGCAGGCGGTGCCGAAGATCGTCGGACCGCTTCTGGGGGCGGTGGGCGAGCTTCTGGGACAGATCCCCGGCAAGATATCGGGCTTCGCTGGGCGTCTCGCGACCGCGGCGGCCGACATGATCGGCGGCATGGTCAGAGGCATCACAGGCGCCGCCGGAAAGGTCTGGGACGCGATAACCGGGGTGTGCAGCAGAGCCCTCGGCGCGGTCAAGTCCTTCTTCGGCATCAAGTCCCCGTCGAGGCTCATGCGCAAGATGTTCGGCTATGTCGGCGAGGGCATGGCGCTCGGTCTAAAGGACTCGGCGCGGGGCGTGCTCGGCGCCATGCGCTCCGTCGTCGAGGGCGCCTCGCTCATCGCCGAGGATTGGGCGCCCCCTGTGCTGGGCGTCTCGTCCGTCCTCGACGCCAGGGTCGCCCTGGCGGCGGCCGACACGACGGGGGTCGGCATGGACAGAACCGCTCGACAGGGCGTGGGAGACACCTACAGCCTCTACTTCAACGACCTCAAGGTCAACGACGACGAGCAGATCCAGGCCGTCGTCATCGACACGGTGAACGTGCTCCGCAAGAAAGGGAGGATGTGACATGGCCGAGACGATGCAGGAGAGGTATCCTGCCGGAATCTATCGGATCGTTTCGGCCTTGTCGGACGAGTACTGCGTGGATGTCGCGGGCGCGAGCCTGGCTGATGGCGCGAACGTGTGGCTCTACCAGGGAAACGCCGCGTCCTACGGCGGCAACAACCAGCGGTGGCTGCTCACCTGGTGGCCGGGCGGCGTCTGCACCTTCCGCGCCGTTCACTCCGGGAAAGCCCTCGACGTGTTCGCCGGGGAGAGCGGGGGTCTGGGATCGAGCCTCAGTCGGCGAAACGTCCAGCAGTACGCGCCCAACGGCACGCTGGCGCAGGAGTGGTCGCTCTCCGCGACCACGTCCAACAAGGGTGACGAGTGCGTGTACATCTGCTCCATGCTCGACCAGTCCTACGTGCTCGACTGCTCGTCCACCGTCGCGAAGAACGACTCAAACATCTATCTCTACGAGAACGTCGGCGCGAGCGGATCGAACCTGGGCGACCAGCAGAAGTGGAAGCTCGTGCGCGAGACGATCTACGCTCCCACCTACGGGGTGCCGTCAAGCGTGGGTGTGCTCGACGGCACGAAGAAGCTCGTCGTGGATCACGCGGACGCTTCCAGCGGGGGCATGAGGGTCTATCCCGCCTGGGTGAGCGCGGGGTCGACGTTCCAGTTCCGAGTGCGCGCCACGGCGCGCCTCGCGTCTTCTCCGTATGACGACGATCTCGAAGAGACGCAGCCGTGGCACTGCCCCTATGCCAAAGAC
>CAJUFC010000053.1 GCA_910585565.1 uncultured Eggerthellaceae bacterium | reverse complement strand
CCGGTACATCGTCGGCGGCGCGCAGAACGTCGCCAGGCGATAGTCCTGCATCTTCTCGAGCAGCTTCGTCGGCACGAACTTGTCCATGTCGTACGCGAAGATGGTCGCGCCGCAGATCCACTGCCCGTAGATCTTGCCCCAGCCGAACTTCGCCCAGCCCGAGTCGGTGACGCTCATGTGCAGCTCGTTCTCGCGCACCTGCTGCCAATACTTCGCAGTGATGATGTGCCCGAGCGGGTGCGCGAAGTTGTGCATGACGGCCTTGGGGTTGCCGGTCGTGCCGCTGGTGAAGTAGATGAGCATGATGTCGCTGCTGGTCACCGCGTCGTCCCCTGAAGGCCGCGCGAACTCGTCAGGCTGCCCGGCGACGAACTCGTCAAAGGGCACCCAGCCCGCGCGTTCGCCGTCCACGATGATGAGCGTCTCGATCGAAGGCGCATCCGGGTGCGCCAGCTCGGCCTGCTCGACGACGTAGGGGTCATCGACGCAGACGAGCGCCTTGACGCCTGCGGCGTTCGCGCGATAGACGATGTCCTTCTTCGTGAGCTGAAGCGATGCCGGAATGACCGTAGCCCCCAGCTTCGCGAGCGCCACGGCGACGATCCAGTATTCCCATCGCCTGCGCAGGATGCACATGACCACGTCGCCCTTGCCGATGCCGGCGGCGCGAAACGCGTTGGCCGCCTGGTTGGACCGGCGCGCGATGTCAGCGAACGTGAACGTGCGCTGATCGCCTGCGTCGCTGCACCAGACGAGCGCACGCTTGTCTGGCTCGACGCGCGCCCACTCGTCTACCACGTCGAAGCCGAAGTTGAACGCTTCGGGCACATCGATGCGAAAGTTCTCCAAAAAATCCTCGTACGAGTCGAACTCGATGCGAGGGCAGTATTGTCTCAGCACATGGTCCATGAGGCTCACTCCGCGATAATCGTCACGAACTTGGCGACCGAGTCCCCGTGGCAGCGCTGCCCGTGGGGAATCTTCGGGTTAAAGTAGATGCTGTCCCACTGGTCGAGCACGAACTCCTTGTCGCCCAGCGTCACGACGATGGAGCCCTCGATGACGAAGTTGAACTCCTGTCCGTCGTGGGATATCAGCTCTGCTGTTTCGCTCGTGGGCTCGAGGATGACGACGAGCGGCTGCATGATCTTGTCGCGGTAGCGCCACGCCATGTCCTCGAAGTGGTACCCCGGATGGCGATTGACCACGCGGCCCTGGCCGCGCCGCACGATGTGATACGTGTCGAGCTTGCCGGCCGTGCCCGTCAGCACCTCCGTGAGATCCACCCCGAAGCGATGAGCGATGTGGTATATGGCCGAGATGGGGATGTCGGCCCCTTCTGACTCCCATGCGGCGTAGGTCGCGTCATCGACCTCCAGCTCGCGCGCCAGCTCCTCTGCGCTCACGTCGCATGCCTCGCGCAGCCCGCGAATGCGCTGGCCGAGCTCCTCCATTGATTGCTGTTCGTCTCGTTCCATGTCAGGCATCGATTCCAATCTGGATTGCTTGCTTGTTCTTGTCGATGAGGGCCGCCTTGGAGGCAGGCACGCTCTTGTCGATGGCGGCGTCGAGCGTCGCGCGGTCGCAAAAGCGCGTCTTGTCCCAGAACTTGCCCAGAAGCACGATGTTCGAAAGCCCCGCAAGCCCGTTGTCCTGCGCGAGCTTGGTCGCGGGAATCGCGGTGATGTCGACGCCTTCGACCGGCTCGATGTCGCTGATGAGATCCGCGTCAGCGACGACGACGGCGCCCGGCGCCACCTCCTGGATGAACTTGTCATAGGAAGGCTGGTTCATCGCGATGAGGCCGGTGGGGCTCGTCACGAGCGGGGAGCCGATGGGCTCGTCAGACAGCGTGACCGAGCAGTTGGCGGTGCCGCCGCGCATCTCGGGCCCATAGGAGGGCAGCCACGACAGCTCGCGGTCCTCGATGAGGCCGGCGTTGGCCATGACCTTCCCTGCGAACAGCACGCCTTGGCCGCCGAACCCGGCGAGCACTGCTTGAAGCTCTTTGCCCATCTCCTACTCGCCTCCCTTGTCAGCATCGACCATCGGGCACCCCTGCGCACGCGCAAAGGCCGCCTCGGCCGCATTCTCATATCCGTCAGCCACGACGTCTTTGTACACGCCGAGCGGATAGTAGGAAAGCATGTTCTCCTGCATCCACTCCGTTGCCGCCTCGGGCGTTATGCCCCAGTTGGTGGGGCATGTGCTCACGACCTCGACGAGCGAGTAGCCGCGGCGCTCCATCTGGCAGTCGAAGGCGCGACGGATGGCCTTCTTCGCCTTGCGGATGTTCTTGGGGCTGTCCACGCAGACGCGCTCGAGGTACGCAACGCCATCCAGCGAGGACAGAAGCTCGCACACGCGAATGGGATAGCCCGCCGTCTGGGCATCGCGCCCGTATGGCGAGGTCTGCGTCACCTGGTGCGGCAGCGACGTCGGGGCCATCTGGCCGCCCGTCATGCCATAGATCGCGTTGTTGATGAAGACGACCGTGATGTTCTCGCCGCGCGTCGCTGCATGAATGGTCTCGGCCATGCCGATGGAGGCGAGGTCGCCATCGCCTTGGTAGGCGAACACGAGGTGGTCGGGCAAAACGCGCTTCACGGCCGTGGCAACGGCCGGAGCGCGACCGTGCGACGCCTCGATCATGTCGCAGCCGAAGAAGTCATAGCACATGACGGAGCAGCCGACCGGCGCGATGCCGACGGCGTTGCCCTCGACGTCCATCTCGTCCATGCACTCGGCCACCAGCCGCTGCACGATGCCATGGTGGCACCCCGGGCAGTAGTTGGTGACGACCGGCAGAAACGAATGGGGCCGCTCGAACACGACCTGCATCTCGCGGCCGGAAAGCGGGGATACCATCGTCTTTTTGGGTTTCTTCTCGGTGATTGCCATGTTAACCACGCATCCCATCGCTGAGCTCGACTATCCGTGCATGCACCTCTTCCGGGGTGGGAATGACGCCGCCGGTGCGCCCGTAGAACTCGACCGGAGCCGCGCCCGCGACCGCGAGGCGCACGTCCTCGATCATCTGGCCCATGTTCATCTCCACCGTGAGGAACACCTTGGCGCCGCACTCGCGGATGGCAGAGACCGGATACGGCCACAGCGTGATCGGACGGATGAGGCCCACCTTGATGCCTGCCTCGCGCGCGGCGTTGACGGCGCTGCGGGCGATGCGGGCGCACGCGCCGAACGCCACGACGGCGATGTCGGCGTCTTCGCAGCGATACGTCTCGACCTGCTGCTCGTCGCGCCTGATCAGCTCATAGCGCTCGAAGCGCTCGATGTTTTTGGCCTCGTTGGCCTCCGAGTCGAGGAACAGCGAGTTCACGACCGTGTGGGGGCGCGCATGCCCATGCCCGGTGGTCGCCCACGGCTTCGCCGGCAGCGATGCGGGGTCGACGGGCTCGGGCAGCACGACTGGCTCCATCATCTGGCCCAGCATGCCGTCCGCGAGGATGACCACGGGCGTGCGATAGGCGTCGGCCACGTCGAAGGCGCGATAGACGAGATCGGCCATCTCCTGCACCGTCGAGGGCGCATAGACCGGCATATAGAAGTCGCCATGCCCCATGGCGCGGGTCGCCTGGAAGTAGTCGCTTTGCGAAGGCTGGATGGAGCCAAGCCCCGGGCCTCCGCGCTGAACGTTGATGATGACGCCTGGCAGGTCAGCGCCAGCCATGTACGAGACGCCCTCCGTCTTGAGCGAGATGCCCGGGCTCGACGAAGACGTCATGGCACGCGCGCCCGCAGCCGCGGCGCCATACACCATGTTGATG
>CAJUFC010000052.1 GCA_910585565.1 uncultured Eggerthellaceae bacterium | reverse complement strand
CGAGCCACGTCGCATAGGGGACATACATCCCCGGCGTGGAGACCACCGGCTCTCGCAAGTGCGCGGGCGCAAGCGAGCACACGCGCATGACCGCCGTTTCGAAGTCGGCGCAAAACGCCTCTTTCGCCTGCGCTGCGCGCGGGATGCCCGCGTTCACGAGCGCCATAAGGCCCTCGTCCGCCTCGGCATGGTCGATGAACTGAATCGTCTGGCGCATGATGGCCCGCAGCTCGTCGGTCGTGAGGCCGGACCTCTTGAAATGACCGATGAACGCGAGGATGTCGCCGAGACGCGTGTTGACGCCACCCGCCTGCCCTGACGCGAGGGCGCTCGAGGGAGGCAAGGCGTTGAGGATGCGGTTGACGATCTCGCTCTTGCGCAGGTCGGACACGAGCTGGGACGTGCCCCCGCGCTCGAAGAACTCCGGCCAGCGCTGGCGCACCGAGGCGGCGAAGCTGTGGAACGTGGACACCTCGATGCCATAGGCCGCGCGTCCGATGAGCTCGACGAGGCGCTTGCGCATGGCCTCGGCTCCCGCGTTGCCGAACGTGAGGCACAAGATGTTCTTGGGCTCCACATCCCGGCTCGCCAGGATGTTCGCCGCGCGCAGGCTCAGAAGCTGCGTCTTTCCCGTGCCCGGCCCCGCCACCACCAAAAGCGGCCCGTCGACGTGGTCCACCGCCGCGCGTTGCTCGGCATTGAGCCGGTCCATCGCCTGCCGCATCTGGGCAGACGCCCCGTCTTCCCTCTCCTGTGTCATAAACCCATCCTTTCACGCCCCCTGCTCGCCCGCACCGTGCGTTCGAATGCACTTTTCGTGATTCTATCGGAAACCGCACGCAAGCAAGGCCCGAAAACGGGACACCGCCGTATGATCGAAGTCGTATAATCCGGAGCGAACGCCGGAGTCACCCTAGGAGACCAGCTCGGACTTGTCCACCTGCTTCACGTACCAGCTCATAAACACGCTGAGCGGGCGGCGTAGGACAAGGCCGAGGATGACGGCTGGGATGAGGAACAGGGCAAGCATGCCCATCTGCACCCAGAAGTCCGCTTGGTACATGCCGAACATCGCCGAGCGCATCGCGGAGACCGTGTGCGTGAGCGGCAGCCACGGGCTCAGGGTCTGGATGAAGCTCGGCAGTATCTGCAGCGGGTAAGAGCCACCGCAGCCGGTCACCTGCACGATGAGCAAGAGCACCGCAATCGCTTTGCCGAGGTTGGCGAAGACGGCGACCAGCGCATAGATAAGGAACGTGAACACGAGGCCCGACAGCCAGAAGCATAGCATGAGCAGCCAGGGATACGCCACCTGCACCTGCAAGAAGAAGATGTTTCCCAGTCCCATGACGGTGCTTTGGGCGAACGAGATCGTTGCCAGGACGCCGAAGCGGCCTAAAAACAGCTGATGGGGCTTCGGGTTCGTCAGCTTGCGCGCCGCGCGGTCGGACACCGCGGGACGCACCGCCACGACGATGAGCAAAGACCCGATGAACAGCGCCAAGGCCGTATAGAACGGGGCCATCGCCGAGCCGAAGTTGTCGGCCGGGAACACCGCGACGCGCTCGAGCGCCACGGGTGCGGCCAGCGCCTCTGCCAAGCGCGTGGTGTCCGTGGCGAGGATGTCGCGTACGGACTCGAGGTCGTTGGCGGCGACGGCATCGCGAATCTTGGTGGTCAGCTCGCGCATCTCGGACGCCTTCGCCTCCAGCTCGGCAGCGGTGCCATCGAGTTTGGATGCCACGGCCCCCAGGCTGGCCTGCGACTCGTCAGCCGAGGCTGCCACCGTGTCGCATGCGGACTGCGCCGCGACGAGTCCATCGTTCACGTTGGCTTTCGCGACCTGCACGTCCTGGGAAAGCGCCACTAGCTGTGGGGTCACCATGCCTTGCACGGACGCCTTGACCTCAGCGACGTCTTGCCGGGCCGTGGCGAGTTCGGACTCAATCCGCGCCTGCACCGAGGGCGCCAGCTGACCCACCAGCGCCGCCGCCTCCGCCTCGAGCTGGGCAAGCCGGCGCTCGGCCTCGTCAAGCTGGGATGAGACAGCGTCGGCCTTCTGCCTGAGCTCGGCCGCCGCTGCTGCCGACGCGTCGGCAGCGCTCGCCACGGACGCCTGAGCGCGGACGAGCATGTCCTTCGCGCTGCGAGCGATGCCGGCAACGTCCCCGGCAGCAGCTTGGATGTCTTTGACGACAGCCGAATACAGCGAGAGCGCAGACGCGGCCTGGCCCATCATCGAAGCCGCGCTGTCGATGCCGTCAGCCAGGCTCGACAGCGTGCCGGCTGCCCCCGACTCGTCCAGATAGTCGCCAAGCGACTTCGCCAGCCCCAGCGACACGTCGGCAAGCGTCTGGGCGAAGGTCTCGTTGACCGCCGTCGAGACGCTGGTCGCGCCTTTGGACGTGATGACGGGCGCGATGGCGTTGCGCTTCTCGTTGGAGTAGTAGACGATCTGCGCCGTCTCGGCATCATTGGCATAAAACGTCATCATGTCGCGGCTGAACTCTGGCGGTATCACGATGGCGGCATAGTAGCGCCCGGCAGCGACGCCGTCTTTGGCGTCCTCCTCGTCGGTCACCTGCCAGCCGATGTCGTCGTTCGCGCGCAGCGCCGCGACCACCTCGTCCCCTACGTTCACCTTGAGCGGCATGAGGTCGCTCTCATAGCCTACGTCGGAGTTCGCGACGGCCACGGTCAGCTTGCCCGTGTTGTCGAAGACGTTCCAGCAGGCGATCACGTTGTACCAGGCAAAAATCGACGGCAAGACGACCAGCCCGATGGCGATAAGGCCGCTCACCACGTTGCGAAAGAGGTGCTTGAGGTCGCTCACGTACAGGCGCCAGATGTTCTTCATCGCTCGTCACCTCCGTCCAGCGCGTCAAGATGCACCACGTACGAGTCCGCCGAGACCTTGATGGCTGGCTCTGCATCAGACGATGCCGCGGGCTTCGATGATGCCTGCACGTCGTCATTGGCGTCAAGCAGCACGCGCACGTCGCCCTCAGGCCCGCGCGGCATCACCGCTCTGAGCACCTCGTCGGAGGACGCAGCGGACACCTGCGGCGTCAGATCGATGACTGGGAGCACATCAGGCTCGGGCGCAGCGTGAGCCGACATAGGCATAGGCACGGGCATCGGCATGGGCGCCACGGACGGATATGCCGAGATCGGCACATGCGGGTGCGAGTGCGCGTAAGGCGGCACCGGTCGCGGGACGAATGCCGCAGGCGCGCCCACATGGGGCGGCATCGGATAGGGAGCAGCAAACGCAGGGACATCTTCGCCGACACCCGGCACCGCAACGCGCTCGCGCTGCTCGGGCGGCAGCGGCGCCTCGGCACCGCGCGGCGGCAGTGGCCCATCTGCGGGCGGCGCATCTGTGGGCAACTCGCCCACAGGAGGCTCGTCCACAGGAGGCTCGCCGGGCTTCTCCGGCTCAGAAGACTGCCCCTGGTCTGACACGGCATGCTGACTCTGGTACAGCCCACGCAGCTTCCCTTCATCCATCTTATAGAGACGCAGCTGCCGCTCGAGGCTGAAGCGCAGGTTCTCGACAGCGACCAAAAACACGAATATCCCAATCACCCAGGCAAGCCACAGCGTCAGCACGATCACCTTCTCGGCCGCCGTCAGCGTGAGCACGAACGTCAGGGCGACCGGCACCGCCACGCCCACGATGGCCGTCCATTTGATGAGGGACGGATATATCTTATCGAGCCGCTGCTTGCGCCGTTCGAGCGCCTCCCGATATTCCGGCTGGTTCGACAGAGCCCGCATGATCTGGTAGAAGCGATAGCGACGCGCCGGAATCTCGCCCTCCTCGCCGTTGAAGATGCCCGAGTCTCGGATCTCGCGCGCCGCCATCCGGTTCACGTTCGCTAGCAGCGGACGGAAGATGAGTCCCAGCGCCAAGGACAGCGCGAAGAACAGCGCCAGCATCCCAACGTCTTGGGCATACTGCATGCCGTAAAAGCCGCAGATCGCCTCGCGCATCGCGTTGATGCCATACGTGAAGGGAAAGAGCGGATAGACGGCCTGGAAGAACTCCGGCGTCATCTCGAGCGGATAGAGCCCGGTGGCGCCCGGTATCTGCAAAAACACCAGCATCACGCAGATTCCCATGCCCAGATGCTGCAGCGTCACCGACAGCGCATAGATGATGCTCAGGTATGCCAGCGACGCCACGGCTGACGCGAACATCAATGCGCCGACGCTCACCGGATGCACGCCGATGGCCACGAGGCCCGCGCAGCAGACGAGCGCCTGCAGCACGACCAGGATAGCAAACAGAGCGAACCGACCCAGATAGCGCTGAGACGACGTGAGGTTCTTGATGCCCGCGCCGTCAGCCTCCTGGCGCAGCACCACCATGAGCATGAACGCGCCAATCCACAGCGTCAGGTTCATGAAGAGCGGGGCCATGGCAGAGCCGTAGGAGCCCAGCGGGTACAGCTTCTCGGTGACGATGCGCGTGGGGGCAGCCATGAAGCCCGCGAACACCGCAGCGTCTAGCCCGTCCTCGCCCAGCAGATCGGTGATGACGGTCGCGCCCTCCAGGGACATGACGTCGTCATAGACCGTCTGCAGCGCCTCTTCCAGCGAGCCCACAAGGCTCGCAGAGGAGTCGAGCGCCGCCGTCGCCGTGCCGGCTGTCGCCTTCGCGCGCCCGAGCACCGACGCCAGCTCGTCCGCCAGTGCCTCTTGGGCGTCGAGCGCCGCCGTCGCCCGGGCCTCAGCGCTCGCCAGCGACGTCAAGGCGCCTTGCGCGCCCTCCTGCAGGCGTGCCTTCGCTGCCGCGAGGGCCCGCTCTTTCTCGTCGAGGAACGACGGTATGTCTCCGGGAGCCGTGGCCCTGAACTCGTCCAGCGCCTGCTCCAGCGTGGATGCGGCCTCGGTGGCAGCGATGGCTGACGCCAAGCTGTCGATGGCGCTTGAGGTGCTGTCGGCCAAGCTAGCCAGATCGGCCAGCGACGAGCGCGCTGACGCGATGCCCTGCTTGACGTTGCCGACAGCCGCCTCGGCGTTGCCCAGCTTCTCGGTCGCCCCCGTCGTCACCGACCTTGCCTCGGCAATGGCCGCCTTCGCGTCCTCGCAAGCCTGCATGGCCTCGGTGATCTCGGCAGCGGCCTGCGAGCGCGAGTCGGCCAGCTTGTCTTCGGAGGCCTTGAGCGACTCGTCGAACTTCTCGGCGATGACGTTGCTCACAGTGGAGACGAAGGCGGCATTGACTGTGTCGTCCAAGGTCGTGGCACCCGTGTCGGTGATCTTCGGGACGACCGGGCCCACCTTCTCGTTGACGTAGTACTCGATGGAAGGCTGCTCGAAGTCCGCCGTCGTGATGGTGAGCAGCTTTCTCGAGAAGTCCTGCGGGATGACGAAGGCCGCATACGACGCCCCCGACTCGACCTCGTCCATCGCCGTCTGCTTGTCCGCGAACTGCCAGTCGAGCTGGTCGTTCTCGCCGAGCTCGCTCACGATCATCTCGCCGACATCGATGCTGCCGACCAGGTCGTTCTCAGCGCCTGCGTCCTCGTCGACGACGCACACCCGCAGCTTGCCCGTATTGTCGTAGGGGTTCCAAAACCCAATCACGTTGTACCACGTATACGCAGAAGGCAGGATGACGAGCACCACGACGACCACCAGCGCCGCCGGAGCCTTCACCAAGCGCATGATGTCGCGCGCAAGTATCTTAAGGACGTTTCTCATAGCACGTCAGCATAACCCAATTCGCTCCCATTTGAGTCAACGCATAGGCAGCAATGCGCAGATGCCTCGCCCCGGAATCCCTCATAACCTGCTGGCGCGAACAGGTCAGGCGTTCCACGGGATGCGAAAGTAGTCAAGCACCGCCTTGAAGCGATCCTGGGCCGCAAGGCACGTATCCGTCAGGAAGCCGCGCTCGCTGTCCCATTCAGAAAGGCCGCGATAATAAAATCCCTTCATGCCGTCCTCGATGACGAACGGGACGATGCCGTTCGCCAGGCATTCCTTGAACATGACGAGGCGCCCGACGCGCCCGTTGCCATCCTGGAACGGATGGATGCGCTCGAACTGCACATGGAAGTCGATGATGTCGTCGAGCGAGTGGGCCGCTTGCGGGTCATAGCGCTTCAGGAGCCACTGCATCTCGCGAGTCACATCCTCAGGCAGCGTGGTACGTCTTCCTGCAACCTCGTTAGGCAGCTGCTTATAATCCCCTACATTGAACCAGTCCTTAGCTGCGTCTGCTGTCCCCGACTTGAGCATACGATGCAGGTCTTGGATGAATAACTCCGACAGGGGCTCCGTCGCGCCGTCGATGACGCGATCGATGGCGCGGAAGTGGTTCATCGTCTCGATGATGTCGTCCACGCGCACAGCGCCCTCGCCGCAACCGACCGTCGCCGTCTCGAACATGAGACGCGTCTGGTCCATCGTGAGCCTGCTGCCTTCGATAT
>CAJUFC010000051.1 GCA_910585565.1 uncultured Eggerthellaceae bacterium | reverse complement strand
GATCGACTCCATCTTGCCGAACGACATGACGGTCTCGAGCGCCGCGGCGTCCACGAAGGCACCTGCCGCGATCGCCTTGCACTCGAGCGGGACGCGGGCCACCACCATGGCGGGCGGCGCCCAGACGAGCTCGAGGGCGTCATCCGCGAAGGCGGTCCCGTCAGAGGACGCCTGCCCCTCGGCAGAGCGGAACAGCATGCCTGCGACGGAGGAGTACGCGCCCTTGACGGACGCGCCGTTGCCGTCGCCCTCGGCAGCCGCGCCAGCAGCGACCTCGATGGAGGCGAGCAACGGGAACGCAGCCGCGAGGCCTTCAGTCTTCACAGTCTCGACCGTCTGCGGCAGCGTGAGCGCCGTGACCTTGTCGGCCACCTGGCCCTCGGCGACCTCGACGGCCTTGACCGTCGCCGTACCGGTGCCGTCGGTCACCGTCTCGGGCACGGCGAGCGCTCCCTCAAGCGCAGCGCCGTCCTCGAACCCGACAAGCGCGGCACCTCCGTCACGCGCCACGTAACGGAGGCCGCCATCCGCGAACTCAGTCCCGTCGGCAATCGGCGCGCCGTTCGCGCTCTCAAGCGCCACGTCCCCGCCAGACGTCGCAGGACGCTTGGCAGGCTCGTCAGCGTAAGCAGACGACAGGCCCGCAGCGGGCAGCATCGTGACCGCCAGCAGCATCGCCAGCACGACGGAGACGATGCGAGCGCCAGCCTCCCAACCGCCCTCCGGGCGGCGGGCGGACTGAAGCTCCGCCCCTACACCTGCCGGGACCAGCGACATTCTGCACCATGTAGCCCGTTCGGCGGAGGCGGCATGGGTGCCGCGCGCAGTTCCGCAGCGACCGGAATCGTCCAGTGGACGATTCCGCAAAGCGAGGACTGTTTGAGCACGGCGCCCGTGCCGCCGGAGCTGCGATAGCGCCCTGTCCGAGAGCGTCGGCGGCGCACCTCCCGAGACGGCGCAGGGCGACGCGTCAGGATTGGGTTTTCCCATGACAAATCCCTTCCCTTCGAGGGTCGCCTGGGACAGACACCCCCGCGGGAAGGTACAATGGTACCCGCGAAGGCGCCCGTCAGGGCGGCCCGAGCTAGCAGGTGCGTGACCCTTGGCCGGCAAGCTGATGGGGTCGCGCACCTTTCTTTTGCACCTGCCTGCGCAGGCGCTTTTTACCTCTACAGATGGGATGAGTCCATAAAAAAGGAGCATCCCCCAACAGGGGACGCTCCTCAATATGCAAAAGCGCGTCGCCTGTTGTTGGATGGACAACCTCTACACAATGGTATGAGTGGGTCAGCGCTTGTTGCTAAGCGTCACCACTGTGCAGAAGTATTCAGTTGTCCATCCAATTTCGTATATTACTCGTTTCAATCCCCCTCAACAACACCACCCCCCTCCCACACGAAATCTCCAAGGAGGTTTTCTGCGGCGCCCACACGTGCAGTCAGCGAAGGAATTCCCCTGTGTTTCTCGTAACGAATTCATGGATTGTTCCCAAAATGGGTACAATATGGGTATCAAAAGAGAAGGGAGCGGCTATGACCACCTTGGAGAAGCGCGCCGAAATTAAAACTCGCACGTCCAGCGCGGTGAAGTCTGATGCCGCTGCGGTGTATGCTCATTGGGGATTGACCCTCAACGACGCCATCAACATGTTCTTGGTCAAGTCAATCGAGGTGGGCGGCCTTCCGTTCGACCTGAGACCCGAACTTCCTTCCTACGATGCCATCGCATCCGTTGCGTACAAGGCCCCGGTCAACAAGGACGGCATCCCTGTCCTACCTGCCGATTGGGCAGACGATGACGACTAGGCCATCTCCCAAGCAATGGGAAATCTGGCATGCGAGGTTTGATTTCTCCGACAAGAAGGGCTACAAGTATCGCCCCGTAATCGTCATCGGAACCAACCCTGACGACTCTCTCGTCATGATGGTCACCAGTTCCACCAATAAGCTGGCGCTTGAGCATGATTATTCAATCCAAGACTGGAAGGAAGCCGGTCTCGACAAGCCCTCCATCGCACGCGTCGACCGAATCGCTCAGATTCCCCCTGGCTACCTGGGAAGCGCCGGCAAGATAGGCGTCCTCTCGAAGAGAGACATCAACGCAATCACTATCCGCCTCAACGAAATGCTTGCCGACAAGTCGCTTAGCTAGAGAGAGCGGCAGAAGCGTCCTTTGTGGGCTTTTTGCTGAGGTAGCCGTAGCGGCGGCCGAGCTTCACCATGAAGACAACCGTGACGATGAGGGAGGCGGCTTCGGCTACGTTGATGGCGGCCCAGATGCCAGCAGCCCCGATGGCGAGAGGCAGCAGGATGATGGCGCCCGTTTCGAAGACGAGCGTTCGCAGGAACGAGATGACGGCGGAGACGACGCCGTTTCCCAGCGACGTGAAGAACGACGAGCCATAGATGGAAAAGCCCATGAGCAGGTAGGCGAACGAGTAGATGCGGAAGCCTTCCACCGTCAGCTGCATGAGGCCTTCGTCGTAGCCAACGAACAGCTCGGCAATGGGGCGCGCCAGCGCCTGCGCGCAGACGAACATCACGACGCCCGCAACGGCGACGAACGCGAGGCTCTTCCGAAAGAGGCTCCGCATCTCCGTGGCGTTCTGGGCGCCGAGCTGGTAGCTCATGAGGGGCGCCGAGCCAATGGAGTACCCCATGAACACCGCCGCGAAGATCATCACCACGTACATGATGACGCCGTAGGCCGCCACGCCGTCTTCGCCCAGATAGCGCATCAGCTGCAGGTTATACAGCACCGCGACCAGCGACGCCGCGACGTTCGACATCATCTCGGACGAGCCGTTGAGGCACGCACGGCCCAAGACGCGACCCTCAAGCGACGTCCTCCCCAAGCGCAGATAGCTGGCGTTCTTGCGGACGAAATAGACCAGCGGGATACCGCCGCCGATTACCTGGCTGATGTTGGTGGCCAGAGCAGCGCCCACCAGCCCCATGCCGCACGCGCCCACCAACACCGCATCCAGCACGATATTGGAAAGCCCCGCCACGAGAATGACGCAAAATCCCACGTGCGGCTTCCCGGCCGCCACGAAGAAGCTTTGGAACACATACTGCAGCACATAGAACGGCAGCGTCACCATCATCATCTGCCCGTAGATGCCGCTGTCGTCGAGCATCTGGCCCTCTGCCCCCATGAGCGCGGCGAGCGGCCGGACGAGAAAGAAGCCCGCGACGGCCAAAACGACGCCCACGGCAGCAGCCGCGTAGACGAGCAGCGAGAAGTATCGGTTCGCCCGCGCTTCGTCCCCCTCGCCACGCGCCGAAGACACCAAGGCGCTGCCGCCTGTGCCTATCATGAAGCCAACGGTAGACAGGATCGTCGCCACCGGCATGATGAAATTGACCGCCGCCAGCGCCGTCTTGCCTGCGAAGTTGGAGACGAAGAACCCATCAACGATGCCGTAGACGGACGTGAATATCATCATGAGGATGGAGGGCAGCGTGTATTTGAGCAGTTCGCTCCAGCTGATGTGCTTCGACATGTCGAGGGGCATGAGCGCTCCTTACGGATGGGGGTAGGGCTTGGCTGATGGGACCGGCGGCAGTGCTTGGCCGATGGGGCTGCAGCGGCGCCGCCTGGCCGCCTGGCTGGTAGGGCCTGGGGCGGGGCTG
>CAJUFC010000050.1 GCA_910585565.1 uncultured Eggerthellaceae bacterium | reverse complement strand
TCGCCGACGTCGTTGATGACGGCGTCGAGGACGCCGAGCAGTTGTTGTCGCTGTTCGGGAAGACGCCCCTGCAGCATGACGGGATTCGATGCGCCGAGCATGGCGAACTCGGTTGAGACCGTCAACTGCGCCACGAGCTCCTTGACCTCCTCGTACTTCTCGACTTCGCCTGCTTCGTTCCAGGTTCCCGCCTCGATTTCGCGGTAGAGCTCGGAGCTCGGGTAGACGGTGAGCATGTTAGCGCCGATGAGCCAGGGATTGAGCTGGTTGCAAACGTCTGCTGTCGCCCGGGCGCCTGCACGCCCGCGTCCGCTTCCCGAGATGCCTATCAGGCAGAAGAACGCATAGGCCATTCCTGCGGCATCGAGCCGCGCGCACTGCTCGATGGCATCCTGGGCCGCATATCCCTTGTTCATGAATGCGAGTGCCGCATCGTCGCCTGTCTCGAGCCCTATCGTGAGGCCATCGAAGCCTGCTTCGGCGAGCATGCGCAGCTCCTCGTCGGTTTTCGTCGCGATATCGGTCACGCGCGCGAAGCATCCGATGCTCTCGCAATCTGGGAAGTGTCGATGTGTCCGCTCGGCGATGTCTTTGAGATGGCGAGCCTTGAGCGCGAAGGGGTTGGCTCCGGCTAGGAAGATGCGGTCGCAGCGCATCGCGTCAAGCCCGAAGAGGCGCTCCTCTGCTTTGCGGAGCGGGTCATGGTACCACGTCTGAGCCTCGAGCAGGTCGGCTTCGATATGCTCGAGGGGCGCTGCCCTAAACCTAAACGGCAGATCCTCATACAGCGTGCAGAACTTGCACGCGTGGTGCGTGCATCCCGCGGTTGCCTCGATGATGAGCGAGCCTGCTTCGTAGGGCGGCCTCCAGATGGTTCCGGTGTAGTGCATGGAGCCTCCGTTCGTTTGGCCAACAACTCGTTGGCAGCGTGCTTTGGTACCATCATGCAAAGGTTGCTATCAAATGAGAAGTACTGTCTTTTTTTGGAGTATGCAAGGAGGCGGCGCATGGCGCAAAGGCAGGGCGAGGAGGTGGAGCGCTGCAAGGCGGTTTCCACCCTGCAGCGCATGATAGGCGGGAAGTGGAAGATCGAGATTCTGTTCTATGTCGCGCTCAAGGATGTTCGTCATTTCGGACAGCTCAGGCGTTGCGTAGGAAACATCTCCGAATCCACGCTCTCAAAGCAGCTGAAGGAGCTGGTGACCGATGGCTTTCTCAAGCGGCGAGACTTTGGCGAGGTGCCCCCGCGCGTGGAGTATTCGCTGACTCGGCGGGGCGAGAGCTTCGTGCCCATCCTGCTTGCCATGAAGCAGTGGGGCGAAGACGAGCTCGGACTGTAGGGGGCGCAAGGGGCTGATGCGCGGCGCAGGCATGAGTCGTGCCTGCAAGCACCTTGGCACCCGCTCTGCGACAGCTTACTGGCCCGTGAGCACGCCTTCGCTCCACGAGATCAACAGCTGTGCAAGGGCTTCATGCGCAGGCGCTGAGCCGTCATGGGCGTCAAGGAGAGCCAGCTCGTCTGCGCTCGCATCTTCTCGCAGCGCCGCCCTGCTTGCTGGGTAGGGCTTGCCATCTGCATAGCGCAGCGCGCGCATCACGAAGAACGACGACTTGACGCATGCGTCAAGCGTAGGCGCGAGGCTGTCTTCGTCAAAGACCAGGGCATGCACGGTGGCATGATATATGGCCGAAGCTCCGGTCTTCGCCGAGAGCAACGCCTCCTCGTGAGTGAAATTCGTATCCATGAAGTCGAATGATCCGTGGTAGACGCGCGTGTCCTTGACCAGGTTGAACGCATCGTAGCGCGGCCAGTGCGCAAGAAGGTCGAGCGAGCTGATGAATCCGCAGGCGATGTCCGCGCAGGGCATCGATGCGATGACTGCTTTGTACGCGGCCAGGTCGTCGCATGAGAGGTTGTCCACCAAAACGACCGCATCGATATCGCTCCCGTCGCGTGCCTCCCCGCGTGCCCGGCTTCCCTGCAACCCCACCAACGCGAGACGGTCTTTGAAGCTATCGCGCAGCTTCTCGACGAGCTCGTGCATCCATGATTCGATATCGACATCCACGACCGGCTCCTTTCCGCCGTACGACAACACAAGGGCCAGCCATACTACCACACCGCCCCGCCTGGGAGGTGACTGAGCGGATGCATCTTGGGGAGATGGGTCGGCTATCAGGGATGTCGACGTGCTCGATGGGTCGGCTAGAGTCTTTCGTAATGCGACCACATGCGTAACACCTTTACGGTGCCTTCATAAACGCTGTCGTGATTTTGAGAAGCTGCGAGGACGACCTCGTAAACGAGGCGATGCTGGAGGTTGATTCTGCGGGAATACAGGCCCGCGAGATTGCCTACGAGCGCTTCGTAAGAGGGCGGTCTTTCAAAAGGATTGCGCTTGATTATCTCTATGAGCTGCTTCGCTTTGCCGTCGAGGCCTGCAGCTTTGAGCTTCTTTGCATCTTTAGCGGCTTGCTTCGTGAAAACTACCTGGTACATGCTCACCACTCAAGGCTATCCTCGGTCACGCACTCGTCTAAGCTTGCCTTTCTGCCGACTTGGAGGGATTCGACCATGTCGGGGATGCTGGCTAGGTAGAGCGTTTCCTCGATTGCTGCCCAGTCGTCCTCTCCAATGAGCACCGCTCCTTTTCCTCTGGTGTTGGTGATCGTGATGGGGGCGCAGTTCGCATTGACTTGGTCTATGGTTCGATAGATATTTTGCCTGAAGGCGGTTGCGGTAATAGAAGTCACGGTGTGCTCCTTTGTTCGCCGTGGGGTAATCATATCGTACGTAAAAGCGTACGTAAAGGCCATGAAGCGCTTCGTGCTGGCATTCGGGACAAAAGAAAGCAAAGAGGCTCCGCCATGGGTGAAGCTGTCGGGTCCTTGCGTCCACAATGCTTCTTCTCGGATGCGGGGCATAGCCGTTTCGCCGCGCGGCGTGCGCCAGGGTGCGGCGTGGCAGAACAATCGAGGCGGATTTACGGTGCTGTATCG
>CAJUFC010000049.1 GCA_910585565.1 uncultured Eggerthellaceae bacterium | reverse complement strand
TCGGGGATGTGCCGCTCGTCGTGGCCAACGACGGCGACGTGACGGCGCTTGCGGGTGCCATGTCTACCGGCGAGGGCAACATCCTCGGCATCGCCATGGGCACTTCCGAGGCCGTGGGCTATGTTGACGCCGACCAAAACGTGCTCGGCTGGATCAACGAGCTGGCCTTCGCGCCGGTCGACCTGTCTCCGTGCGCGCTGCAAGACGAGTGGTCGGGAGACCTGGGCGTGGGCTGCAAGTACTTCAGCCAGGACTGCGTCATCAAGCTGGCCCCCAAGGCTGGCATCGAGCTGGACCCGGCGCTCACGCCTGCCGAGAAGCTCAAGGTCGTGCAAGGGCTGGCTGCCGAGGGGCACGCCGGCGCGCTCGACATCTTCCGCTCCATCGGCGTCTATCTGGCCCATACGCTGGTGCTGTACAGCGAGTTCTACGAGATTGCGACGCTACTGGTGCTGGGGCGCGTCACCTCCGGCGTGGGCGGCGACCTCATCGTGAGCGAGTGCAACCGCGTGCTGGCCGAGGAGTATCCCGAGCTGGCCGCCAAGATCAACGTCACCATGCCTGACGAGAAGATGCGCCGCGTAGGTCAATCCGTCGCCGCCGCGTCGCTTCCCGAGCTGTAAGGGCAACCGCGCTGGCGTGCGCTGGCGCCCCTCGCGCAGGCGCAAGACGGCAGACGCCGCCAGGCACAGAGCGCCAGACGACCACCCCAAACCCAAAAGCCCCCGTCGGCCCCATCGCCGGCGGGGGCTTTCTCCATGCCCGCAAGCCATACGATCTTGCCGTCAGTAGCGACAAGTTTTTATACAATCTTGTCGCCAGTGACGGCAAGATTTATAATATCTTGTCGCTACTGACGTCAAGATTGGAAGATATCCATGAGATCACGCTATCACGCCATCGTCGTCGAAAAGCTCGCCGAATTCTACGAGCTAGAAGTTCCCGCAGTGTTCGAACGCGACCTTTCTCTGGGTGCCGTGCAGGAGCCAAGGCGTTCCAATCTCGTAAACGTCATCGTGGGGGTACGCCGTTGCGGCAAGACCTATCGGCTCTACCAAGAGATGCATCGCATCCTGCGCATGGGGTACGATCTTGCGTCCATCCTGTACTTCAACTTCGATGACGAGCGTCTTAAGCCCTACGAAACCACCGTGCTCGACGATGTGGTCGAAAGCTTCTATGCCCGCAACCCCCAGGCGAAAACCACGGGGGCCTTCTTCTTTTTCGATGAGATACAAGAGGTCCCCGACTGGGGCGCCTTCATGCGCCGCATGGTCGACACCCAGCCGGCGACCATCTATGTGACGGGATCGTCTTCCAAGATGCTCTCGCTGCAACTTGCAAGCGAATTTAGGGGCCGCGCCCTCTCCCGGGAGCTTTTCCCTATGAGCTTTGCCGAATACGTCCGCTATCACGATTATGGTGTCGCCCTGCCAGACAGCGGCACCGATGCGCGCACGCTGGCATTCACGGAATCCGATCGAGCCAAGCTACGCAACGCTCTTGGCAGCTATCTGCGCCAGGGAGGCTTCATCCCAGCCCAGAGCCTCGACTCGTCCGACGCCACGCAACTGCTGCAAGAATACGCGAACCGAACGGTGAACTACGATATCATCGAACGCTACGCTGTGCCGAATCCGCGGGCTGCAGCCGTCTTCCTCGCCCGCTGCATGGCCTCCTCAGCGCGAGAGCTCTCCATGAGTAAGGCGCACAACGAGTTCAAGAGCCGAGGCATATCCATGAGCCGCGAGACCATGGCCCAGCTGCTTTCCTACTACGAGGAGTCATACCTGTTGTTCACCGTGAAGAACACGACGGTCGCCCTCGCAGACAATGCCCGCTCGCCCGCGAAAGTCTATGCGGCCGACCCGGCCCTGTTCTCGGCGTTCTCCCCCGCCCCCAGCACCGATGAGGGCCAAAAGCTGGAAACGACCGTGTTCGACAAGCTGAGACGAAACCCCCCGTCAGCGCGGTCTGGAGCCATTGCGCGGGCCTTCGTGGGCGACGGCCCCAGCCGCCAAGAGATAGACTTCGTCATCGGCGACGCCCTTGCCTTCGAGCCCGTGCAGCTCGTGCAGGTATCGACCTCTCTGGAAGACCCCCGCACGAGGAAACGCGAGCTCTCCGCCCTCGAAAAGGCGATGGAGCGCTTCAATGCCGAGCAGTCATGGATTGTCACGCTCGACGAAGAAGACAGCTACGAGACCGCTCACGGCGTCGTCAACATAGTCCCCGCATGGAAATGGCTGCTATAGCAGCGCCGGCAGAAACCGTTCAAATGGAGTTTGGCACCAGCCTGGGGCCAGGCGCATTGTCGCAGGAGCACCGCGCACCATTAAGCGGCGCTCCTGCATGCGCCCTGTCCTGCGTGCGGGGAGCCTGCAAGGCTCGCACGGGACAGGCTTGCCGGCGGCCCCGGCCGCTTCTCGCTTCTGCGACCTCGTGAGGCAGGAAACGCGCGCCTACCAAGCAGCGCCTCCCGCCCGGGAAGGAAGAGGTCTCCGCGAGCGTGAGTTCGGGCGGCCAAAACGCCCTACGTAAAGTATGTGTCGCGCT
>CAJUFC010000048.1 GCA_910585565.1 uncultured Eggerthellaceae bacterium | reverse complement strand
TCATCCGGGCCGTCCGCGAACCTCTGGAACAGCCTCCTGCAAGCTGTCAGATGCAGGAACGTTCCTCTGCGAGCCAACGCCTCCGTAGCCTTCGCCTCGTCGCAACGCTCGAACGTGACGCCCTTGGCTTTCAGCAGCTCCACCTGCTCCTCGGGCGTGAGCATAGGCTTGAGGTTCCGCGCCTCGTGGGCGCCGTCGTTCAGGCCCCACGCGATATATGTTCTGTCCGTTTTCTCCATGCTTCCATTCTACCCGCCGCGTCATCGCCTCGAAGCCATGGGTTCCCGAAAGCGGGACATCGACGCAATGGCGGGACCCAAGCCGCGCCATCAGACCCCCTTTCCGCGCCTGCGCCCCCCGGTCGCCTTGAGCCCGCACGTTCGCACGGCGCCGGCCCGGCCGCAAGGGCCGCGAAAACTTTTCAGGCGGCCGAACGACCCTCCAAGGCCTCCCGAAAACTCAAGCCCTGGCGGGTTTCGCTCTCCTCCCTTGCGCCCGCGCCGCCGCCGTGCGGGACACGTGCCACAAGGCGAGCCCGAAGGGGGCGAGCCGACAAGGCTAAAGGAGGTCTGAAAGATGGAAGCGACCAAGATCCCGCTCTCCCGATGCGCCGAGAGCGGCTACCAGAACCGCAAGGAGCTGGGCGACGTCTCGGGGCTCGCCCGCAGCATCGAGGTGAACGGGCAGATCGCGCCGCTCATCGTGGTGGCCGACGGCGAGGCCCACCAGATCGTCGCCGGGCATCGCAGGACCGCCGTCATGCGCAGCCTCGGGCTCGTTGAGGCCGACGCCTACGTGATGGACGGCTGGGACGACGCCCGTATCGCGCAGATCCTCAACGCGGAGAACAACCACCGCCGCGAGCTGACCGAGGCCGAGCGCGGGCGCGGCATCCAGACCATGCTCTCCCTGGGCGTGCCGGTCGCAGACGCCGCCGTGAGCGCCGACATCCCCAAGGCGAGGGCCGAGTCCTACGTGCGCGGCACGAAGCTGGTGCCGACGGACGCCGTGAACCTGGACTTCGAGGCCGTGGCGCTCATGGGTGAAAACGGCTAACACATAGAACCGTCCCCTGTGTTCTGCCAAGATAGCTTTACATTGATGTATCGGGAGCTGATCGAAGCGTCAAAAGGTCTTTACATGTGCCGCTGAACTGGGAGTGAGGGCAATGGCATTCGCCGCCCGTCGCACTCCATAGGATTCCATGCCTCGCAAGGCGCAGAATGTCTTGATGCAGAAAAGGAGGAACTCTCAATTGCCGCTGAATGATTAAAGTGGTGCCTGGCTTACCTGATGGAGCCAGAAAGCAAGTATTCCTATCCAGACAAGAACCATGAAGACGGCAGTTCCGCAGAGAAACGGACGTGTCGCTTTACGGCTTATGCCATGGACAAGACCAAGATCGTACAGCTTGTTGCTGAATACATAGCTAAGCGCAAGCAATACATTGCAGCCGGTCATAACAAGCGAAATGGGAAACATTTCCCACGGCATGCCATAGCGGTCAATATCACCCTGCATGCTCCAATGCATGGGAATTTCGACATTCGCCGGAAATTGTGCGATGGCGACGAGGCAGGTGACTGCAGGCATCGCTATGACGGCAATCCAAAAGAGAATGATAAGGAATCTTTTCGGCGACATCGCGTGCGGCTTTCGTTTGATGATGACGACATTATAGAGCAGGTGAAAACGAGGAGAGAAGCAGTAAAGAGCGAGCGGCCGTCGAGGATGCTGCGCTATTGAAGAATGAGGCGGAACGGGGGTCGGTTCTGCGTTCCACTTTGACCTGGCGCACAGAGCCGCCTCTAGGCCGGGCTCTGCGTTCGCGCGCTCGCCTGCACCTCCGCTCAATCCCTGGCGCTCTCTCGCACGAAAGCCTCGAACGCCTCTAGCGCCTCCTCATCGCATCCGCCAACAAAGCCGCGCCCGCCTCCGTCGACCATCGGCAGAACCGCAGCGCTCGCCGCGTCGCCGATAGGCCTCCTCGTCATGGCGAGCGGCCACGGCCTCATCCTTTGCTCCGCGAGCCATAGGGACAGGGCCTGCGCAGGCCCCGATGTCCTTGGGCGGGTCGAAGCGCGCAAGCAGCGTCTTTCCCCTGCGAGCGCCATCGGGAACGCACGGCGCGGGACAAGACATCGCCAAGCCGGCCACTCCAGTCGGCCCCTTTGCCGCAACAGGAGCAGACGCCGAACCTCCCTGGCCGCAGCCCATCGAGAAGACCCTCGATCCGTCCACATACGGAAGCCGCCTCACGCGGTCAAGCACCGCGCAAAGGTCGTCCGCCTCGGCCAAAGCGGACATCCCATCGGTCCTGCCGTCACTTTTCCCGCCAAGCTCGCAGCCGCCGGCAAGGCCAAGCGCGAATGCGGCAAGCCCAAGGCCGGCGAAAACTCCGCATAGCGCCTCGCCGCCTTCTGGCTGGCCATGGGCCCATGGCCGACGATCGCCGCGGGCACGCCGCGACCGTGCTGGCGGCTGCTCGCCTTTGCCGGACACCCGAGACCTCTAGGCGCCAGACCGCCCCTGCGGCATGAAAGCTTTCGCCTCGAGCCCCTCGCAAACCCCTCGCTTTTCGGGGCGACTGAATGCCCTTGCCATACGAATCATAACAAGCGGAACGCGGAACCGACCCCTGTTCCTCCGAAACGGGCAGGTACTCAGCGCATTCCGGGAACATCATAAGGCCTAAGCTGCATTGATCTTCAATACTAATCGGAAGGCATATTTGGCAAATCTGCCGAATTGGATCAAAACGCTATTTGATTTGCTTGATGCATCGTGCCGGGTTGCCGCCGACCACCGTGCGCGGCTCCACGTCCTTGGTGACCACGGCTCCTGCAGCCACGATAGCGCCGTCGCCCACGGTGACGCCTGGAAGCAGTATGGCGCCCGAGCCCACCCAAACGTCGCTGCCCAGTCGCACCGGCTTCGGCGTCATGCCGCCGCGCCGCGCGGGATTCATATGGTGGTTGAGGGTGGCTATGACGACGTTGTGCCCGACGAGGCACCGATCCCCGATGAAGATGCCGCCCTGGTCCTGGAACTTGCAGCCGCTGTTTATGAACACGCCTTTCCCAAGATGGATGTTCCTCCCGCAGTCGGCGTTGAACGGCGGGAACAGGGCGAACCCTTCCGGGATTGGACGCCCCGTCAGCTCCTCCATGAGCGCCTTCAGCTCATCAGGCGCGTGGTAGCGGCCATTGATCTCCATGCAGATGCGGATAGCCTCTTGGCTCAAGTCGTGCATCATGAGGTGCATATCGCTTCCAGCTTCAACCGCTTCTCCCGCCAGAAGGTGCTCCAGGTATTCCTGCTCGTTCATGGCCCGTCCTCCCGAAGTCTCTAGTACCAGTCGTGCTTCTCGTCGCGATTCAGCGCCGCAATGCGGGCCATCTCGGCGTCGCTCAACTCGAAGTCGTACACGCTCGCGTCCTCGCGGATATGGGCGGGGTTGCTCGATCCGGGGATCACCACGACGCCGCGCTGGAGGTTCCATCGCAGGATGACCTGCGGTATGGAGACCCCGTGGTCGGCTGCGATGGCCGCAAGCGTAGGGTCGGACAACAATTCGGCGTTGTGTCCGCGCCCACCCAGCGGGTACCAGGCTTGAAGCACAATGTCCTGGCCATGGATGAAGTCAACGACGTCGCTGTCCTGATAGTAGGGGTGCATCTCGTTCTGGACGAGCGCGGGCATGACCGACACGCGCGGCAGGAAGTCGCGCAGCTCGTCCACGTAGAAGCATGACAGCCCGAGCGAGCGGATGCGGCCCTCGGAACGCGCCGCCTCCATGGCTTGGTAGGCCTCAACCTGACCTGCACCCGGGTGGTGCAGGAGCATCATGTCCACATATCCGATGTCCAGCTTCGCCAGAGCCTCGTCGATGGCAGCCGCGGCGTTGGCGAACTGGCTAGGGTAGAGCTTCGTAATCACGAACACCTCGTCGCGGGGCACGTCGGATTCGCGGATGGCGCGGCCGACCTCCGCCTCATTGCCATACATATACGCCGTATCGATAAGGCGCACGCCGGCAGCCAGGGCCGCCGCGATCGAGTCTGTGCAGGTCTGTCCCTTTAGGCTATAGGTGCCAAGGCCATTCGTTGGCATCGCCAGGCCATCGTTCAGCGTAACTTGGCGGGTTTTCAAATCGAAGGAAGCGGGCACGCTAGTCGCTCCCGCGACCGCGATGTCGGACGCAGCAAGCCAGTCTTCCACCTCAGCCGAGCTCGCATCGGCGCCGAACCTGCGACCTTCGAGCCAACGCGCCTCAGGCGCGAGCGCGTGCAGGCTGCTCGCGCTCGACCCAAGCCCGCTTGAGTGAGAGGTGCAGAATGGCAGGACGGCCTTCCCGGCAAGGTCGTAGGATTCGAGGAACGTGTCTATGATGCGCGGCGCCTGCCCGTGCCAGATGGGATAGCCCAGGATGATGGTGTCGCAGTCGGCCATGTCCTCGATGCGTCCCGTGATAGCCGGGCGCGCGCTCGGGTCGTTCTGCTCTTGGTCGGCTCTGCCTCCCGTGTAATAGGCAAGGTCGGCTTCTGTGTAGGGCTGTTGTGGGACGATCCGGAACGTGCCCGCCCCCGTGGCTTCCTCGATGATGCCCGCGATCCTCTCCGTCGTGCCGGTGCAGGAGAAATAGGCGATGAGCGTAGACCGCGCCATGGCATCGTCTCCTTTTGCGCTTCGCTCGTTTTCCGCCGCATTGGCGGTGCTCTCTGGTTCGGGTTCCGGTATCGCGTCGTCGCTTGGATTCGTCCCGGCTGTGGAGCAACCTGACAGCGCAAGCAGCGCCGTTGCTCCCGCAAGCCCTATGAACTTCCGTCTCGTGATCATCGGCATGAACCTCCTAGGCGATCTTTGCCTTAAAGGAAGATACGCCGGATGCCTTTACATATCAAATTCATATTCGATATATTGTGATATACCTATTCGATATACTTTTCCGGGAAGACACGAGGAGGGCGGATGGACATACGAACCATGCAATATTTCTTGGCGATCGCCCAGGAGGGCAGCTTCACGAAGGCCGCCGAGCGCCTTCACATGACCCAGCCGCCGCTCTCCCGGCAGATGAGGGATCTGGAGGCGGAGCTTGGCGTTGCGCTCTTCGACCGTGGCGGGAAGGGCGTGGCGCTGACCGAGGAGGGGGCGCGCCTCAAGGAACGAGCCCAGGAGTTGGTTGACCTCGTTGGGCAGATCAAAAGCGACATGGCATCCGAGGCCTCCAACGTGATGGGCGAGGTGCGCATCGCCTGCGGAGAGAGCGATGCGGTAGCGTTCCTGGCGAAAGCGGCGAAGGAGCTTCAGCCATCCCACCCGGGCATCACATACCGTCTCCTCAGCGGCGACGGGGACTTCGTCGCAGACAGGCTCGATCGCGGTGCGGCAGACATAGGGCTTCTGGTGACATCGAGCATCGACAATGCGGACTACGGCTTCATCGAGATGCCGGCAAAGGACACCTGGGGCGTGCTCATGGCCGAAGATGCTGCCTTGGCCGCGCGGAGCCGCGTGACGCCTGAAGACTTGGCGAACGGGCCGCTCCTCTTGCCTCACCGCGCCTCTATGGGAAGCGACCTCATGGCATGGTTCAAGGACAAGCGGGAATCGCTCAATGTCGTCGCCACTTACGACCTCGCCTACAACGCGTCCCGGTTCGCCAGGGAAGGGCTTGGCTACGCAGTGGCGCTCGACGGGATCGTGGACGCCTCTAAAGGGAGCGGCCTCGCGTTCCGCCCCCTCGCACCTCATCTGGATGCGCACCTGTTCCTGGTCTGGAGCAGGCAGCGCAGGCTGACGCGGGCAGCAGAAGCATTCTTGGAGGCGGTGCGCGATACGATGGGAGACGCGGCTCGATAGGCGACGCTTGCGGATGACTGCGTACCGGATTTCGTCGATGAGCAGATACCTGATCGGTATGGACTAGCATGCAGCATAGGAATTGGATATGTTTCTATCTCCTGATTATCATGGGGAAGATAACCTGTGACCGATTGGAAGGGAGCGATCCATGGACATGCCCCTCATTCCCGCGTCGAAGATGGGGTTCGGCTGCATGCGGCTGCCCTTGCTCGACGAAAGCGATCAAGCCAGTATCGACATCGAGCAGTTCAAGCAGATGGTGGACGTCTTCATGGGGGCGGGCAACACCTATTTCGACACTGCCTTCGTCTACCACGACGGCGCCTCCGAGACCGCGCTCGGCGAAGCCCTCGTTGCACGCTATCCGCGAGATTCGTTCACGCTTGCAACCAAATGCTTGGCTTGGGCCATGCCCGATGCCGACTCGGCGAAGAAGTGTCTGGACGTCTCTCTTGAGCGCATGGGCACCGACTACGTGGACTACTACCTGCTGCACAACGTGGGCGGCAAGCGCACGGCCAAGTTCGACGAGTACGGCATGTGGGAGTTCGCCCAAGAGCAGAAGGCCGCGGGCAAGATCCGCTTCGTCGGCTTCTCCATGCACGACGATGCGGCTTGCCTAGAAGAGCTGCTCACCACACACCCCGAGGTGGACTTCGTGCAGCTGCAGGTGAACTACCTGGACTGGGGCGACCCGCACAACGAGGCGGCCCGTCTCATGGAGGTGGCAGCGGCCCATGGAAAGCCGGCAGTCATCATGGAGCCGGCACGCGGCGGCAGGCCCTGCAACTTGCCCGAGGTCGCGGCAGAGGCGCTTGCGGCGGCAAACCCCGAAGCCAGCCAAGCCCAGTGGGCCTACCGCTTCTGCTGGAACCTCCCGAACGTGCTTGCGGTACTGTCCGGCATGTCCACGCTCGAGCAGGCGCGCGAGAACGTAGCGAGCTACGCTGCGAACGCGCCGTTCGATTCTGAGGAAAAGGCAGCGCTCGATAAAGCCGTGGGCATCCTGCGCTCCTTGGCGGGAATCCCCTGCACCGCTTGCAACTACTGCGTGAAGGGATGTCCCTCGAACGTTCAGATCCCCCAAATCATGGAGTTGCTGAACCTGGGAGACATAACGGGAGACCTCGCCTTCGCCAGAGACCTCTACAGCTGGCAGGCGGCCGAAGGCAAGGCCAGCTCGTGCATCCAGTGCGGGCTCTGCGAGACGATGTGCCCGCAGCAGATCGACATCATCCATCAGCTGGAGCGCGCTGCAGAGCTCTACGAATAAGCGCAGGCTGCCAGGGAGGCATCATGAAGGTTCTCGCGATAAACTCAAGCGCTCGCCAGGACGGCAACGCGGCCATGCTGGTGGAGGCCGTCTTCTCCGAGCTGCAAGGCGACGGCATCGAATGCGAGCTCGTCCAGCTCGGCGGTTGCGACATCCACGGCTGCCGTGCCTGCTGGGGATGCGGCGGAAAGAACAACTGTCGGTTCACTGACGACGGCTTCTTCGACATCTTCGAGAAGATGAAGGCCGCAGACGGCATCATCTTGGCGTCGCCGGTGTATGCGGGAAACGTGTCCGCCAACATGCAAGCGGTCCTGGAGCGGATCGGCGTGGTCTGCGACATGAACAAGGGCTCGCAGCTGCTCAGCCGCAAGGTCGGCGCCGCCCTTACCGTGGCGCGGCGCGGGGGCGCCCTGAGCGCCCTCGACACGCTGGCGAACCTCTTCCTCATCCAGGATATGTACATGGTGGGCTCGTCTTACTGGCCCATCGCTTACGGGCAGATGCCCGGGGATGTGATGAGCGATGACGAGGGCATCGCCACAGCGCACCGACTCGGCGAGAACATGCGACATCTTCTTTTGCGCCTGAGGCAAGAACAGCAATTTGACTCAGCGCGTTGCGGGTAGATGGAGGCTGGCGAAGTTCTTTGCAGTGGCAGACGGAAGACGGGGCAGCCGGCGCTCACCGCCGGTTCGCCTCGCCCCAGAGGCAGAGCTGGTCCAGCACCTCCATGAGGGATGCTCCCCGCTCGGTGAGCGAGTATTCCACCTTGGGCGGTATTTGCGGATAGGCCTCGCGGCGCACGAGGTCGTCCGCCTCGAGCTCCCTTAGGTTCTGGGAGAGCGTCTTGTCGGAGATCCTGCCAAGATAGCGCTTCATCTCGTTGAATCGCACCGGCTGGTACTCCATGAGGCAGTAGAGGATGACCATCTTGTGCTTTCCGGAAATGAGCGAGAGCGTGTAGCTGTACCCCGTGTTCTCGAACCGGGCCTCCTCGATGGGAGCAGAAGGCTGCATGGCGCTTATGCTTTCCTTCAAGATAGTACCTTTCCTGAAAGTTCGTACTTGAATTTTCTTCTCAAGATGGTTTCATAGGGTACATCAACCACCAAGCAAAGAGAAGGGACGGGACATGGCAAGCAAGATCGTCGTCATCAACGGGAGCCCGCGCAAACGGGGCAACACCGCCCGCATGGTCGAGTCGTTCAAGGCGAGGGCCGAGGAGGGCGGCGCCACCGTGGTAGTCTTCGACGCCGCGGCCTCGAACGTGGGCGGCTGCCATGCCTGCGAGACCTGCTTCAAGAGCGGCAAGGCGTGCACCTACGACGACGACTTCAACACCATCGCGCCTGACATCCTGGATGCCGACGGCATCGTCATCGCATGCCCGACCTACTGGTACTCGTTCCCCGGACAGATCAAAAACGTCATCGACAAGATGTATTCATTCTGCGTGGCTGAAAAGGACATCAAGGGGAAGAAGTGCGGGCTTATCTGTTGCTGCGAGGAGGACGAGCTGGACGTCATGGACGGCATCAGCGAGCCTCTCGACCGCATCGCCGCGCTCCTTAAGTGGGAGGTGGTCGGCAAGGTGCTCGTGCCAGGAGTTCTGGAAGAGGGCGCGGTGGACAAGACCGACGGATGCGAGCAGGCAGCCGCCCTGGCGGAGAAGTTCTAAAGAGAGAGCGACGAAGGTTTTCGTAGCAGGAGCGACGGGGCGCGTCGGGCGCGCGATTGCCGGGATGACAGACAGCACAGGGAACCGTCCCCTGTGCTGTCGCATCAAGCGCCGCCGCCCTGTCGTTTTGCCTCGGCCACCTCGCTCCTCCTGCGGTGTACTTGCCCCCGAAGGTAAAGCACGTTGGCGTCCAGGCGGCTAAGGCACCTGGACGCCAAACGAATCTCCTGCAGAATAGAATCATCTGCGAAGAACTGGGGATAGAAGAATCGAAGCGTTTGAGGGTCGTCTTCGTCGATATGCAAAGATGCATCCGAAATCTTTTGCTCGGCAAGATATGCACGCATCTCGGGCAACAGGCTTTCGCGAAGGAACGTACCAGCACTCTCGTTGATTTGGCTTACGAACGCATCTTGCTCGTCAGGGCTAGCGGGAACCTCTTTATCTAAAAAACCGCTCCGTCGCGGTTTTCGACAAAGCCATCTTATCGGTCACTCCAGCTTACCAGCGCTCACCAATCGAGACAATGCCTTGCGAACAGAGTCTGCTGAGCCGGTCTCGGCAAAATCTGCCGGCACGAAGACATCTCCCGGCTGCGCTTCGAAAAGCAGCTCCTCTATCGTCCTACGCCTTGTCATCCTGTCTTCCTTCCATGTCACAAAAACTATGCCATTTTTGCGACACGTATACTACTTGCAAATACCGTTTCGGACTGGGCGATGCCTCGGGGCTCGCCCGCAACATCGAGGTGAACGGGCATATCACGCCGCTCATCGTCGTGGCCGACGGCGAGGCCTGCCAGCTCGTCGCCGAGCATCGCAGGACCGCCGCCATGAAGTCGCTCGGACTCGAAGAGGCGGACGCCTACGTGGTCGACAGGGACTCCCTCGGGGACGGCTGCCACGGATGCGGCGGCGACTGCGGGCGCCCCGGCCTCGTGGCCGTCGTGAGGCCCCAGGCCTGGGGCGAGGGGGCGGACGTCACCTTCTACTGCACTGATAATAAGCATGTGATGTCCGGAAGTCCGCCCGACGGCTACGGGCGTCTCGAAGGGAGCTGCCGCAGTGACCCATTCTACTGCTGCCGCCCTGGAAGGGCTGACCTCACGTCGACCTGTCCTGCGGCTGCTCCCGCCCGACGCGAGGCAGCCCATGGCCTAATAGGGGCACGAGCGCACCGACGCGGCGAACGACGACCGTATTGTAGCGCTCCCGTCAGTGCACTGCCTGCGCAGCCTCGGGGACGGCGTACCATCCGCGCGACGAGACCGGAGGTGGAGATGCATGACAGCAGGATGCCCGTGACAGCGGGCGTCGACACACACAAAGACGCACATGCGCTTTGCGTTCTGGACGGGTGGGGGCGCAAGGCGTTCGAAGGCGTCTTCCCGGCAACGGAGGAGGGGTACTCCGGCATAGCAGAGGCCATAGGCGACCCGGCGAGATGCGCCGTCGTGGGAGTCGAGTGCACGATGACGTACGGGGCCGGCCTCGCGAGGCACCTGTCGCGGATGGGGTTCAGCGTCGTGGAGGTCCTCCATCCGGAGAGGAAGCGCGGGAGGGGCAGGCTCGGCAAGCATGACCTGGGAGATGCTGAGCGGGCCGCTCGGGCCGCCGCAGCCGGCAGGCACACGTCTGTTCCCAAGGCCGCGGACGGATGGGTGGAGTCGGTCCGATGCCTGATGGTGTCGAGGCGGCTCGCCGTCAAAACGACCACGGCCGCAGCAAACGCGGCGAAAGGACTGCTCACATCCTCACCCGACCGCGTGAGGGCGATGTTCGCCGACATGGGAACTGAAGCCATGATGGAATCGCTGGCAGGAATGCGAGACGACGTGGCAGCCTGCAGCGAGCCGTTGCGCGCCTCCCTTCGGGGGTTGGCCTCCATGTGGGCGGAGTCCCGCGGCCAGGCGCAGGATGCCGAGACGCGCATCCTGCGCCTCGTCGAGGAGAACGCCCCCGCCCTGCTCGCGATCAACGGTTGCGGGGCGATCACAGCTGCCGAGCTCGCCGTTGCCGCCGGGGACAACCCTGAGAGGATGCGCAACAAGGACTCCTTCGCGGCGCTCTGCGGCGCCTCTCCGATCGAAGCGTCTAGCGGGAAAGTGCGCAGGCATAGGCTCAACCGAGGCGGCAACCGCCGGGCGAACTGCGCGCTGCACAGGATAGTGCTGTCCAGGACGAAGAACGACGAGCGTACGAAGGCCTACATGGAGAGGCGCAGATCCGAGGGAAAATCGAAGCGGGAGGCGATACGGTGCCTGAAGAGGTACGTCGCCAACGAGGTCTACCGCGCCCTCATGGACCCCAAGGACGTTCCCAAGAGCATGGGATCTGAGCTCCGAGGGCTAAGAAGAGAGCTTGGGATGACCCAGGCACAAGCTGCGCAGGTCCTCTCGGTGTCGCGCTCGAAAATCAGTGAGGTCGAACTAGGGAAGAAGCGGTCACCCCTCCTTGAGAAGCACTACCTGCAGGCTCTGGAGAGGCTGGCGGCTAGTCGAGCAGAAATCATGCCGCTCGCACTTGAGTGATGCGGACATGCTTTGAGAGGAGCTTGACAGACCATAGGAGCGTCGACGTGCGCGCGAGCGAGCAGAAGGGAGCCTGCGAGAAGAACCACTCCGAGCTCAGGCAGCTCCTGCCGAAGGGGTCGGTGAGCTTCGACGAGCTCGTCGAGCGCGACATGGCCGTGTGCATGAGCCACGTGAACTCGAGCCCGCGCGCGTCCCTGTGCGGAGCGAGCCCGACGGCCTTGTTCAAGGCGATGTTCGGAGAAGCGGGGCGCGAGCTCCTGGACGCCTACGGCGTGGAGGAGGTGCCCGGGGACAGGCTCGCGCTTCGCCCCATCGTCCTCAACGTCGAGAGGGACAGAAGGGGGGAAGGACCGCTGCGCTTCCTGTAAGGCCCTGAGTCCGACATAGCCGTTGCGCTTACCGCGGAAAGGGCCCCTTCGGGCCCTTGCGCGAGCATGCCCGAAACTAAGCGCAACGCCCTCTCGAACGGCATCTTCTCTCCCAGTCCGGGTCTTCAAGAGGCAAATCCAGGCCCTGATCCGTTGCACTTACCCCGGTCGAGCGCCCGACCCCCCGAGCTTTGCGGTTACTTTGCAAAGTTACCCGCGAGGTCGCACAAGGGGGCCCATCCCGCGCGTACAATCGGGGCGCTCCAAACGACACGCCCGAGATCACGCCTCCGCACGACAGGAGCGACGCAAACAGCAACCACCCCAACCGCACCACAACGCAGCAAAAACAACAAAGGCGCAGCATCTTTGATCGCTCAACATGCTCGCTCGAAAATGATGCTACAATGTAGCCATTATTGTAGCTACAAAGAGGTGACCGCGATGAGCGCAAGCAGCATGAACGAAGTCGTCCGGGTGAGAATCGACGCCGACAAGAAGGCGAGCCTCACGCGCATGTACAGCGCCAAACAGACGACCATCTCTGAGGCAGTACGGCGTTTTCTCGACGAAGAGCTGGAGCGGGACAAAGCGCTGCTCGATCGATTCGACGCAGTCATGCAGTCAGCCGACGAACAGGCTGCCTCGTATGGCGCGCCTGAGCCCACTATCGACGATATCGTATCCTACGTCGATCGCATGCGCGAGCAACGCGCCCATGACTCCGCCGCCTAAGCTGTGGCCATGATAGACGTCATCGTAGACACCAACGTCTTAGTCGCCTCCCTCCTCAAGGGCAACGGCCCCAACCGTGCAGCGCTGCGCAAGATACTCGACCCCGATATGCCCCTGCAGCTGTGCTATAGCTCCCAAATTGTCGACGAATATCGCGACGTACTCAGCCGTCGTCTCATCGTCAGCCGTGGCCTGGCGCCACAGGCACAGGCATTGCTCGACATCGTGCTAGAGGCTGGGGACAAAATCGTGCCCAAATACGTCCCGGCCATCGTCTATCCCGACGAGAAAGATCGCCCCTTCTTGGAGGCAGCCGTCTACGTACGGGGCATCATACTTACGAACAACCTGCGGGATTTCCCGTTCTTGGGCGTCACCACCGTTGCGCCTGACGAGCTTTTGAGCTGGTGCGCGGCGCAGGGGCTCTAAAGCCCGCAGGCGCCCCAGGCGTCCCTTTGCGCTCCATGCTCGTGGCGCGTTGGCGCAAACATGCCCCATGCGAAGGGGCGTTGTGATACCATGCGTCTAACGTGGTCGCGTGGCGCAGCGGGAGCGCAGGTGCCTTACAAGCACAAGGTCGCAGGTTCAAATCCTGCCGCGACCACCATTTCTATTCATATGGCGCCCCTGTCGCGCCGCTTTTTGCCTGTAGCAAGGAAAGGTTCCTCATGGCCGAGAACGACATCAACACCAACGAAAACCCCAGCACCGACGCAACGGCAACGCCCGTCCCGCAGCCCGAGCAGGCTGCCGCTGAGGCTACGGCGTCCGAGGCGGCGCAGGCCGCTCCTCAGCCCGAGGCGGCCACGCCTGTCTTTCAGCAGGCCGCGCCGCAGGCGCCGCAGTACGCGCCGGTACAGACCGCCGCACCGGCCCAGCCGGCCACCACAGGCTCGTGGGGCTGGATCGTCCTCGGCATCTTCATCCCCCTGGTGGGCCTCATCCTGTTCCTGGTGTGGCGCAAGGACAAGCCGCTGAGCGCGAAGGCATCGGGCATCGGCGCTATCATCGGCGCCGCGCTCAGCATCATCGCCTCCATCATCACGGCAATCGCTCTGGTGCCGGCTATGGTTGCCGCCACCGACTCGCTGCATGACTACGCATCCACCCCCAGCACCGCCATCGTCGAGGAGGACACCGGCACTTCCGTAGAGGACGAGTACGCCGACATCATGGAGGGCTACCTCGAGGTGCCCGGCAGCTCCATCCTGCCCGAGCTGGGCGCTGGCGAGTATGCGTTCGAGCCCGAGAGCTGCTACTGGATCAACGAGAACCCGGGCGACGGCGACTGGCTGTATGGCTACTGGATGGCCTCTGAGACCGACCCGGACGTCATCGAGTTCTGGGGAGCCAAGGATGCCGATGACGAGGAAGGCGTGGTCGTCGGCACCATCACCGCTGACGAGCTGAAAGCCAACTTCGAGGCTGCCGGCTGGACCGGCGAGGTAGAGCTCAGCATGATGTAGCCCCCCTCGGGGCGCACGCGCAGCGGATGCGCCGACGCGCCCCGACCGAGCCCCCTATCGACAGAGTAAATGTTGCGGTCGCCAGCAATGGCGACCGCTTTTGTTTTGTACAATACTCGGCAAGGATTTCTATAACAGCATGGAAGGTTACCAATGGCAAAGACTAAGTTCACGCTGACGTCCTACGACCCGGTGTATGTCGTGGCCGAGGAGGTCCGCATTCCCGAGGACGTCATCGAGCAGCAAGCGATCAACTGGCTCAACTACAACATCGCCAAGGACGGCGAGGAAGCCAAGCTCACCGATGCATGGGTCGCCACCCATTGCGAGGACTTCAACTCGGTCGAAGAGCTGCTGATCTTCATCCGCTACAACATGTATCGCGACAACCGCGAGATCCAAGAGCTGGCCGACCAGAACGTCGTGTGCGCTGAGCTGGCCACGCGCCTGGTGGAGGACCTGCCCGAGGACCTGGTGGAAGAGTCGACCTTCGCCGCCAACATGCGCCTCGAGGAGATGATCAACCGCCAGGGCATGGACATCGAGATGTTCTGCGCCGCACGCGGCATCTCCGAGGAGCAGCTGCGCTCCGACACGCGCCAGCGGGCGATCCAGTCGCTGCGCGAAGACGCTGCGCTCGACGCCTGGGCCCAGCACGCCGGCTACACTCTCGAGGCCGAGGACTTCTACGCCATCATCCCCGGCGACAACATCGACGACAAGGCCTACAAGCGTCGCCAGATCGAAATGGACGGCCGCTTGGAGCAGATGGAAGAATACGCCCTCAAGACGAAGGCGCTCAAGGAGGTCATGGAGAACGCCATGATCAAGCGCAAGGCGACCGACACGGAGTGGCTGCGCTACGGCGACACGTCGCGCGACGTGCTGAACGCCAACAAGCAGTTCCCGGACAACTTCATCACGCTGTAGGGGTGAGCTGAGTGCAGATCACAGATTCGATTCGCGAGCACGACGAGGACAAGCAGGAAATGGTGCTCACGCTCGTCGCCTCTGCTGACGAGGTCGACGAGGCAGCCAAGCGCTTCTTCGCTGACATCCAGAAGCGCGAGCACAAGGGATTTCGCAAGGGCAAGGTACCGCGCTCGGTGCTCGAGCAGAGCGTCGGCGGCCACGCCCAGGCAATGGGCGGCGTTGCAGAGGTGCTCATCAACGAGATGGCCATCCCCGTGATCGACGAGAGCGGCGTCATCTTCATCGAAGAGCCCAACTTCAACGTTGATGCCACGCTGGAGGAGGGCAGGCCCTTCACGTTCACCGTGTCGGGCGCCGTGGCTCCGCTCATGAAGCTGGCCGACTACGGCCCCGTCTCCATCGAGATGCCCCCCGAGGAGGCCACCGATGCCGAGGTGGACGCGCACCTGCGCGGGCTGCAGGACTACTACCACTCGTTCGAGAACATCGACGACGGCAGCCATACAGCCGCGCTCGGCGACTACGTGATGGCCACGCTCACGGTCACCAACGCCGAGGGCAAGATCATCGGCGGCCTGTCGGCAGCCAGCCGCATGATCGGCTTGGGCACCGGCACGATGCCTGCCACGTTCGACGAGCAAGTGGTGGGCGCCAAGGCCGGCGACACGCTGGAATTCGACTTCGATGCCACCAACCCAGACGGCACGTCCGACTTCGGCGAAGGCAAGCTGCACGCCGTCGTGGACATCAAGAGCTTCCGCCGCGAGGTGCTGCCGCCGCTCGACGACGAGCTGGCTGCCAAGGTGGGCTGCATGGACGCCGAGGACATGCGCGCGCAGATGCGCCGCAACATCAACGTGCAGAAGCAGCGCGAGCTGCCCAAAATCAAGGTCGACCGCGTCATCGAGCAGATCATCCAGCGGCTGGACGGCGACGTGCCCGACTATTACGTCGACTTCATCCGCCAAGACGTCGGGCGCGAGTTCATGCAGGACCTGGAAAAGAAGGGCACCAACCTGCAGCAGTGGATGCTGCAAAACAGCGTCGAAGGCGACGCCATGAAAGACGACATCTCGCGCGAGGCGCTGCACCGCGCATCCATCGACTGCGCCCTGGAAGCGCTGTTCTTGGAGAAGGGCCTCCAGCTCACCGACGAGGACATCGACAAGATGTTCGACAACGAGGACGGCGAGGACACGCGCCAGAAATGGAAGGACGCAAACCGCATGGCTGACGTGCAGAAGATGGCGCGCCAGACCAAGGCGACCGAATGGCTCGTCGACAACGCCGACGTCACGGTCGTCGACTACGCGGCAGAGGCGGCGAAGTAGCTCGCCCGCAGGGCCGCACAGACAGCCACGACATTCACCTGAGAAAGGAACCAACCCTATGGAACTTGGATCAACCGTAACGCTCGCCTATGAGGGCACGCTCGAGGACGGAACGGTCTTTGGCTATGCCACCGCCGAGAAGCCGATGAAATTCCAGACCGGCATGGACATGGTCGTCGACGGCTTCGAGAAGGAAATCCTCGCCATGAACGAGGTGGGCGAGAAGAAGAAGTTCACGGTCAGCGAGTACGACGCCTACGGCGAGTACCTGGACGAGTTCACGCAGCGCATTCCGCTGGAGCAGATTCCGTTCTCCGTCACGGCAGGCCAGCGCCTTACGCTCTCCAACAGCGAGGACGGCGCGCCCATGCAGGCCACGGTGATCGAGATCAAGGACGGCTCGGCCATCGTAGACCTCAACCACCCCCTTGCCGGCCAGAAGCTGACCTATGAGGTGGAGATTCTCGAGATCGAGGACGCCCCTGAGAACTTCGTGAGCTTCGCCGAGAAGCAGGCGCATCTCAAGCAGCAGTCCAAGCTGCTCGGCGGCGACCAGGGCGACGACTTCCGGTAAGCGCAAGCGCCCAAAAAGAGACAACGAAAAGGCCCGCGTCATGCGGGCCTTTCTATTGCGCTGTCACCGCATTGTGCTATCGCCGCGCCTATCCCTTGATGACGTTGAGGCAGACGGCGCGATAGGTCGCCTGGTCACCGACGACCACCGCAACGCTCTCCCCTGCCTTGTACCCGCGATCTGCCGCCACCGCATAGTCGTCAACCACCTCAGGCGCACCGAACCCAGCTGCAGCCAACAGCGCGCCATTCTCCTCGGCGGTCAGCGATGCCTGAATGCTGTTGCCCAGCTCGCGCGCCTGAGCCGTGAACGCTGGCACGTGCGGTTCGCTGGAAAACACCGTCTCCATGATGAGCAGGCCGCCCGGCTTGAGCACGCGCGCGAACTCGCGCAGCGCCGTTGCCTGGTCGTAGAAGAGCGTGATGGCATTGTTGACGTACACCGCATCAAAGGTGGCCGACCCGATGCCAGCCGCGATCAGGTCCTCCGGGTAGGCGACGCGAAACTCCATGTTGTTGCCCGCCAGGCCGCTGTCATGCCACGCCCGATCAATGCCGGCACGTGCCTCGTCGATGTACGACGCGACCCAATCGGTCCCCATGGCGAACCCCTCGTTGCCCACCATCGACGATATCTTGTACACGCCGCGCCCGCGACGACAGCCGATGTCAAGCACGCGCTTGCCTTTGAGCTCGCTAGCCGGCAGATGCATCTTGCAGTCGCTCGTGAAGGCGTACTCGATTTCCTTCGTGTCGTAGTAGCGCTTGAGCGTGGCCGCATCGATGGGGGCGGCGTCTTGCGTTGCGGACGCTGCTGCGGCCGTCGTCGCAGTGGCAGCTCCAGCCGTCGCGCTCGCCCCGGCCGTTGCTGCTGCGGCTGCCGTCGCGCTCGCCTCGGCCGTCGCTGCCGC
>CAJUFC010000047.1 GCA_910585565.1 uncultured Eggerthellaceae bacterium | reverse complement strand
GCACACTTTTTGAGCCTTAACCCGCGCCCGAGGAATACGGATCAGGGATCGTCTGGAGCGAGCTCCACATGCCCACCGAATGCAGGCGGTGAATAATCGGAGCAGACACACATTCTGTCCTATAACCCTGCATGGCGACAATACTCACCTTGCTCCTCGAGCTTTGGCGAGACTTCCATGACGAAGAGTGAAAAAACAGCGGCAAAAGCAGGTGATACTGACGGAACATAACGAAGGGCGGTAGCTGCAACTACCGCCCTTCGCCTGAAGCATCGCCCGGATGTTGTAAGACCGACGGGTTTTGCCGATGCCGTTATTATAGCATGCTTCGCCGCGCTTTCGCTACAGGATGCGCAGGTCGACCTCCTTGAGCTGGCGAGCCGTCACGGTGGACGGAGCGCCCGTCATCGGGTCAGAAGCGCTCGACGTCTTGGGGAACGCAATGACGTCGCGGATGGAGTCTTTGCCCGCAAGCAGCATGATGAGGCGGTCGAGACCGAGCGCGATACCGCCATGAGGCGGCGTGCCCAGTGCCAGCGCATTCAGCATGTGGCCGAACTTCTCGTCAATCTCTTCGTCGGTAAGGCCCAGCACGCGCAGGATGCGACGTTGCTCCTCGGCGTCGTGGATACGGATAGAGCCGCCGCCCAGCTCGTAGCCGTCCATGACCACGTCATAGGCATACGAGCCGCACGCCAAGGGGTCGCTCTCTATCTGATCGAGGTCTTCGCGGCGCACCTGGCTGAACGGATGATGCTCTGCCGCGTACTTCTTCTCGTCCTCGTCATACTTGAACATCGGGAAGTCGACGACCCAGATGAGCTTGTGGCCCTCGCGCGGCACGTTCAGAGCGTCAGCCATATGCAGGCGCAGCGCGCTCAGCACGGCATTGGCCACCTCGGGCTTGTCGGCAGCGAACAGGAGCAGGTCGCCCGGCTCGACGTCCATGGCGGCCTTGAGCTCGGCCCATTCCTCGTCGGTGAAGAACTTCTTGATGGGCGACTTCTCCTCGCCCGAGGTGGTGAACGCCACCCATGCCATGCCCTTGGCGCCGTTGGCCTCGGCGATGGACGCGAGTTTCTCCACCTCGCCACGGCTCCAGTCGCCCGCGCCCTTGGCGTTGATCGCCTTCACGATGCCGCCGGACTGCGCCACGCTGGCGAACACCTTGAAGCCGGTGTCCTTGACGATGTCGGTAATGTTGACGAGCTCCATGCCAAAGCGCACGTCAGGACGGTCGCACCCATAGCGATCCATCGCCTCGGCGTAAGGCATGCGCTCAAGCGGCACCGGCAGGTCCAGCCCAACAGCGGCGAACGTCTCGTGCAGCACGTCTTCCATCATCGTCATGACGTCGTCTTCGGTCACGAACGACATCTCGATGTCGACCTGCGTGAACTCGGGCTGACGGTCGGCGCGCAGGTCCTCGTCACGGAAGCAGCGCGCGATCTGGAAATAGCGCTCGATGCCGCCCGCCATGAGCATCTGCTTGAACTGCTGGGG
>CAJUFC010000046.1 GCA_910585565.1 uncultured Eggerthellaceae bacterium | reverse complement strand
TCCCCGTGCAGTTCGGCTGCGGGGCGCGCTTCTACCGAGGGGCGTGGGCTGCCATCAAGAGCGGGTCTGCCAACATGGACGTGCTGGTGGCGCTCGGGACGACGATTGCGTTTCTGTTCTCGCTCGTCATCACGTTCCTGCCGGTGGCGACCGGCGCCTGGACGGGACATGCTGGCGTGTCCATCAACGACGGGATGCCCTATTTCGAGACCTGCGCGATGCTTGTCACGTTCGTGCTGCTCGGCAAGATGCTCGAGGCGCGCGCCAAGGGAGCTACGAACCAGGCAATCGAGTCGCTCATGGGCCTGACGCCTCCAACGGCGCTCGTCGTGCGCGGGGGCGAGGAGACAGAGCTGCCGCTGTCCCAGGTGGTCGCAGGCGACCGGGTGATCGTGCGTCCGGGAGAGAAGGTGCCCGTTGACGGTGTCGTGGTGGCAGGCGCCTCTGAGGTGGACGAGTCCATGCTCACCGGAGAAGCGATGCCTGTGGAAAAGCGCGTAGGGGACGAAGTGACCGGCGGCACGGTCAACGCCACCGGCTCTCTGACCGTGCGAGCGCTGCGCGTTGGCGCGGAGTCGACGCTGGCGCGCATCGTGCGGGCCGTCGAGGACGCGCAAGGCTCCAAGGCTCCGGTGCAGCGGCTGGCAGACAGGATATCTGCCGTGTTCGTCCCGGCGATCTTGGCCATATCGGCCGTGACGTTCTGTGCGTGGCTGCTCTTCGCTCCCGCGGCGGATGCTGCAGCGCGGGTGACGGCGGCAATCCTGCCTGCGGTGGCCGTCATCGTCGTCGCGTGCCCGTGCGCACTGGGCCTGGCGACGCCTACGGCACTCATGGTGGGCATGGGCAAAGGGGCCGAGCTAGGCATATTGATCAAGGACGGAGACGTGCTCGAGCGCATGTGCAAGCTGGGGTCGGCCGTCTTCGACAAGACGGGCACCATCACGGCGGGCGAGCCGCGCGTGGTTGCGTGCGATGTGTCGGATGACGCGCTCGCGCTGGCTGCCGCGCTCGAGACGAAGAGCGAGCATCCGCTGGCGCGCGCCGTTGTGGCGCATGCGCGTGACAGGGGAGTCGCGTTCGACCAGTGCTCAGTCGTGGATTTCGAGGCCGTCGTCGGCGAGGGCGTGCGCGGTCGTGTTGATGGGCACGACGTGTTCGTGGGTTCGCGCGTCGTGGTTGACGGGCATGACAGGGGCGGATTTTCGTTCAAGGACGAGCCGAAGCCGGATGCGCATCATGCGCTCGCCGAGCTGCAAGGCCGATATGGCGTGGGCGTCTATCTGGTGACGGGGGATGCCGAGCGTCCTGCCCGCGAGGTGGCACATGCCGTCGGCATACCGGATGACCATGTGTTCTTTGGCGTGAAGCCGCTAGAGAAGGCTGCATGCGTGGAGGCAGTACGCGCTGATGAGGCGCACGAAGGGCATGCGGGCGGCCCGCGCGCGATTGCGTTCGTGGGCGATGGCATCAACGATGCCGCCGCCCTCGCCTCGGCTGACGTCGGCATTGCCATGGCGTCGGGCACCGATGTGGCCCTGGACGCGGGGCAGGTGGTGCTGATGCGCAACAGCCTGGCTGATGTGGTGGTGGCCCTGCGGCTGTCGAAGGCGACCATGCGCAAGATCAGGCAGAACCTGTTCTGGGCGCTTGCCTACAACTGCGTCATGATTCCGCTTGCGGCGGTGGGCATCCTGGCGCCCGCTCTCGCTGGTGCGGCCATGGCGCTCTCTAGCGTCTCGGTCGTGACGAACTCGCTCCTCTTGAGGCGCTTTCGCTGACGCCCTCGCCGGGCGCGAGAAATGATGGTATCGTGTGCGCTATGCGGCGAGATGGCCTGCTGGCAAGGCGCATCTCGCAGATGATCACGTGCTGCGAAGGAGGTCACCTCATGGACGAGAAGGACGAATACCGGCGGTCTGCTGGCGAAGACGACGATGGGTACGACCCGTATTCCGACCGGCCAGTCGATATCCCGACCTACGAAGAGGACCCCTGGCGCTAGCTTGCGAGCGGCGTGCGTGCCTGCTGGCGAGCGCGCACGCTGACGCGAGCGGCCTGTGCTGCAGTGTCGATTCGTGCCTGCTGGGCTGCCAGCCTAGCGTATCTCGATCTGGCAGCTTTTCATGGTGGCGAGAGCGGCTTCGTGGGACGCGGGCGTGACGCCGGCGCAACATGAGGCGTCCACCGACACGGGCACCTCGGGAAGTGCCGCCTTGACGATGAGCGCATTGCTGACCACGCAGATGTCGGTGCACAGCCCCACCAGCTCGATGGCGTCGGTGGGATGCGCAGCATGCTCGCGCTGCAGCCATTCGGCCAGCTCGAGCGAGCCGAACGCGCCCTTCTCGAACACGGGTGCGTCGCGTTCGCGCTGCACTGCGGCGAGCGGAGCGAGGATGGCCCATCCGTCTGTCCCCTTGATGCAGTGCTCGACGGGCAGGTTGCGCCCCTCTTGCGTGTCGAGGTAGTCAGGGTCGTGCGTGTCCTGGGTGAATGCGAGCGTCCCATCGAATGCGCGCACCTTCTCGCAACAGCGCTCGACGATGGCGGTCGCCTCGGGCGTGCCGAGCGTCCCGTCAACGAAGTCATGCTGCATGTCGACGACGATCAGATACTTGTTGCTCATGGTGGGTCCTCTCTATGCGGTGCCCGAGGGCTTATCCAGATCAGCTTGATGCGTCTATGGTACCAGCACGCACGATGCAAAAGCAGTGCCGAGGGCGCCTGATGCGCCATCTGCGCGGCCATGCGCTCTCGGCACCATCGCGCAATGCTCTAAAATGGCCTTGAACACAAGAGAGAAGGAATGCGAGATGGGCGTTTTTTCGAAGATTTCAGGCGGCCTTGCGAAGTCGCGCAACAAGTTCAAGGAGAGCATGTGGGCGCTCATCGGGCGCGGGCCAGACCTTGACGAGGAGTTTTGGGACGAGCTGGAAGAGACGTTGGTGCTGTCGGATGTGGGCGGCGCGGCAGCGATGGACATCGTCGAGAACCTGAGATCGAAGGCGATGCGGCAGAACCTGCCCGATGCCTATGCGGTGCTCGACCTCTTGAGCGAGGAGATGCAGGATACGTTCGCCGAAGGGGCCGACGAGCTTTTCGGACCCGAGTCGCAGGTGGTGCTGTTCGTGGGCATCAACGGCACAGGCAAGACGACGACTGTGGGCAAGATCGCCAAGGCAGCCTCTGATGCCGGGCGTAGCGTCATCCTCGGGTCGGCGGACACGTTTCGCGCGGCCGCCATCGAGCAGCTGGAGGTGTGGGCCGGCCGCGCCGGGGTCGAGATGGTCACCCGCGAGCGCGGCAGCGACCCGGCCAGCGTCTGCTACGACACCATCGAGCGTGCCGAGGCCACCGGGGCCGACCTGGTGCTCATTGATACCGCCGGGCGCCTGCACACCTCTGACGACCTCATGCGCGAGCTGCAGAAGGTGGTGGGCGTCGT
>CAJUFC010000045.1 GCA_910585565.1 uncultured Eggerthellaceae bacterium | reverse complement strand
GCAGGGGCGTCTGTCGGGCCGGATGCGCCCCCGCTGGCGGGAGGCTCGGCCGTGGGCATCCTGCTGGACGGCACGCCCGACCCCGACGACGACCGCCAAAGCGGCGACTCGCACCTGGGGCTCTTGCTGGCGGCGGACGGGCGCGTGCCCGAGGCCGTGTTCATGAGCCAAGGCGTGGAGGTCGAGCGCGTGTCGGTGCCGTTCGGCACGGCCATCCCCGAGCCTGCGCGCCCCACCTGGGACTGGGGGCGGCCCGCGCTCTTCGGGTTCAGCCAAGACAGTGACCCACCCGCGCGGCCTGTCTTTGCTGGCTGGTGCCTCGCCGAGGACGAGGCGTGGCCCGGACGCGGCGCGGGCGCGGCCTATGCGTTCGGCGAGCCGGCGACCGAGCTGACCTATGCGTTCTATGCGGCCTGGGAAGACTCGTCGGGCAACGCGGACGACCTCTTGGCCGTGCAGCTGGACGCGGGGGAGGGCGCCAGCGTGCCGCGCGCGTCCGACCCGGTGACGGGCGAGACGGTCGACTCGGCGGCTGCGGGCGGCGCGGTGCTGCACCGGCGCGCCGGCCAGCCGTATCGCTGGCTGCCAGTGCCCGAGCGGCGCGGCTACGTCTTCCAAGGCTGGTCGACCGACCAGGCGCACCCGGGCGGCGTGCCGTATGTGAGCGCGGACACGCTGGTGGCGCGCACGGCCGAGGGCAACAACGCCGTCGTGCTGTACGCCCAGTGGGCGCCGATGCGCTACACGGTCGTCTACATCGACCGGCCCGACGGGCATGGCTCCAAGGTGGAGCAGGCCGTCACCTTCGGCGCGGCAACGACCATGTTTACCTGGCAGGAGGCATGCGAGGCGGCTGCGGCCAGCGGGGGTGCCCTCAGCAACCCCACCGGCAAGCAGTTCGCCGGCTGGGCCGACGTGCGCAACTACGACGGCAAGAACGGACGCTGGTTCGCGGGCGCGGGTGCCGACGACATGGGCGCCCTTGCCGAGGGGCTGGCCCTGCGCGACGGCATGCGCGTGGCGCTGTATGCCCAGTGGGACGACGCGCCCTTGGAGGAGTCGTATGCGGTGCGCCTGCACTACAACGACGGCGCGCCGGATGATCCGGACGACGCGGGGCGCGTGGTAGAGCTGGACGTGGCGACCGGCACGACGGTGGCTGCGTGCGAAGGGTACGAGGCTCCCAAGAGAGCGGGCTATCAGTTCGCTGGCTGGCATGCCGACGAGGGCCTGGCCGAGGACTCGGCGTGGGACGTCGAGGCCGACCCGGTGCGCAGCGAGCTGGACCTGTGGGCGGCGTGGACGCTGCGCCTGGACGTGACGGTGCCGGTGTCGGTCGCCTTCGCGGTGGATGCCGCGACGCGCGCCGTGACGGCGCCCGATGCCGACGCGTACGCCATCAAGTCGCGCACGGTGGTGCCGGTCGCGGTGAAGGCGTTTGCCCTCGAGAGCCGCGACGACGAGCTGGCGGCGTTCTTCGAGGTGGCCGGCGATGGCGACGACGGTACCGCGAGCGAGGGCGCTGACGCCGGGGCCGGGGCCGCCGCAGGCGCCGCCTGGGACGACGGCGTGGCGGAGACGAAGCTGTCGCTGCGAAGCGAGAAGGCCGCGGCGCCGATAGCGCTTTCGCTGGCAGGCGAGCGCAAGGAGGTGAGCGCGGCGAGCGGCGACTACGCGCTGGATGCGTTCGCGTATGGCGCGCTGGCCGACGATGCGGCCTGGGCCGGCGCCGAGCCGTGCCAGCGGCTGGCCATCGCCTTCGGCATGGACATATCGCCCCAGCTGAAGGTGAAGGTAGGCCACGAGGGCGCCGTTCCCATCGCCCACGTGAAGGTGACGGTGATGGCGAAAGGATAGGCGCTTGGTAGGGCGTTTTGGCCGTCCGAACTCACGCTCGCGGAGACCGTTCCCCTTCCCCCGGAGGGCGGCCGGCTTGGTAGGCCCGGCCCCTTCCGGCACACGGTCTGAGAAGCGAGAAGCGGCTTGGGGCCGCCGGCAAGCCCGTCCGATGCGAGTCGTGCAGGCTCTCATGCGACAGGACGGGGCGCAGGCGAGCGCGCTGCTTAATGGTGCGCGGCGTGCTCGCGGAATGCGCCTGGCCCTGGTTGGTGCCAAACTCCATTGAAATGCTGACAGCGAGGGAGCGCAGGTGCGCTCCCTCGTGCGTTTGGGGCGCTGAGACATGAAGGCTGGCGTTGTCGCGGCGAGATTTCTCGACTCCGCTCGAAATGACGCAATGCGGGGCGCAGGCGAGCGCAATGGCGCTCCCTTTTGTATAATTGCCTGACCAGCAAGTTTTCAGGAGGCCACGCAATGACATCTGCACCAAAAGGCACCTATTCGATAACGACGCCCATCTATTATGTGAACGCCGCGCCGCACCTCGGCACGGCCTACACCACCATCGCCGCCGACGTGGTCGCGCGCTACCAGCGCATGAACGGCTACGACGTCGCGTTCGTGACCGGCATGGACGAGCACGGGCAGAAGGTGGCCGACGTCGCAGCCGACAAGGGCATGACAGCGCAGGACTGGTGCGACTCGATGGAGGCGCCCTTCCGCGACGCGTGGGAGATGCTCGACATCTCCTACACCGACTTCGTCCGCACGACCGAGCCGCGGCATGCGCGCTCGGTGCGCACGTTTTGGCAGGACCTCTACGACAAGGGGTACCTCTACAAGGGCAGCTACGAGGGCTGGTACTGCGTCCACGAGGAGACGTACTACGCCGAGAGCGACCTGGAAAAGAACGAGGAGGGCGCCTTCGTGTGCCCCGACTGCAAGCGTCCCGTGCAGCTCATGGCCTCGGGCGAGGAGAACTGGTTTTTCAAGCTGTCCGACTTTCAGGACGAGCTGTTGGCGCTCTATGAGAAGCGCCCCGAGTTCATCAGGCCCGAGACGCGCCGCAACGAGATCGTCTCGTTCGTGTCGAGCGGCCTGAAGGACCTGTCCATCTCGCGCTCGACGTTCGACTGGGGCGTGCCGCTGCCGTTTGACGAGGGGCACGTGGCCTACGTGTGGGCAGACGCGCTCATCGCGTACCTGACTGGCATCGGATACGCCGACGATGCGGCCTCAGGCGGCCCGGGCGAGCGCGCGGGCGAGTTCGAGCGACGGTGGCCCATGCAGTATCACTTCGTCGGCAAGGACATCACGCGCTTTCACTGCGTCATCTGGCCGGCGATGCTCATGGCGGCCGGCCTGCCCGTCGCACACACCGTCTTCGGTCACGGATTCCTTCTCACCAAGGGCGAGAAGATGTCGAAGTCGAAGGGAAACGCGCTGCGCCCAGCTGACCTGTGCGACATCTTCGGCGTGGATGCCTATCGCTACTACTTCATGAGCGACGTGCAGTTCGGCGCGGACGGTTCCATCTCGATGGAGCGCATGGTGCAGGTGTACAACGCGGATTTGGCCAACACGTGGGGCAACCTCGTGTCGCGCGTGACGAACATGACGAAGAAGTACTTCGACGCCGTCGTGCCTGTGCCGCCGGCTGATGCTGCGGCCACGCGCGACAACCCGCTGCGCGAGATGGTGGATGCGCTGTACGTTGCCTACGACGAGGCGCTGGCGCTGGTGGACTTCACGGCGGCCGTGGCGGCCGTGCAGAAGCTGGCGGGTCGCGTGAACCTCTACGTCGAGGACGCAGCGCCCTGGAACCTGGCCAAGGACGAGACCAAGGCTGGCGAGCTGGCGGCGGTCATCTACAACGCCTTGGAGGCCATCCGCGTCATCGCGCTGTACCTGGCGCCTTTCATGCCGAACACGTCGGCTGAGGTGTATAGGCGGCTGGGCCTGGGAGACGTGTTCGCCCTTGACGACATAGAGCGCGCGGCCCAATGGGGCGGCCTGCCGGCTGGCAATGCCGTCGAGGTGGGAGACCCGCTGTTCCCGCGGCTGGATGTCGAGGCCATCAGCATCGAGATGGAGTAGCCCGGTGGACGGCGACAAGCAGGACAGCTGGCAAAAGACGCAAGACGAGGCGCTTTCAGAGCCCGTCTTCGAGGATGAATACTTCCGCAAGAAGCCCAAGAAGCATGGGCGCGACTATCCGATCGTGGACGCGCCGGAGACGTTCGTGCCGGTGGCGGACACCCACGCGCACCTGGACATGCTGCCCGACCCGGGGCTGGCCCTCGCGCGCGCTGCCGTGCACAAGGTGGGGTTCATCGAGACGATGGTGGACCCGGTGAATGACGTGCGCACGTTCGAGGAACTGGACGCGTGGAAGCTGCGCGGCGAGGTGATGATGCGCCACATGTCGACGCGCATCTGTGGCCAAGGGCACAACACGCTGCCGAAGGTGCGCATCGCCGTGGGCGCGCATCCGCACGTCGCCAAGGACTTCGACAACGCAGAGGAGACGAAGCTCGTGCGGCTGTTGGCTGATGCGCGCGTGAGTGCGGTGGGCGAGATCGGGCTGGACTACCATTACGACTACTCGCCGCGCGACGTGCAGAAGAGCGTGTTTCGCACGCAGGTGCAGATTGCGCGCGAAGCGGGGCTGCCGGTCATCCTGCACGTGCGCGAGGCGTTTGACGATGCGTTCGAGGTGATGAGCAGCGAGGGATGGCCGGCTGCCGGCACGCTGCTGCATTGCTACACCTCGGACGCGGCCGAGGTCGCGCGCTGGGTGGAGGCAGGGTGCTACGTCGCGTTCGGCGGAGCCTTCACGTTCAAGAAGCTGGCCTGCGTGCGTGAGGCGGCAGCGGTGGTTCCGCCGGAGCGCCTGCTCACCGAGACGGACGCGCCGTTCATGACGCCCGAGCCGTTCCGCGGCATGACGTGCGAGCCAGCGCACGTGGTGTTCACGGCCGAGCGCATCTACAACTATCTCGAGCGCGAGGACGCGGCCGCTGAGGTCGTCTATTCTGACGCGGCGGACGCTGCGCGGCGCGCCTTCTTTACCCAGACGTTCGACAACGCGCTGCGGCTGCTCGACCAGCCGCCGACGGAGTGGCAGACCAATGCATAGGACGATAGTGGTGGGTTCGCCGCGCTCGCAGGGGCGCGCTGCTGCTTTGGCGAACGCGATCTTCGAGGCGTGCATCGAGGACTGCCCGGAAGACGGGGTCTCCATCGTCTCGGTGGACAGCGTTGATGTGGCGCCGTGCATCGGCTGCGACGCGTGCAAGGTGGCGCTCGCGCGCGACGATGTTCGCTATCCGGAGATTCCCGAGAAGGGCGACCCGCTGGCTCAGTGCCCGATGATATACAAGAGCGACGCCAACGCGCACCAGTGCGTGTTCGATGACGAGATGGCCGAGGTGCGCAAGCACCTCGACGCGGCCGACGAGCTCATCGTGGTCGCGCCGGTGTATTTCGCGGGCGCGCCAGCGCAGCTCAAAGCCGTGCTCGACCGATTCCAGCCGTACTATTTCTCTGACGTGCGCACGCGCACCAAGGAGCGGCGCCCGGTGACGCTGCACGTCGTGCGCGACGGCGGCGACCCGCATGGGTTCGAACCGCTGATCGGCGTGGTGCGCTCGGCGCTGTCGGTGGCAGGGTTTCGCCTCGAGCGCGTCTTGGACTGGATCGATTGCTTCGACGACGACAACGAGATCGTGTCAGACGCGGCAGAATACGAGCTGTGAGCCGTGAGCCATGAGGTATAGCCCGCTTGCGTCGCCCACGGCCACGGTTGCCGTTCTCGAGCGCCACGGCTTCAGCACCAAAAAGGCGTTCGGCCAGAACTTCCTCGTCAACGATGCCATCATCGGCAAGATCATCGAGCTGGCTGCGGTGCAGCCGGATGATGTCGTGCTGGAGGTGGGGCCGGGCATCGGCACGCTCACGTGGGCGCTGCTCGACCATGCGCGTGCGGTCGTCGCCATCGAGCGCGATCCGGCGCTGCCGGCGCTGCTAGCGGATACGCTGGGCGCGTTCGGCGACGCGCTGACGCTGATTGCAGGGGATGCGCTCGACATCATCGGGCGCGGGGGCGCGGAGGTTGTGGCCGCGGGCGGCGGGTGCGTGGCCGCGGGCAACGACAGGCTTGCCGATGGTGGGCTCGTGGCCGCGGGCGAGCGTGCGGGTGGTGACTTGGCTGCGGGCGAGCGTGCTGGTGGTGACTTGGCTGCGGGTGGCGACCCGGCTGCGGGCGACCAGCCCGCTGGCAGCCCCATTCCCGCTGCGCCGAACAAGCTCGTGTCCAACCTGCCGTACGGCGTTGCTGCGACCGTCGTGCTCGATTGCTTCCAGAAGATGGGCTCGGTCGCCAGCGCGACGGTGATGGTGCAGCGCGAGGTGGCCGAGCGCATGATGGCCAGCCCATCCACCAAGAGCTATGGCGCCTATACGGTGAAGCTCGCGCTGTTCGCGGAGGTGACAGGCTCGTTTGCGGTGGGGCCGGCCAACTTCATGCCGCGCCCGCACGTCGACAGCACGGTCGTGCGGCTCGATCGGCGCGACCTAGGCCAGCCGCGCGAGGTGGTGCAGGCTGCCTGCACCATGGCAGATGCCGCGTTCTTCGCGCGCCGCAAGACCATTGCCAACTCGTGTCGGCAGTATTTCTCTGGTCGCGACCGTGCGCTTGCTGACATCGTTCCGCACATCCTCGCTGCGGCGGGCGTTGATGCTGCCGTGCGTGGCGAGACGCTTACGCCGGCGCAGTTCTTGGCGTTAGGGGAGGCTCTGAGGGCGCCGAGGCGTGCCTGATGGCTGAGCGGATGGCGGCCTCCATGGCCTCGGTGGCCAGCATTCCCACGACGTCAGGGGCGGCCTGCGTGCGTCCGGACGCCATCACGAACACGGTATCGCCGTCGCTCAGCGTATGAACGGGCTTGATGGCGCGAGCATATGCGTCTTGGGTCTGTTGCGCCACTTTGGTGGCCTGCGCTTTTGTCAGCTGTGCGTTGGTGAGGATGACGCCCAGGGTCGTGTTTTCGCAGGGGCCAGTGTGAGCGGTTGCGTCAGCGTTGATGTCGCCTACGCCCATCTGCGCCGCCATCGTCGCGGCAGCCGCCTCGAACGGATCGATGACGGTGCCGTCGGCGTCACGGACGCCGGCAAGCCATGAGCCGTCCTCGGCAATGACGTTGCCGAGCGCGTTCACGGCCACGCAGGCGATGACCGCCACGCCGCCGAGCTTGAGGCCCGACCATCCGAAGCCGGACTTCATGACCTGCTCGGGGCGACCCAGCTTGCCGACGGTGGCGCCTGTGCCGGCGCCGACGCATCCCTGCGCGAGCTCGTCGCCATCACCTGCGTCAAAGGCGAGCGCGCACGTGCAGGCTTCGGCTCCCATGGCCTTGTCGGGCCAGGTGGGCTTTCCGATGAGCAGGTCGAACAGGCACGCGGCAGGTACGATGGGCACGCGCGCTGGCCCGATGGCGAACCCGCATCCGCGCTCGGCCAGCACTTCCATCACGCCACATGAGGCTTCCAGCCCAAAGGCCGAGCCGCCGCCGATGACGACGGCGTTGACGGCCTGCACCATGTTCTCGGGCTTGAGCAGGTCAGTCTCGCGCGTGGCGGGGCCGCCTCCGCGCACGTCGACGCCGCACGTTACGCCCGCGCCTGCGTCGCCGCGCGCCACGAAGGCGGTGCAGCCGGTCAAAGCAACGGGGTCGGTCGCGTGACCGACCCCGAATTCGGGCATATCAGCAAAGGTGGCGCTGGCGATGCCGGAGGCGCTGACAGCGCCAGGCTTGCCTGCACGGGAAGCGCCGGCGTCCTTCTCGCCCTTCTCGGCAAGCGTCATTACTGCATTCCCATCTCGCGCTTGAGGCGTGCCAGGTCGTCTTCGACGTCTGCGTTCACGCCCATGTCGGCGTACTTCTCCTCGAGCTTTTCGGTCTCGCTCTTGGGCTTGGAGTTCAGCTCCTCGATGGCGTTTGCCTGGTCGAGCATCGCGTCGGCCTTGGCCTCCATGCGGTCAAAGGCGCTCATGGCACCAGCTGCGCGGTCCACGCCAGACGTCATGTCGTTGACCTTGTTCTGCGTCTTGGCGACAGCCGCCTTGGCCTTGATGACCTCCTTGCGCTGCTGCAGCGTCTCGAGGTCGCTCACCAGCTTGTCGTGCATCTGGCGCATCTTGTCAGCGTTGGCCTTGGCGGTGTCATACGTGATCTTGAGGCCTTCGGCCTTGCCCTCGAGCTCTTGCTTCTTCTTCAGGAACACGCGCGCGTCGTCCTCGTTGCCGGCGGACAGCGCTGTGCGTGCAAGCGTCTCGTACTTGTTGATCTGGGCCTCGTTCTCGTCGACGAGCCGGCGCGTGCGGGACTCCTCCGCCATGACGGATGCCGTTGCCTCCTTGACCTCGGCGAGGCTCTCGGTCAGGTCGCGCGTGTACTGCTCGATCATCTTCGAGGGGTCTTCTGCCTTGTCGAGCAAATCGTTGATGTTCGCCTTGATGATGGATGTGAAGCGGTCGATGATTCCTGCCATGTTGTCTCCTTTGATCGTATCAGGAAAGGCCTTTCCTTTCCGGGTAACCAGGTCTCTGTCTGGGCGCGCGTGCCGGTGAAGCGCTTGCGTGCGCTGCCGGCGCGCAGGCGCATCACTGCCCGCTGGGGCTGCCGGGGCTGGCAGTGCCGGAGCCGCTGGGGCTGCCGTTGGCGCTGCCAGCGCTGGCGTCAGGGCTGCTCGTATCGGCGGCGTTGTGCGCCTGATACTTCTTCTCCAGCTCGTCGAGGTCGTCGTCGCCGAATCGCTCGAGGGCGTCGGGCGGCGGGAAGTCGTCGGCCTCGTCGATCTTGCCGTCGATGGCGTCGCGCTTGGTCTCGTATTCCTTCGCGAGGTCTTCCACTGCCGCATCGCCGAACTTCTCGAGCGGCGTATTCAGCACGGCCTTCTGGTGTTCCAGTTCGCGCTGGCGCGCTAGCTGGCGCTTTCTCAAGATGAAGGCGATGACCAGTATTGCGATGACGACCGCAAGTGCGATGGCTACGACGATGATAGCCGGGGTCATGCGCTGCGCCTCCGTCGTCATGATGGCGTGCCCCGTCTGTGCGTACGTCTCGGCGAACATCTCCGACTCGCTGATGGAGTAGTCGCTGTAGTAGCGCTTGAGGTAGTCTTGGAAGATGCCCAGCGCCTCAGAGTCCATGACGGTCAGGGCCTCTTGTCCGACCCAGTATGCAGCGTTGAACGAGCCCTTGTCGTTGTCGCAGAACAGCAGCAAGAAGTGTGCGCTGTCGGTGAAGAGTTCGTCGTAGGTGGCCTCGGCCATCGTCTGCAGCTCGGAGCTCGAGGTGACCGAGCCGTTCGGGAGGATATACAGGTACGGCTGCACGCCGGTGTCCATGTAGAACTGGCGCATGCCGCGCTCGAGCGTCTTGGGGTCGCCGATCCAGTCGCCGTCTTCGTCGGTGTAGTAGGCGGTCTCGTTGACGCTGCCCTTCGGCAGGGCCGTGCGCTCGATGGTCGACGACGAGATGTCGCTTGAGCCCGAGCAGCCCGGCGCACCCATGAGCGCGCCCAAAAGCCCCACCACCAAGGCGGCGACGATGAAGACGGCCACCACGACGAGGCAGCCACCGAAGCCGTTGTTCTTGCCTGAGCCGTGCGGGTTGTTGGGGCCTTGGGGGCCCTGTGGGCCTTGGCCGCCGCCCGAGCCGGGGTCGGGGCTGCCCTGCGGGGCATAGTTGCCGCCCTGGCCGCCGCCTCCGCCCAG
>CAJUFC010000044.1 GCA_910585565.1 uncultured Eggerthellaceae bacterium | reverse complement strand
TTTCCGTGCGCGCAGCGTCAGCTACCACCAGATGGGTGGCAAGCGGGTCCAGCCCCCGATCGACGCATTCCACCGATGCGTAGAACGACTTCAGGTCAATCGCTATGTATGAGCCTATCGTACACATGTTCTTAGTATGCCACATTGCATGATATGATACAAGTGTTCGTTTTCTATTGACAGGCGTTTTTATTGATAGATAGGCGAAGGAACGTCCGCTGGCAGGGAATCCCGCGTCACCGGTTCCGCTGGCAGGCCCTCGCCGCCAGTTCCGCTGCGCACGCCCCCTAGGGCGTTTCAGCTATCGAGCGCGCGCCCTCGGTCGCGCAGCTGTCGCATCTCGTCAAAGAACGTCTTGAACTCGTCTTCGAAGGCGCTCTCCTTGAGACGGATGAACGAGATGTCGTGCTCGATGGGCTTTCCTGCCAGCGCAATGGTGCTGAGAGCGCCCTCGGTCAGCTCGCGCCTGAGGGCGCTTTCGTAGATGAACGATATCCCGAGGCCTTCGAAGAGGAGCGTCTTGATGATGTCGAGGCTGCCGACCTCAGAGACGTCCGCGAACGAGTTCAGCGACAGGTTGTGCTCGGCCAGCGCGTGCTCGAGCACCGCCCGCGTCCCAGAGCCTTCTTCGCGGACGAACAGCGGCATGCCCAGCAGCTCTTCGAAAGACGCGCGTCCGCCCGCAACGGCGTGGTCGGGCGCGCACGCGCACACGAGGCGCTCGGTGCTGAACGCATCGCAGGCATACACCGTGCCGTCGAAGAGGCCTTCGACGAAGGCGCAGTCGATGCTGCCGTCGTCGAGCAACCGCAGCAGGTGCGCCGTATCACCCGACTTCACCGTTGCCTGCACTTCGGGATGCGCGTTCAAGAACCGTGCGAGCGGCTGTGCGGCGATGTACTTGCCGGCTGTGAGCGTCATGCCTACCTTCAGGTGGCGCCGCGCGTTGTCGTTGAGGGCGTGCAGCTTGCGCCGCAAGAGCGCGTCGTCGTGGATGCGCGTTGCCAGCACGTCTTGCAGGATGGAGCCGGCCTTCGTCAGCTTGAGCTTGCGGTGGCTGTATTCGAACAGGCGCGCGCCGTATTCCCGTTCCAGAAACGAGATGTGCTGGGACACGGCAGGCTGGGTGATGTGCAGCTGCTTGGCGGCTACCGTGTAGTTCAGCGTCTGGCATACGCACAGAAACGTCTTCACCCTGAAATCCTGCATGAGGCTATCCTCCTGGGCCGCAAGCAACGCGCGGCGCACGGGGCACGATATGCGATGCTCCTCAGGATACTGTATGCGCGAGCCAATTGCATCATGATGACGAAATGGGTGCCAGCCCGTTGAATGCGATGCCGCGCGTCTGCCCCGGCACGCCTGCTTTGTCGCCCGCCCTGGCACGTGTGCCCCGCCGCGCCTGCCCCGGCGCGCCTGCCCCGCCCCTGCGCGCCGGGGCGAATGTGGCTAGAATAGGGAGCGTGCGCTTGCGGCACGCGCATGCGGAAGAGAACAGGAGCTCATACGCGGTGAACAAGAAACTCATCGACTCGGTCTTGGTGTTTGTGGCTGGTTCGAGCTACGGCTTCATCGTGCCGGTCATCAAGTCTGCCGCGGAGGTGGGCATCTATCCGGCCACCTTTCTGCCCATGCAATATCTGGTGGCGTTCGTGGCCTGCGTGGCGGTGCTGCTCGTCCGACGCGTCCACGTGGGGCCGGTGCGCAAGCTGCTGCCGCTGGCGGTGCTGGGCCTGTTCACGGGAGGCACCTCCATCTCGTACTATACGGCGGTGACGCTGCTGCCGAGCGCTGCTGCGCTGACGCTCTTGTTCCAATACGTCTGGATCAGCGTGCTCATCGAGTGCATCCACCGGCGCAAGCTTCCCGCACCTTCCAGCGTCGTCGCCATCATCGTGGTGTTTGCGGGCACGCTGTTCGCGACGGGGCTGTTTGATGGCACGGCGGTCAGCCTTGACCCGATGGGCGTGGCCTTTGGGGTGGCCTCGGCGGTGTTTTACGCGCTGTTTCTCTACTTCTCGGGCATCCTGGGCACCGACCAGCCAACGCTCGTGCGCACGACCATGCTGGCTCTGGGCGGCCTGGCGCTCACTTCGGTGGTGAGCCCTGCGGCCTATACGACCGCATTCGTGGAACCGGCCACGTGGCCCTATGGGATCGCCTTGGCCGTCATGGGCATCCTGTTTCCCACGTCGCTCATCAACTACGCCAGCCCGCGGCTTTCGGCCGGCATGGTGTCCATCATGGCATCCAGCGAGCTGCCGGTGGGCATCGTGGCCTCGTGGCTCATCGTGGGCGACCAGCCCACGCCGTTCGTGCTATTCGGCGCTGCCTTGGTGTTCGTGGGCATCCTGTGCAAGCAGATACCCGATTTGCTAGCGGAAAGAAACAGAGTTTCTACAACTTGACAGCAGTTTGCATTGCTGCAGGCTCTGCGCGGCCCCTTTGACATACGATTTGAGCTAGATAGTTCGTTCGAAGGGGTCATCATGAAACGCCTCAATAAGCTTATCGCGGTCCTGACATCGGTGGTCGTCGTGGTGTCGCTGAGCATCCCAGCCTTGTCCTTTGCCGACATCGGCAATACGGGCGGCTCTGACTCGGCCACAGTGCAGCCTGCGCCTGAGCCGGCGCCCGAGCCCGATGCTGCGCCAGCGCCTGAGCCCGGCTTGGCGCCCGAGCCCTCGGTTGACGAGGATGCGGCTGCGACTCCGTCTGAGGAGCCGGCGACCAACTGCACAGCGACGATCAAATACTACGAGAACGTGACTTACGAAGAGCCCGGCGTACAGCCAGACGAGGGCAATCGCTATCTGTTGGGCACGCGCACGCTGGCAGGTCTCACTGAGGGCGACGTCCTTGATGCGTGGGACTACGTGGTCGACATTCCGGGGTTCTTCTTCTTTGATGGGTGGCCTGCGAAGGTGACGGTCAGCGCCAATCCCGAAGACAACGTGATCGAGCTGTTCTATTTCCGGTTCTGGAACCAGTCCTATACGGTGAACTACTACGTCATGGAAGGGGCCGACCTCTCGGCCGATACGTGGGGCGAGGCGCTGGCGCCAGAAGGCGTCGAGTTCGTCAAGTTCGGCTCGGAGGTCTTCGACAACCAGCCGTACGGCGAGCTGGTAGAGGGCGAGGCGTACGAGTACAAGATCGATGGGGCCTACGCCGTCGACACGTATCCGGCTGAGATTCGCGTGGGCACCGATGACGGCAACAACGCCATCAACGTGCTGTATGTGCCGGAATCGGCGGTGCTGCCTGGTGACGGCGGCAGCGGCGGCAATGGCGGCACGGGCGGCAGCGGCGGCACGGGCGGCTCTGGCGGTGGCGGCGGTTCGGGCAGCATCGGCGGCGGTGGCGGCAATGGCGGCGTCATGGACCCCGGAACGAACGCG
>CAJUFC010000043.1 GCA_910585565.1 uncultured Eggerthellaceae bacterium | reverse complement strand
TCGCCACCTCCGCCTTCGGCGAGGGAATCGACATCCCCGACATCCGCCACGTGGTCTTGTATCACATGCCGTTTTCAGACATGGAGTTCAACCAGATGGCGGGGCGTGCTGGCAGGGACGGCCATGACGCCTGGGTGCACCTGCTGTATGGACGCCAAGACATGAAGATCAACCGTGGCATCTTGGAAGACCTCACGCCGTGCCGCGACGTCATGGCCCAGCTCTATCGCGCGATGCGCACCTCGGCGCGCGCATGCCCCGAGCAGGGGTATCTCTCGTGCAGCCTCGCCGAGCTCGCCGAGCTCGCGAGCGGCCCGGCCCATCCCGTCTCGCCCCAGGCAGCCGCCTGCGGCGTTGCGGTTTTCGACGAGCTGGGGCTCATCGAGGTCAAGAGAACCTATAATTCTGGTGAAGAGAAAATGCGGGTGCAGGTGGTCGAGGGCGCGGCCAAGGTCGAGCTCACCGACTCGGTGCGCTACCTCGAAGGCCTTGACGAGATATCGTGCTTCATGGCGTTTCGCGACTGGGCGCTCAAGTGCGATCTTGCCGGCCTGACCGAGCATGTGACCCACCCGATCGTTCCGAAGCAGACGCAAGACGAGAAGTTTGACGATGGCAGATAACGAAAAAGACAGAACGCTGGCCAACACGCGCCTCCAAAAGAACCTGGCCGAGAAGCAGGCGGCAGCCGGCATGGGCGACGCCGAGTTCAAGAGCCCTGAAGCGGCCTTCGAGCAGCTGATGGGGCTTGCGCAGGCATACATGTCCGCCGAGGAGACGGACATGCTCACGCGCGCCTACGAGTTCGCGAGCGCGGCGCATGCGGGCCAAAAGCGCAAGTCGGGCGAGCCGTTCATCGTCCACCCCATCGAGGTCAGCATCATCTTGGCTGATTTGCGGATGGATGCCGAGACGATCACTGCGGCGCTCTTGCACGACACCGTCGAAGACACCGACGTCACCGCAGAGGAGGTCGAAGACCTCTTCGGCCCTGACGTGCGACAGCTGGTCGAGGGCGTCACCAAGATCACGCGCATCGAGGTCGGCTCGCTCACCGACGAGCAGGCGGCCACCATCCGCAAGATGCTCGTCGCCATGAGCAAGGACATCCGCGTCATCGTGATCAAGCTGGCCGACCGCTTGCACAACATGCGCACGCTGTCCTCCCTGCGCGAGGACCGGCGCATCTTCAAGTCGCGCGAGACGTTGGAGATATATGCCCCCATCGCTCATCGGCTGGGCATCAACTCCATCAAATGGGAGCTCGAGGACCTTTCGTTTTTCTACCTTGAGCCCAACAAGTACAAGCAGGTGTCGCGCATGGTGTCCGACTCGCGCCAAGAGCGCGAGGACTACCTCGAAAACGTGCTCGATACGATCGGCGCCGAGATGGACCATGTCGGCATCGACGCGCGCGTGATGGGGCGCCCCAAGCACCTGTACTCCATCTACCAGAAGATGTCGAAGAAGGGCAAGGGCTTCTCAGAGATCTACGACCTCATCGCCGTGCGCATCATCGTCAAGTCGGTGAAGGACTGCTACTCGGCGCTGGGCGCCATCCACACGCTGTGGCGGCCGATGCCGGGCCGCTTCAAGGACTACATCGCCATGCCCAAGTTCAACATGTACCAGTCGCTGCACACGACGGTCATGGG
>CAJUFC010000042.1 GCA_910585565.1 uncultured Eggerthellaceae bacterium | reverse complement strand
TGCCGGCATGGACGTGGCGGAAAGCTCCGGGCTCGATATCGTGGCGCTGCAGGATTTGCCCCAATGGGAAGAGGTGGCGTAAGCATGGATGCCGCTTCCGCTGAGTGCGCTGAGAGGCGCGCTGGCATGAAAGACCACCCGTCCATCGTGATGGGCAACAAGAGAAAGACCGACTCGCTCTGGGTGATGACGCTGCGCGTGCCCGAGCTTGCGCGCGCCATCCGGCCCGGGCAGTTCGTCCACATGGAGATGCCCACGCTCCAGAGCAACATCTTGCGGCGGCCGTTTTCCATCTACGACGTCGACGAGGATGCCGGCACCGTCGACATCCTCTATCAGGTCGTGGGCACCGGAACGGCCGACATGACGAAGTGGGAGCCGGGATACCTGACCAACATGATCGGCCCCATCGGCAGCGAGTGGACGCCGCCGGCGGACGCGAAGCGCGCGCTTCTCGTTGGGGGCGGCGTGGGGGCTGCTCCTCTGTTCCTGCTGTACAAGGAGCTCGTCAGTCGCGGTGTGGAGGCTGACGTCATCTTGGGCGCCGTGACCAAAGAGGCGCTGGTGTGCCACGAGCGTTACGCCAGCGTCTGCGCGTGCGAGCCGCGCTGCTCGACCGATGACGGGACGTTCGGGCGCCAGGGCTTTTGCACGGTGCTCGTCGAGGAGGCGCTTGACGAGGCCGCAGCAGCCGGCACGCCGTATGACTACGTGGCCGTCTGCGGACCCGAGCCGCTGATGCGCGCCGTGGTCGGGCAGATGGAAGGGCGGGGTACGCCGACGCAGGTCTCCCTTGAGAAGCGCATGGCATGCGGCATCGGCGCGTGCCTGTCGTGCGTGGTGGATACGCATGCCGGCAAGAGGCGCGCGTGCGTCGACGGCCCCATATTCGATGCCGAGGAGGTCATCTGGTGACGAACATGAAGGTGAACCTCGGAGGCCTTGCGATGAAGAACCCCGTCACGACGGCGTCGGGCACCTTTGCCGCCGGGATGGAATACGCTGCGTTCGTCGACGTGGCCCGGCTGGGCGCCGTCACGACGAAGGGCGTCTCCCTCAACGGCTGGGAAGGCAACGCCACCCCGCGCATCTGCGAGACGCCGTCAGGCATGCTGAACTCGATCGGGTTGCAGAATCCGGGGGTGGCGCACCTCAAGGAGGTGGAGCTGCCATGGCTGGAAAGCGTGGGCGCGACGGTCATCGTGAACGTCTCGGGCCACAGCTTCGACGAGTACGTGCAGGTGATCGAGGCGCTCGAAGAGGCGCCGGTCGACGCCTACGAGGTGAACATCTCGTGCCCCAACGTGGACGCGGGCGGCATGACGATGGGGTGTCACGCACCTTCGGTTGAGCGCGTGGTGTCGCTGTGCCGACAGGCGACGAAGCGGCCCCTCATCGTGAAGCTGACGCCCAACGTCACCGACGTCACCGAGATCGCCAAGGCTGCCGAGGCGGCAGGCGCCGACGCGATATCGCTCATCAACACCCTTTTGGGCATGGCGGTGGACGCGCGCACGCGGCGTCCCAAGCTCGCCCGCGTGGTAGGGGGGCTGTCCGGCCCGGCCGTCAAGCCGGTGGCGCTGCGCATGGTGTGGGAGTGCTCCCGCGCCGTCGGCGTGCCCATCTTAGGCATGGGCGGCATCACCACCGCCGAGGATGCCATCGAGTTCATCCTGTGCGGCGCGACGGCCATCGCCGTGGGCACGGCGAACTTCATGGACCCCCTGTCCACGATGCGCATCATAGACGGCATCGAGCGCTATTGCGACGAGAACGGAATCGACGACATCAACGAGCTGAGAGGAGCATTGCTGTGCTGACGCATTTCGACAACGAGCCGCGGCGCGACCGCACGATCATCGCTTTGGACTGCGAGGCCGACAAGGCCGTTGCCATCGCGTATGCGCTGGCGGGAGAGGCCAAGTGGGTCAAGATCGGCATGACTTTGTACTATGCCTACGGGACCGACCTCGTCCGCATGATGAAGGCACGCGGCTACAAGGTGTTTCTCGACCTCAAGTTCTTCGACAT
>CAJUFC010000041.1 GCA_910585565.1 uncultured Eggerthellaceae bacterium | reverse complement strand
CCCCCCGCCGCGACGCTTCGCTCTCGCGCGTCAGCTCGGCCTGATGCGCGCGCTCTTCCTCGCTCGCGCGCAGTCGCTCGGCCTCCTCGATGCGCGCCTCGGCCACGTCAAGGTAGTCTTGGCGCACATGCAAGGCAAACCCCGCCATCGTGACAGCGATGGCAAGCGTGGCGTTCTGGAACAGCGAGAACATAGCGAAGCCGTCCGTCGAGGACAGCGCCATCGAGACCACAAAGGCTGCCAGCGCCAGCCCAAGCGCCACGAACGCCTCTCCGTTGGGCCGCTCATAGGCCAGCGTGAACAGCGCCACCAGCACCGCGATCACCGACAGCGAGACATATCCGGCACCCGCGCCGAATGCCAGCCACAGCGCAAGCGCCATCGCGAAGACCGGCCACGGATAGCGCCGGCGAAACACGAGCGGCAGGCACATGACGAGCGTGAACAGCGTCTCGGCAGCCGTCGGCGCAATGCTGCGTATGCCGAGAATCGTGCGCGTGACTGCATCCGGAATGAACAAGTTGGCAAACAGCGCAAGCTGCACCATCCCGAACCCAAAGGCGCCCGCCGCGATGACGCAATCCACCAGCCAGTCGGTCGCTCGCATCTCGACCGGCTGACGAAGGTATGCCTTGAGACTGTTTTCCATGGGAAGATGATATACGAGTTGTCGGCGCTCCAGCACCAGAGGCGCCGCCCCGGCAGCCAAGCGTTACGCGCCGCGTTCCAGCATACCCCTAGGCCGACATCATCGAGCCGGTCTGTCGATCCCATAGCTGCGAGTATTCGCCACCGAGCTCGACCAGCTCGGCATGGGGGCCGTCTTCGACGATGCGACCTTCCTTCAGCACCACGATGCGATCGAGACTCGCCACCGTTGACAGGCGATGCGCCACGACGATGGCCGTGCGACCCTCCATGAGGCGCGCCAACGCCTCTTGCACGGCCGCCTCGCTCTCCGAGTCGAGCGCGCTTGTGGCCTCGTCCAGCACGAGGATGGGCGCATCTGCCAGCATCGCGCGGGCGATGGCGATCCGCTGGCGCTGGCCGCCCGACAGCTTGATGCCGCGCTCGCCCACGAGCGTGTCGAAGCCCTGCGGCAGCCGCTCGATGAACTCGAGCGCATTCGCCGAGGCCGCAGCCTCTCGAATCTCGTCAAGCGTGGCGTCCGGACGCCCGTAGGCGATGTTCTCGGCGATGCTGCGATGGAACAGAAGCGACTCTTGGGGCACGTAGGCAATGCTCCGGCGCAGGCTCTGCTGGGTCGTCGCGGCAACGTCTTGCCCATCGACCAAGATCTCGCCCTCTTGGATGTCTGCGAGACGCAGCAGCAACTTGGTCAGCGTCGTCTTGCCCGCCCCGCTCTTGCCCACGAGGCCCACGCGCTGGCCAGCCGGAATGGACAGCGCGAAGTCATCGAACACCTGACGATCCGCCCCGCCATCCGGATACCAGAAGTTGATGCCCCTAAAGTCGATGGCGCCCGCGTCGACGACGAGCGGGCGGGCATCGGGGCGGTCCGACACGAGCCGGGGCTCGTCGAGCACCGACGTCATGCCGCTCGCGTCCCCGAAGGCCTGGTTGAACCGCTGCAGGCCCGTGCTGATGAAGTTGAACTGGTTCGTCAGCGTATACGTATAGGTGAACATGATGATGAGCGTACCGGGCGTGATGCCAAACCATGCGTTTCCGCCAGCGATGAACACCGCAACGACGCTCATGATGACGAGCGTGATGCACGCCGTTGCCACCCCGCGCGCGAACGAGGCTCCCATGCGCCTGGAGTCACGCGCGACCACCTCGCGGTTCGCCTCGTCGAACAGCTGCTTTTCGTAGTCCTCGCGCCCGTATGTCTTGACAGCCAGGATGTTGGTCACGGCATCGGACAGCTCGCCCGAAAGCTGGTTCTGAGCACTGGCAGCCTTCTCGTTGAGATGCAAAATGCGCCTGTACATGACATAGGACACGCTCGCATAGACGACGAGCAGCACCATGAGAACCGCGACGTAGACAGGCACCACCGGCAAGAGGATGGAGCACGTGAAGACGACCGAGCACACGACCGGCAGAAACGGGAACGTGATGTTGTTCAGCAGCAGCGTATAGGCGCTCATGAATTTGCTCGTCTGCGACACGAGCGTGCCGGAGAAGCTGTTGGAGTGAAACGACATCGACTGGTTCGACAGCGCGTCGAAGCACATCGTCGCCAGATCGTAGTTGACGGCGATCTGCAGCTTCCAGCTGGAGTAGTCCTGCAGCTTGCTGCATGCCTGGCCACACACGTTGATGACAATGAGCGCCATGATGTAGGGGCCGAACGCCTCGAACACCTGGTCTGCTGGCACGCTCCCCTGGCT
>CAJUFC010000040.1 GCA_910585565.1 uncultured Eggerthellaceae bacterium | reverse complement strand
GGTTCGATTCCCGTCGCCCGCTCCATCGAATGCATCGGCCAGGCACACCCGCCTGGCCGTTTTTTGTTGCAGACGGCTGTCGCGCCAGGAAGAGAGACGCGACGACCAGCGCGGCGATGCCCGTCGCGGCAGCCGCCACGCGACTGCAATCGCTGAGCCCGCGCCGGCATCCTTGGCGGTTCGCCGCGACCCTTAGGCCGCGTCCTCTGCCCGGACCTGGTCGACGCTTTCCTGCTCGATGGTCGGGATGCGGACGGCCATCAGATACAGGAGGAAGACAGCCACGCACCCCAGGACCGCCCACACCAGCGGCTTCTGGACGATCAGCGCGCTGATGCCCATCATGGCGTACGAGACGCCGATCATCCGGATCTTCGTGGACAGGGGGATGCCCCCGGCCTGCTTGAATGCGGCGACGTAGCGTCGATACACCTTCGTGGAGCACAGCCATGTGTGCGTGCGAGGAGAGGATCTCGCGAAGAGGAACGCGGCAAGCAGCAGGAACGGAGTGGTGGGGAGCACCGGGACGAAGACCCCGATGCAGCCCATTGCGAACGAAGCCCACGCGCCTGCGAGTTGCAAGAACCTTGCCAGCCGTCTCATGCCTCGACCTCCTCTTGCCCGCTCCCGAACACAGGGGACGGGTCCCTGCGCTCATCCCCCTGTGTTGCCAGCATGCTGCGGCTGCGTCCTGCTCGAAGATCGCCGCAGGGGCATTTTACCGGACGGCGACCGAGACGGCGGAGGCGGCCAGCTATTCCGGCTCGCCCCACGGGGCCTTGGGCGTAGCGGCCTCAAGAAAGCAAGTCGAGGGAAACCGGTTTCCCTCGACTCGCTGCGATTCTTCCCCGGCTCTGGCCTATATGAGGCTAAGGGCTATCGCAACCGCAAGCACGGCCACGCCTAGGGCGACCACAGCCCAGTCGGTGCCGGTCATGGGGTAGCGCTTGTAGCCGCTCTTATGCGTGCGCAAGTTGAAGCCGCGCACCTCGGCGGCGATGGCCGCAGCTTCGAGCCTTATCGCCGTGACGACAGCCACCAGGACCGAATCGCTGCCGATGTACCCCCACGGCAACTCCACTAGCATGTCGCCCTTCGGCGTCGTCAGCAACAGCAGCACGGCCAACACCAGCGACAGAGTGACAAGTGGTCGGGTAATTTGTCACGCTTGTTCGGGCTCGAGAAAGTTGCCCTGCCCTGCCGCTCTGCGGGAGCCCCTGGCAGCAGGGCTTTCGGTAAGGCAGATAATGCGAATCACGGGAATACCGATTGGAGTCATATCGCGCGCCTGCAATGAGCGATGCGTGCACGCAAGTCCTCATCGAGCGGAACGCGGAACCGACCCCTGTTCCACTGGACCCCTGTTCCACTACCTGTGTTGCTGTTGCTGTAGAATCCTGGCAGGCAATCGTTAGGAGCAAAGCCCATATGAGACGCAAAGACCGCGAAATGGATGCCGACTTCGCCATGGGCGTGCTTGCGCGCTGCGAATTCGCGACGCTGGCCGTGATGCTGCCGGATGGCACGTCTTACTGCATCCCCATATCACCTGCCCTGATAGGCGAGGCCGTGGTCTTCCACTGCGCGCGCCACGGCCTGAAGGCCGACGCCATGCGCGCGAACCCCAGCGTGTGCCTATCGGCAGCCTGCGACATCTCGCCGTTTCCCGAGGAATTCACCACCGAATACGCAAGCGCCGTCGCCTTCGGCACCGCTGCCGAGGTAACCGATACCGCCGAGAAGGTGGCGGCACTGCGCGCCATATGCGAGCGCTACGCAGCCTCGAACATGCGTGGATTCGATGACGCCGTCGAGCGCAGCCTGCACCGCACGGCCGTCTGGCGCATCGACATCGACGAGCTGACGGGCAAGCGCAAGAAAATGGCGAAGGGACCGAGCGATGAGTGAGCAAACAACGAAACCATTACGCGACGCGCCCCAGGCACCCAAACGCGTTGGGGCCGAATGCGCCGCCGAACCCCAGGCCGACCGGCCCTCCATCCTGCTGGTCAACGACATGGCCGGCTATGGAAAGGTGGCGTTGTCGGTAATGATACCCCTGCTCAGCGCGCTTCGGCTGAACGTGTACAACCTGCCCACCGCGCTTGTCTCGAACACGCTGGACTATGGCAAGTTCGACATCTTGGAGACGACGAGCTACATGCGCAACACACTGGAAATTTGGGACGAGTTGGGCTTCACGTTCGATGCAGTGGCCACGGGCTTCCTCGTGTCCGAGGAGCAAAGCCTGCTGGTGTCGAACTATTGCCGAGCCTGCAAGGAGAAGGGGGTGCCGGTGTTCGTCGACCCCATCATGGGCGACGAAGGCGTGCTGTACAACGGCGTCACCGAGGCCAGCGTTCAGCACATGCGCAATATGTGCTCCGTGGCGGACGTCATCATGCCCAACGTCACCGAAGCGCAATACCTCACCGGCATGCACATGGGAAAGAGGGCGCTTCGAGAAGATGAGCTGCTTGGCATCGTCCACACGCTTCACGCCATGGGAGCGAGGTCGGTGGTGGTGACCAGCGCGATGATGGAAGAACCAGGCGTAGCCTCGGAAGCGAAGGAGCGCGAAGGCGACGTGCGCCACATGACGCTGGTGTCAGAGCGTGGTCGTGCTGATGAAAACGCACGCACGACGCTGCTGCCCTATGAGGAGATTCCCGTCCGCCTGCCCGGAACGGGCGACATCTTCTCCAGCGTGTTGATAGGGCGCTACCTGAACGGCTGCACGCTCACGGAAAGCGTGCAGGCCGCCATGGACGTCGTCGTAGACATGCTGCAGCTCTGCAAGGACAACGACGACAAGTACAAAGGCGTTCCCATCGAGCAGTACCTGGACCGCGTAACGCCGTGAATGCGAGACAGCACAGGGCATTAGCGCAGAGAACCGCCCTGTGTTACCCTGCGTTAATGCGGGCACAGTGGCGGGACCAGCGCCTTTTTCGACGCGGGGACGAGCCATGCCAGCGGCCGAAGGGCGACGTCACATGCGCGGACGGCGACGCCCACAAAGATCGCGGACAAGATCGTGCCCTCTCGCACCTGGCACAACCCTCCCAGCAAGGTCAGCGACGCTGCGGCCGCAAGGCACATGAGCGTGACGTCCCATGCGACCTTGCAGCTGCTGAACCTTCGGCGCGAGACATACGAGATCACCTGCACAGCGGCATCACCGGGCGTCATCAGCAGATTGGACGCCAGCTGCACGCGGATGCCGAACCCCAGAACGACTATGGAGGCGAGCAAAAACAGCATCTGCTGGGCGTAACCGGCGGCCGGAAACCCCTGAAGCAGCACGAGCCATGCATCGACCGAGACCGACAGCACGAAAAACAGCGGGATCTGCAAGAACTGAATAGGGGCGAACTTGCTTCGGAGCAGCGCGATCTCCAGCAGGAAATACGCCAGGTTGAAGACGAACGTCCACGCACCCATCGTCAAGGGAATGCCATAAAGAGCGCTCGCTTCCGTCAGCACTGCCGGCAGGCTCGATATGGGCGACGTGCCTATGCCGGCATGCTTCGCCATCGCAATGCCCAGCGCTATGCACGTGAGCCCGAAGAGCATCACCGCAATGCGCAGGGCCAGGTTGGGCACAGCCTTTGAGAAGAAGCGCCCCCAGGCACTGCTCGCCTTGCGCGCGCAGGAATCGTTCGCAACCGAAGCGCCCGTCTGGAATGCGCCGGCCTGCGATGGCTGCGAGGGAGTGATATTGATGCGGGAATCCATTTCGCTTTCATTCTACAGCTCGCTTGCCGCCGGAATGCCATCAAAGGCGTCGAAGGGTCACATCAAACGTCGCCTGATCCCCGAGCCAAGACGACCGTCTCTCAAGTCAAGCGGAACACCCTCCTTGACTCACGAAACAGCGAGCCTCATCCTGCCCTGATGGGAATATACTGGGTGCGCAAGCACTAGACGATCGCGGTGAGGAGAGGCCATGTCCAAGAATATCCTTCTGGTTCACGCAAGCCCGCGCAAGAAAGGCAACTCGGACATGCTCGCCGACTGGTTTGAGCGGGGAGCCACAGAGGCAGGAAACGCCGTGACCCGCATCGCCGTGGGGCAGGCAAAAATCGCCGGCTGCATGGCTTGCGAATATTGCTTCGCGCATGACGGCGAGTGCGTCAACCAAGACGACATGCAGGAGTTCTACCCGCTTCTGCGCGAGGCCGACGTCATCGTCTATGCCACGCCCATGTACTTCTACAACTTTCCCGCCCAGTTGCGCGCCTTCCAAGACCGCATGTTCTGCGGCATTGCCAAGCCGTTCGGCATCAAGCAGACCGCGCTCCTGCTCTGCTTCGAGGACGAAGACGCATCCACATGCGACCCCGTCGTGAACAGCTATCGCGTGGCAGCAGACTACTGCAAGCAGGAAAACCTGGGCGAGGTCATCGTCAAAGGTGTGTACGAGAAGGGCGCAATCGAGGGCAACCCGAGTCTGCAAGCCGCCTACAACCTCGGAAAGAGCATTCAGTAACGAGACCCAAGAGCAAGTCAGCGATCCGCAGGAGCCGCAAGCGCCAGCCAAGCCGCCCGTCCGCCGTCTTTTCAGCACATCTCTTTGCAGCGCGATAAATCAGCCCGTGAGTCGAGGTCAGCCTTCGCAGTAATACCAAGTGACAAGTGGTAGTGACAAGAGTGACAAGTGGTCGACAAGAGTGACAAGTGGTCGGGTAATTTGTCACGTCTGTTCGGGCTCGAGGAAGTTGTCCTATCCCGTCGCTCTGCGAACAGAAGCCACGCGCGCAGGTGCGCGATAAAGAAGCAGGAGCCGATTCCGCGTTCCGCTTTCTCCATAGCGCAGGGGACGATTCCCTGTGCTAGGCGCCCGCCCCATCACGCATTAACACAGAGAACTGCCTCCTGTGTTAGGTTGCCCCCATGTTAGGCTAGGCCCCCCGTGTTAGGCTGCACGCCGTCCCTGAGCCATGGGGACGGCTCTCGTGACTCTTCGCGTCGTCCTTGCTCTGCTAGCGGCTCATGACTTTGACGCCGAGTCTGACCAGCGTCGGAAGGCCAGGAACTTGCAGGCGCCGCTTCACCGATGCCAGCTCGTCCGGAATCCGGATATGCTGGGGGCACTTGTCAAGGCAAGCGCCGCATCTAACGCAATCGCTCGCGAAGCGGGCGTCGCCCACCATGGCCCCCGATGCCGTGATGTACTGGTGCATGCCCTGGTACCGCCCATGGGCGAAGGACGTGTTGTAAGCAGCAAAGCACATGGGGATGTTCACCCCTTTGGGGCAAGGCAGGCAGTAGCCGCAACCCGTGCAGGGAACCCTGTAGTTCCGCAAGATTGCCTCGCCCGCAACCTCCACGGCCAAGGCTTCGGCATCTTCGAGCGAGCCAGGAAGCGCCGCATCGGCCGTCTCGACGTTCTGCCTCAGCTGCTCCCGCGTACTCATGCCCGACAGCACCACCGTCACTTCGGGGTGGCTCCACACCCAACGAAGGGCAAGCCGCGCCGGGTCGTCGCTTAGGCCTGCGTTGGCAAGAATCTCCCGCGCCTCCGCCGGCAGTTCTGTCGCCAGTTTGCCTCCGAGGAGGGGCTCCATGACGATGACGGGCAAGCCGCGCTTCCCCGCTGCCATGAGGCCGGCCGTGCCTGCCTGGTAGTCCTCGTTCATGTAGTTGTACTGGATCTGGCAGAAGTCCCAACCGAAGGAATCGAGCAACACGGGGAAGTCGGCCTTGGGCCCGTGGTACGAGAACCCCATGTTGGCTATGCGCCCCGCTTTCTTCTGCCTATCGACCCACTCTTCGAAGCCAAGGACGCGCAAGCGGTCCCACGCCGCCGCACTTGTCACGTTGTGCACGAGATAGTAGTCAACGTGATCGGTGCGCAGCCTCTCAAGGGAGCGCCCCAGGTACTTGTCGAAGTCGGGCGTTGCCTCGCACCGGGCCATCGGCAACTTGGTGGCAATGCGCACCTTGTCCCTCAGACCGGGGTTGCGAGCGAATATCTCGCCCAGGGCAGCCTCGTTCCCGTTGTACATATAGGCCGTGTCGAGGTAGTTGACGCCCCGGTCGACGGCCTCGGTGATAAGCCGCTCGGATGCGTCGATGTCGATGCGTCCCCCGGAAGAGGGAAACCTCATGCAGCCAAAGCCCAGCGCCGAAAGCTTGCTTCCATTCCTGGCATCGGTCCTGAATTGCATCGGGGGACGCTCCTCGCGTAAAATTGGTTGCACAGTGTAACTAAAGTATAAGTTGCAGGCTGCAACTTGTCAAAGCGACGGCGGGGCCAACGTGACCGAGACAGACCAGGCGTATCGACGCGCGCGAACGCAAGAGCAGAAGGACCAGAGGCTCGACGACATCCTGGATACGACGAAGTCCATCTTGGACGAAGGCTCTTATCGCGATGTCACGATGAGCGCCATAGCCGAGAGGGTGGGCTACTCGCGCGCCAATTTGGCCCACTATGTCGGATCGAAGGAAGAGATCCTTCTTCTCCTGTACATCCGGTCCTTGAGGGGGATCCTTGGAGACATGCGCAACATTGACCCGGGTGCCCTGGATGCGTCCTCGATAGACAGCCTCAGAGCCACCGCCACCACTCTGGCCACGGTGCTCTCCTCGCATGGGGATTTCGGAAGGCTCGGGGCGCTTTTGCCGAGCATCATAGAGACCAACGTGGGTCTGGAGCGCCTCGTCGAGTGCAAGCGCGAGATTATCGCTATGATGGCCGAAGGGTCGCATCTGCTCGTCGAGCGCGGCCTGTTCGGCGACCCGGCCGATTCGACGAGGTTCCTCCTGGACCTGGCGAACTACGCCTCCGGCCTCTACCCTGCAACCCACCCGCTCCCCATCCAGCGCACCGCGTGCAAGGAGACGGGCTATCCGATCCCGCCCTACGAGGAGTCGTTGCGCGACTTCCTGACCGTTCAGCTCAGCGGCTATAGGGCGTTGAAGGGAAAGCGAGTTGGCTTATGACCGCGAGCGTGTGACAAGTGGTCGGGTGTGACAAGTGGTCGGGCAATTTGTCACGTCCGCTCAGGTTCGAGAAAGTTGCCCCGCCCCGCCCGGCGAACGGAAGCCACGCGCGCAACGCACGCAGGCACGCGAGATGATTCCGCGGCCCAGCCCCGTCAATCGCTCAATTTGACGGATGGAAAGCCCCGCTTCCCGAAGCTGGGAAATCTGCGCATTGCGCTCCTCACGTGACAGCTCGCAGAGCATCGTGCGCCATTCTGCGCCCAGCTCCTCTTCGGCGACGGCCAAAGCGACGGAATCAGGCATGGGGACGGTACGCCCTCGCGGCCCATCCTCGTCGATGAACGCCCCCTCTTCCGCATCCCGCTCATGAAGCGCATCGAAGCCCACGCGCCCGTGAAGCATTGCGAGGACAAACTCGGTGTTGCAGAGCCGCCAGCGCAAGACATCAGATTCGCTTGAAGTGTATTCGCCATAGCTGCTCCAACGATACGCGTAGCCCTGCGCGATCCCGGCTTCGCAGGGATTGGCGTGGATGTAGCGAACGGCGGCGAGCAGTTGCGCTTCGTCGTGGATGGCCTGACTTCCGAATCGACCTTGAAAGAGACTCCCCACGCGCTCGTGTCGCTGGTTGAAGAACCGCGCATACGACACCTCAACGCTCTTCATGAGCGCGGAAATCTGCTTGCACGGCGCATGCGCCAGAAGATGGACGTGGTTCCCCATGAGCACCCATGCATACAGCTCGACGGCGTTCTTCTCAAGCGCGCGCTCGAGGGCGGCCAGGAATCGCCCGCGATCCACGTCGTCTTCGAACAAAAGCTGTCGCCCCATCCCCCTGACGAAGATATGGTAGATGTCTGCTTCGCTCTGCTGCAGCGACCGTATGACGCCCATGAAAGCCGCCTCCCGCACTCGTGGTGGTTTTGACCAGTATGGCAAATGGGCGGGCGCGTGACAAATTACCCGACCAGTTGTCACGCGGACCAGTTGTCACGCGCCTAGCGGTTGTCTACCTTCTCTGGATACAGGTCGTGCTGCGAGAGGCGCTGCCAGGCGACCTCCTCCCAGCGCGTGCCGGCGCGGCCGTAGTTGCAGTACGGGTCGATGGAGATGCCACCACGCGGAGTGAATTTCCCCCACACCTCGATGTACTTCGGATCCATCAACGCAATCAGGTCCTTCATGATGATGTTCATGCAGTCCTCATGGAAGTCCCCGTGGTTGCGGAAGCCGAACAGATACAGCTTGAGGCTCTTGCTTTCCACCATGCGCACGTCAGGCACGTATGAAATGTAGATGGTCGCGAAATCGGGCTGCCCCGTAATCGGGCACAGGCTCGTGAATTCGGGGCAGTTGAACTTCACGAAATAGTCGTTGCCCTGATGCTTGTTCTCGAACGTCTCGAGCACGCCCGGGTCGTAGTCGCTCGGATACCGCGTGCCCTGGCTCCCCAAAAGCGTCACGCCGCCCGCGCGGGTCTCCCCCTCATCGCGCCCCGCCCGCTCCGCAGGAACGCAGGAAGGGGCATCCGTCGTTGCGCCCATACCGCTCATGCATAACCTCCCGTCGTATCCCCCAACACTTCTAGCAACCAAGCAGCGGGTCGTCCGCCCCGTTGGCGGCAAAGGCAGCGGCCCGGTCAAGGCAGGTTGCGCATGTCCCGCATGGACGCTCCCCACCCTCATAGCACGACCACGTCAACTCGTAGGGAACGCCCAGCGCCAAGCCCTCGCGAACGATGTCGCCCTTGGACGCGTCCACAAACGGCGCCTCCAAGCGAAGCTCATCGCCAGTCCCCAGAGCGATTGCAGAACCCATCGCGGCCACGAACTCCAAAGAGCAATCAGGATAGGCCGAACCCGCCCAGTCGTCGTGATGGGCGCCATAATACACGACCGAACACCCCAACGAAAGCGCCATGGAGGCAGCCGAAGAGAGGAACAGCCCGTTGCGGAACGGCACATATGTGCTCACGGTAGAGCCCTCGGACTGCGCCTGCTGCTCGGCATAGGCACCCTGCGGAATCGCCTCATCAGAATGCGCCAGGAGCGAGCACTGGCTGTCAGCGAAGATCGCAGACAGGTTCAAGAAGCGCTGCTCGACTCCATAATGCTCGGCCACGGCCCGCGCGGCCTCGATCTCGCGCGCATGCTTCTGGCCGTACGAGATCGACAACGCGACCACACCCTGCGCCCCGTACTCCTCGACGGCTTTTGCAAGCAGCGTCGTGGAATCGACGCCTCCCGAGCACAGCACCAACGCCTTCTTTCGAACCCCCTGCATCGCATCAGCCATGCGCGACTCACACTCCTTTATCTACATCCGGCCAGATGATCTTGTGCATCTGAAGCTGCAACCGAGCGCGATCGAGGCGCTCCCGCACCATAAACTCGACGATCTCGCGCGGATCGATTCGGCCCCACATCGGGCTGAAGAGCACCTGGCAGCGCCCCCAGAGGTTCGCCTCGCGCGCGCACTGCGCCGCAAACTCGAGGTCATCGACGGAGCCCACGACGAACTTCACCGCATCGCGCTCGTCCAGCATCTCGAAGTTGCGCCGCAGCATAGCGGCGCAGGCAGCCTTGCCAGCAGCCGGCGTCTTCCAGTCAACCGTCAGATGCAAAGCGCTCGGCACGCTCCCAGAGTCAGCCTTCTCGCCACCATCGCCCTCGCCGGCCTCGCGGCTACCCCGGTCGCGCTCTTCGCGCAGCCGCACGACCCTCGTCAGGTCGCACGAGCCGTTCGTCTCGACCTCCACGCGAAGCGAATGCGACTCGGCAACCTCCAGAAGCGCAGCTATCAGCTCGGGAAGGCTCGGCTGCAAAAGCGGCTCGCCCCCGGTCAGCGTCACCGCCGAGACGCCCGTCGAGCGCACCCACTCGATCAGCGACGCCACCGAATGCATCTCAGCCCGCTCCCGCACGGCGGACCCATTGGCCCAGCGCGTGTCGCAATAGGCGCAGTCCAGATTGCATCCCGCAAACCGGACGAAGGCCGCCAAGCGCCCTGCCGCCAGGCCCTCCCCGTTCACTGACACGAACTTCTCGACAACGGGAAACGCCCGGTCAGCCGCAAGCGCCCCCGCTCCACCGGCACATGGCGCCACCACGACAGGCATTCCAGAAACGCCGCCAGCCACGAGAGCTACGCATCCTTGCGATAAAACGCGCAGTTGTTGGGCGTCTCGTACACGTCGACCTGCGCTATGGGCAAGCCGAGCTTGGCAAGCTGGTCGAAAAACCACTTCGCCAGATTCTCCGCAGTCGTCCTGAACGGCAGGGCAAGCAGCGAGAAGCCGTCGCGCTCCAAGCACGCGAGCGTGTCTTCGCCAAGCGACCCTTCCTCGATCAGGAAGCGATGGTCAAGACGCTCGGTCAACCCGCGCAAAGCGGCCTTGAAATCACCGAAATCGACCACCATGTCCTTGCACGTGCCCGCCACCTGAAGCTCTGGCACCTCAAGATAGGCCACCACGCGCCAGCGGTGACCATGCAGGTTCTCGCACTTGCCGTGGTAGTCGGTCAGAAAATGAGAGGCGTCGAAGCTGCTTTCCGTCTTCAATCCGTACATCGGGCTCCTTTCGCTTTTCGAACCATTATAGATAACCCGCAGGTCGAACAGCCATGCTTCTCTCGCAAGGCGCGTAAGGCAGAAAATGGTGCCCCCGGCAAGGATTCGTCTTGGTTTCAGTCTTCGGGTCCCGCGCACTGCCAGCTCGGCAGGAGGCTATGCTTGTTCTGCTGGAACGGCCGCAAAGAACGGCCGCATGGCCCTCACGCGAGAAGGAGCCCTCATGGACATTCATGTGCTCTCGGCATATCAGACCACGGCCGAAGAGTTCTTCGACAAGATCATCGGCTGGAAGACCGACCTGGTGCTGGACATCCGCCTCAGGAACACCAACCAGCTCGCAGGGTTCACCAAGCAGGAAGACCTAGAATACTTCACGCACGTCATCGCACATGCCGACTATGTCCATGACGTGGAATACTCCCCCTCGCAAGCGCTTCTGAACGACTATCTCGACCACGGCCTGCCCTACGAGGAGTACTTCGCACGCTACGCCAAGGAGATGGAGGAGCGCCAGGCGATTCCCGCCTTTTTCCAGAAGTATGGGAGGTACCGCTCCGTCGCCATCGTCGGCACGGCCACCAACAAGCGCCGCTCGCATGCCGAAGAGCTCCAGCGACTCCTCGAAGCCGCCGAACAAAAACGCTAACGCATCCCGCCGCACTAGGCACCTTTGGCATGCGCCGGCGCGCCAGGCGCTTGGGTCAGAGAGGTGAGCCGAGGGACGAGTCAAGAGGACAAACCTCTTGACTCAATCCGACCGACGAGCCAGCCGATGATGCCGCCGCAAATCGCGTAGGGCAGCCAGGCGAACCCGTAGCTGTAGAGCGGCATGGCCTCCACGAACGCGCAGATACCGAAAGCGTCATACAGGGACAGTGGCAGACTGGCCAGCACGGCCCCGAGCGCGGCGCCCTGATACAAGCGCTTGGAAGGGATGAACCGCGCGAACAGAATCAGCACGACGGTGGTCATGAACGGCGGGCACACGATGGTCAGGACAGGCGACGCCCAGCGGATGATGTTGTCCAGCTCCAGATTGCAAATCAAAACGCCCGCGATGACGCAGCATACGACGCCGAAGCGATACCCCACGCGGTCATGGGTGAGCTGCCGGAAGTATTCGGCGGTGGCGCTGATGAGTCCGATGGCGGTGGTCAGGCACGCCAACAACACGACCAGCCCCAGGATGATGACCCCCGCAGAGCCCATCAGCTGCTCGGTGATGGCCACGATCAGCGCAGCTTGGCTGAGGTTCGTCCCAAAGGTCTGCCCGGTCGTCGCGCCCAGATAGGTGAGACCCCCGTAAATCAGCGTCAACAGCACCCCAGCGATGAGACTCGCGAACGCGAGTATCCGCAGCTGCTGGCCGCGTGCCTTGAAGCCGTCGCCCTTGAGGGCGTTTTGCAACACGATGGAGTAGCCAATGATGCAGATGACGTCCATGGCCTGATAGCCTGCCGCGATGCCCTCCTGCACCACCATGCTCGAATGCGGCTCGCCGATGGGCCCCAGCGGGTTCGCGATGCCGCACACGATCAGCGCACCAACGCCCAACACCAGCAAAGGGGTAAGCACCTTGCCGATGATCTCCACCACGCGCGACTCGGTGATGGTCAGCACAAGCACGAGCGCGAAAAATCCAATCGAGAACGGCAGCAGCGAGATGCCGTCGCCGAACAGGGGCATGATGCCCATCTCGTAGGTGGTGGCCGCAGTGCGCGGCATGGCGATGAGAATGCCCGTGCAGACGATGGCCGCCGTGTTAAGGATATTGGCAGGAATCTTCCCGATGGTGCGCTGGAAGGCTACCTCTCCCCCGCCGGCCGCATTGAGCGCATAGATGCCCACACACGCCACGACCACGTCGATCAGCACGAAAAACGCCAGCCCCACAGGCCACAGGCTCCCGCTCTCCATGCCGAGGTAGGGCGGAAAGATCAGGTTGCCCGCGCCAAAGAACATCGCGAACAGGGCAAGGCCCGTAACCCAGGTCTCCTTCGTCATCGTCCCGCCCTCCTTCCGTTGTCGTCGGCCTCGTCGCGCCAGACTGCGCTGCTTCGATTATGCGGCCAATCTTGCACCGGCGTGGGCACGGGACGAAACCGTTGCTCACGCGTCAGGGGACGCTCATGCGGCTTCACTCCGAGCGGCAAGCCAGCGCCCACAGCGGCAGCGCAACGACCATGCAGTCGACCAGCGGGACGCGCGAGGCTGACGCCGGCGTTGCTGTGTAGCGCATCCAGCCGCCCGAAGCATTCGACTACCGAGGCAAAGGTGAACCTTCGCCTACGGATTCCTCATGCAACGCTCGCGTCAACGCGAACGCGATACCATCGCATCAACGGCAAACGCGAACCCCACGCAAAGGCAGAGAACGGCGACCTGTGAGCAAACGGCATACAGAAAGCAGCACAAGCTGTGCAAGCTGCCCTACCCCCGCAACGAAGGCGGGGCGGGCGGCTCGCGCGGCAGACGCATCAAACGCCACGCGCTCCACCGTCATCTTCGAGAAAAGCGGCTGCCGAGCGCTGCTTCGGAAGCACCCACATCTCAAGGGACACATCGAACAGACCGTAGCAAGCCAGATGGCCAACGGGCTCTTCAAGTCGAAGTTCGCCACGAACGCGCGCTGGCACGGCCTGCCCATATGGGAATGCCGCGTGAACGAAAAGTCCGTCGGCTCGGTGCGTGTCGCGTTCGCGGTGCAAGGCGAAAGCGCCACCGTGCTCTTCGTTTCACCCGAGCTGCAGAAGCGCGCATTCGCCGCCAAACTCGAACGCTTTCTGGAAAGGAGCCACGCATGAAGCTGGTGCCCGCGAAGCAAGCCCAGGCGAAACTGCTGAACGCTATGGCGGACAAGCGACTTCGCGTGCTCACCCTGGCCACGTTCAAGAAGGATCGCTCGGTCACGCTGCGCCGCGCCACGGAAGGCTGGGAGCTGGAGGAGCAGGGCTTCGCGAACGCGACGATGCCGCTCGACGCCGGACCCGCCGGAAAGCGGCTAATCAAGGAAGCGTTCAAGCGGGAGTTCCCGCGCAGCAACAAGCTCTACCTTTCGGAAACGATGGGCTGAGCCTCCGGAAGGGTGCCGAGGCGCTTGCGCGCAAAGGGTGCCCAGCTGCCGGCGTTCGAAGGATGTGGCCGCCAGCGTGCAGGCGCCCGCATCCATGCGCGCGCCTGCACGCTGTGCTCGCGCGCCACTTCCGCGCCTCTCGCGCCAGCCCCCTAATCGTCCAGCAACGCGTTGTGCTTCATCCGCAAGCCGCGGTCGAGACCGGCAAGAATTCCGAGAATGCTCAGCGCAACGTTCGCTCCGTCGGGCAGGTTGAACGTCGGAACCTTCGAGAACGGAAGCGGCACAGAAAGCAGGTCCGCCACGCCCAGAAACGCATTGACCATGTTCGGCGCCTGCGTCACCAATGCCACGATCAGCGTGCACCATGCAAGCGCCGCCACCAGCTTGCTCGCCAGCGGATGCGCCTCATCGAAGCGCTGGCGCAGGAACTCCGCGGTGCCGGGCAGCGGTTTCAGCATTTCGGCGACGCCCGTGCTGCGGTTCACCAGATGAATACGCTTCATGCCGTACAGCGCCATGGATGCCTGGATCTCAGCGTCGGCGTCAATCTCGAACCACGCGGGTGACCTGCCTTCGAACGCCTTGATGCCGTCGCGGAAGACGCACACCTTCTCGCCGATGTCGAAGTAGTCCACCTCGACCACCCAGTCAACGCCGTCCCGCTCGACGCCGTACAGTCCGCGCCAAAACACGTCCGTCGGCTTTGCCTTGCGCAATGCTGCTTGTTCCACGATGCCTCCTTTTTTAATACAAATGTATTATAATACAGTTATACCATAGTGGCGATAGAGCAAGGGAGGGAGCATGCCGAAGATCGTTAACGAGGCAGAACGCAAAGCACGCATTGCGGAGGCGGTATGGGTCATCGCCGCCGAGCGGGGCCTGCATGCGGCAACCGTGCGTGCGGTCGCCGCCCAATGCGACCTGTCAGTGGGGGCCATCCAGCACTCGTTCGAAAGCCAGGCGCAGCTGCAGCAGTACGCGATGGCGCTTCTGGTGGAGCAGGCGAAGGCGCGCATCGACAACGTGGCGCAAGGCGATGCTGGCAAAGGCGCAGAACAGGGCACAGAGTGCAGTGAAAGCAAGAACGCAGCCAAGAACGAAAGCGAAGCCCAGCCCGGAACGCAAGCCGAAACCGCCACAGGGAGCCCAACCGATGCCGCAGCCGCCACGCCCAGCCTCGTGGAAGCTATCGCGCTCCTGCTTGAACAGCTCCTTCCGCTGGACGAAGAGCGCCTACATGAAGCGCGGGTGTGGGCGATGTTCTCGGCCGAGGCGCTTTCCGACGAGGCATTGCGCGCCTTTGCTTCCGAAATGGGTGCACTGATGGAACGCTTCTGCCGCGACTGCCTGATGTACTTGAGCAAATCCAGGCCGCGCCGCGACGACGCGCAACTGCAGCCGGAAGAGGAGGCCGCCCAGCTAAGAGCGCTCCTCGATGGCCTGACGCTGCGCCTGCTGACCGACCCCACACCCGAAAACGACACGGCGGCGCGCCGAGCGCTGCGCCTCTACCTGGAGCGCCTGTAGCGCGAAAGGAACAGCAGGCACAACCGCCCGCAGCGGCCGGCGCCGGCGAAACTAGCGCACCACGCCCCGCGTCGGCAGACAACCGCCGCCAGCAATCGTCGCCACCCGCCCCTATGCGCGCGTGCGCTCGACCGCCTCGTGCCAGCCCGCCAGCAGCCGCTCGCGCCACTCGTCGGCGCCGGCAGGCGCGAACACCTCTTCGGCACGTGCCAAATCACGCAGCTCGTCGAGTCCGCTCCAGAATCCCGTCGTCAGCCCGGCTAGATAGGCTGCGCCCAACGCGGTCGCCTCAGCATCGGCGGGGCGCCGGACCGGCAGCCCCAGCACGTCGGACTGGAACTGCATCAGAAACTCATTCGCCGACGCGCCGCCGTCCACGTTGAGCTGCCGCAGCGTCACGCCCGCGTCCTCCTCCATCGCGCGCAAGAGGTCGCACACCTGGAAGGCCAGCGCCTCCAGCGACGCGCGCACGATATGGGCGCGTCCGGCTCCGCGCGTCAGCCCGTAAATGGCGCCGCGCGCCTCAGCGTCCCACCACGGCGCGCCCAGCCCCGTGAATGCAGGCACCACGTACACGCCCTCGGTGTCGGGCACGCTCGCGGCAATCGTACTGGAATCAGCCACGTTCTGCAGGATGCCCAGCTCGTCGCGCAGCCACTGCATCAGCGCGCCGGCCATGAACACGCTGCCTTCGAGCGCATAGTGCACCTCGCCCGCCTCGGGCGCCACCGCCGCAATCGTCGTCACCAGCCCGTGCCTGCTCGCGCACGCTTCCGCACCCGTGTTCATCAGCAGGAAGCAGCCCGTTCCGTACGTGTTCTTCGCATCGCCCGGCTCCCAGCATCGCTGCCCGAACAGCGCGGCCTGCTGGTCGCCCGCCACCCCGCAGATGGGAATCCCCTGCACGGTGCCCGGGTTGGCCGTGACGCCGAACCGGCTCGCCGACGGCTGCACGCTGGGCATCATCGAGGCAGGGATGCCGAACAGGTCGAGCAGCCACGGGTCCCAGCCGCAGGCATGGATGTTGTACAGCATGGTGCGGCTGGCATTCGTCATGTCGGTGGCGTGCACCGTGCCGTACGTCAGCTTCCAAATGAGCCAGCTGTCGATGGTTCCAAACGCAAGGCCGCCCGCTTCGGCCCGCTCGCGAGCACCGGGGACCTCGTCCAGGATCCATGCGATCTTGCTGGCCGAGAAGTACGGGTCGGGAACGAGCCCCGTCTTCTCGACGATCGTGCGCGCAACGTCGGGGCCGCTACACAGCCGCTCGATCATGGGGGCGGTGCGGCGGCATTGCCAGACGATGGCGTTGTGCAGCGGCTCGCCCGTCTCACGATCCCACACCAGCGTGGTCTCGCGCTGGTTGGTGATGCCGATCGAGTCGACCTGCGCCGTGTCGACGTTGTTCGCCAGCAACAGCTCGGTCAGCACGCCCAGCTGTGACGACAGGATGTCGGCCGGGTCGTGCTCTACCCAGCCCGGCTGCGGGTAAATCTGCGGAAACTCGCGCTGCATGCGCGCGACGATGCGCCCCGCGCGGTCAACGAGCATCGCACGCGACGACGTGGTGCCCTGGTCGAGCGCGATGATGAACTTCTTGTCGGTGGCACGTTCCCCCATGGCGCATTCCCCCTACGCTACTGCCTGCGCCGAGCCTGCTGCCGGCGCGGGGTTCGCTGCCTGCGCTGAGCCCGCCGCCGGCGTCAGACTCGCTGTCGGTGCCGCCTGCGCCGATTTCGGCAGCGCAAACCGCATATACACCGGATTGTGATCCGAATACGCAAAGCCCACATCCAGCGTCTGCTGGTCGAGGCATTGCACGTTGTCGGAATAGATGAACGCATCCATCACCCAGCGGTCGTTGGTGCCGTCATAGGGCCGCGCGGCGTCGCGGCAGGTGGCCGCCGAGCGGAACTCGCCCGCATCCAGCTGCGCCTTGCATGCCACGGTGAATCCCTCCGGCACGCCCGCGAAGTCGAACGGCTTCGCCCAGCTGGCCTCGGTGTCGGTCGCATTGCCGTACACCTCGTTCGACACGCCGATCATGTCGTGGTTGAAGTCGCCGCCGGCAATCACGAAGTTGCCCGCGTCGCGCTCCCTCTGCATGTCGGCGTACAGCATGTCGCGCTGTGCCTGCATGATTTGCGCGTCGGCCCCATAGGCAGACAGGTGCACGTTGAACAGCACCAAATCGATGTCGGCAGACGTAGGGATGCGCACGATCGAATAGCATCGGTCAAGGTCGAGCAGCTTGCTGAAGCTGTCGGAGATGGGCAGGCTGCGCCGCAGCGCGTCAGCAATCGCGCAATCGGAAAAGGTGACCATGCCGGCGCGGTTGGCGCCATGCGGCGCATACGGCGGCCACGCCAGATAGGGCGAGTCGTAGTTCTGCGCGAACACAGAGGCATCGTTCGGGAAGGCATCGACCAACAAAGCGTACTCGTCCACGTTGTGGCTGCGCGTGCCCTGCACGTCAACCTCCTGGAACAGGACGAAGTCAGGGTCGAGCGACTTGATGGCCTCGGCGGACCCGAGGATGTTGGCGCGCACATACTCGGCGCTGCGCGCCACCGAGCCAGTGCCGCCATCCATGAAGAAGTCGAAGTCGGGACCGTAAGCGCCGAACCCCAGATTGGCAGCCACCACGGTCAGCGGCGTCAGCTCGTCGGTCAGCTCGAGCTGAGGCAACGCCTCAGCGATCTCGCTCGCGGGCGGCTGAACGGGAAGGGCCAGATTGTCCTCCAGCCGATAGTAGCCCAGCATGACATACGCGACATAGACGGCAAGCGCGACCAGCATCGCACCGAGGGCGGCAAGCGCCCCGATAAGTACCTTTTTGCCCATGGCATCTCCCGTTCCGCAAACCCTCGCACGCAGCGCAACCCCTGCGGGCTCAGCCCCGCATCAGATGCACGAACTCGCGCGAACTCATCACCGTCGCGCCGATAAAGGCCATGTCGGCGATGTTCGCCTGCTGCACCTCTGCGCTGCGCGACGAGGTAGCATCCTCAATCACGATGACATTGTAGTTGTACGACAAGGCATCGTAGCAGGTGGTTCGTATGCAGTTCGGCGTGGTGGTGCCAGTCAGGACCAGCGTATCGACATCACGTTGTTGCAGCATCTCATGCAGCCCGGTGCCGAAAAACGCAGAAAAGCGCGGCTTCACGACGATCGTCTCGCCCAGCGTGGGCTCAAGGGATGCAGGCGCATCCAGGCTGTTCGGAAAGTCGCCGGCGCGACAGAGCGGGCGGCCACCCGCCCGCCACAGGTCATGTCTCACCGGCTCGACGTCCGACCCATCAGCGGCATACTCGCGCCGCACATGAAAGACGCCTATGCCGGCAGCGCGCGCCGCAGCGAGCACGGCGGCACAGGCGCCAATCGATCCGGCTGCGCCCGCGATGCACAGCGGCGAGGCCGGATCGATGAACCCCATTTGCATGTCAATCATCAGAAGGGCGCCCCTCTCGGGACGCCCTTTCAAATCGCCTAACACTGCTGCTTGCATTCTGCCGGTCTCCTTCAGCTGCACGAGCGCCGTATGGCGTCGCCTGGCGCCCCTATGCGCGGTCGCGCCGACGCCATGCCACGAGAGCTGCCACCAGCGCAAGCAACCCGGCCGCCCCCAGCGCAAGCAAGGTGCCTGGCGCGTCATCCCCCGTCACCTCCAGCTGACCGCCCACAGCGGGAGCCGCAGGCGTAGCGCCAACGAAAACAGGCGTGGGCGTAGGGCTGGGCGTCGGCGTAGGAGTGGGCGTGGGCGTCGGCGTAGGGGTCGGCGTCGGCGTCGGCGTAGGGTCATACCCCTCAGCCAACGGCACGATCTCGAGAACATAGTTCTTCGTCACGGACGAATCAGCAAGGCTTCTCAGCGTGATGTCCCAAATCGTCGACGCACCCGTCTCCTCCTGGAACGGCTCCGCGAAGGCCGCCATCCAGCGAAGCGAGCGCTCCGTGCGCTTCGTGACCTCATACGCGATGCCCTCGGGCACCTCGATGACGAAGTCCTCCGCCTTAGTGGGAACCTTCGATGCCAACATCTCGATCTTGGCATACCTATTCTCGTCCCATTCGATGACCTGGTTGCCTACATCGCCGATAGCAAGCGAAACGATCTCGAGCCGCGGAGCATCGGGCCCAGGTTCGGGCTTGGGATCGGTACCCGGACCGGGATTCGGATTCGGGTCGGTACCTGGACCAGGGTCGGGATCGGTACCCGGACCGGGATTCGGATTCGGGTCGGTACCTGGACCAGGGTCGGGATCGGTACCTGGGCCTGGATTCGGATCGGGCCCAGGTTCGGGGCCCGGAGCCGGCTCTGGCTCCCGCCACTTGGCATAAAACGTCAGGTCTCCTGTGGTGCCCTGGGCAATCTCCGTCATCGACGCGCCCGCAAAGGCAGCGTCCGCAAACCAGCCGTCGAACACGAAGCCGTCACGTACCACGTCGGTCGAGGCAGGCAGGTTCACGCTGCCCGCAACGGCCGTATAGCTATCGGGCGCCGTGTAGCCCGCAGCCCACGCGCCGCCATTCAGCTCATAGGTTATGCCGTACTCCACGGCCGTCCATTTCGCGTACAAGTCGATGTTGCCCCGCACCAGCTGCACGCTTTCGAGCGGCTGACCGCTAAAGTCGGCGTTGTCGTACCAGCCCTCAAAGACACAGCCATCGCGCGTTATATCCGCCTCCCTCGGCAGAGTCACCGTGCTGCCCTCTTGAGCATCGTCGCCACCAAACTCGTAGACCGTCTGCGGAGCCGTGAGGAACGTACCGCCGTTCTCGTGGAAGAACAGCACGCAGGCATCGCTGGCCCAGCGGGCGTATAGCGTGAGGTCACCATAGCCGTCGGCACCGATCTCGGCAATCGGACTGCCCTCGAACGTGGCGTTGTCGTACCACCCTCCAAAGTCGTGGCCCTCCCACGCCATGATGTTCGCAGCGGGAAGCGTAAGCCCCGTGCCCGTGGTATAGCTCTCGTACGCACTCAGATCTATGTCTCCAGGCGGCACGTCGCCCTTGTGGTCTGAGCCCATGTTATAGACGACCGTATAGGTGATCGGTGTCCACTTCGCCCAGAACTTCCGCTCCCCCGTCTCGTTCGACCCGATAGCCTCCACGGGGTCGCCCGAGCAATCGGCATTGGCATACCAACCGCCGAATTCGTATCCGGCACGCTCCAGCTCTGGCAGCGATGCGCCGACGCCAAACTGGTAGCTGAACACGTCATGCTCGCCCACCTTCAGCGTGCCTTGGTTCTTCTCGAGCGACACTTCGTACAGAATGGTCGTCCACTTGGCCCAAAGCTGCTTGTCGCCAAAGTCGCCCTCCGCGATGGCGGTCACCGGCGAGCCGGCATAGCTCGCGTTGTCGAACCAGCCAGCGAACGTATAGCCCACGCGCGATACGTCGTCTGCGGTGGGCAGGACGATGCCCGTGCCCGTCTGATAAGTGAGCGAGTCAGATAGGCCTTCGGCAAGCTCGCCACCCATCAGGTCCAAGGCCACGCTATAGGTGTTCGGGTTCCACTTGGCCCACAGCTGCTTGTTGCCGAAGTCGAACAAGCCGATGGAGCTGACAGCATCGCCTTCGCACTGTGCGTTGGCAAACCAGCCCGCAAACGTATAGCCCGCGCGGGCAGGGGCAACCAGCGCAGCGCCCGTACCGGCCACGTATGACGTAACGTTGTCGGCCGCGTTGGCGAACGCACCGCCGTTGAGGTTGAGCGTGACTGTGTAGGTGTTGGGGCTCCAGCGCGCATACAGCGTAATGGGCTCCTCCTCGCCCGGATTGATCTGCGTGACCGGCGAGCCACTAAAGTCGGCACGCTTGTACCAGCCGCCGAATGTATAGCCATTGCGCGTGATGTCGGAAGCCGTCGGCAGCACGAGCGTCTCGGTGGTGTCGTACTCCACCGGAACCTTGTCGACCTGGACCCAGCTGCCACCGTTCGCGTCGAGCACCAACGGATGCTTCGACGAATCGGGGTCACGCTCGTCCACCACGACTTGCTTGGAATAAGACGCGAACGAGTGGTCGGTAGCGGCGATGCGCACCTCGTAGGTGCCGGGCACTACCGGCGTGACGGCGGCGGCAAGGGGTGCCCACGCAGGCGCCGTCGCCGCGTCAGCGCCGTCCGCAGCCATCGGGCGGTACTCGAGGTCGGATGGCTTGTACACGCCGATGGACGCGAAATGGATGGAACCCATGCCATCGGTGCCCGCGCGCACGCCACGCACGCGATCGGCACAATCCATCTCAGGCCGCGGCGGGATCTCGATCGTTTTCTCGAAGCTGTAGGGCTTTCCCAGGCCAAGGCTGCTCCCAGCTTCGCAGTACAAGCTCACCGAACGGGTGCCCTTGAACGCGGTCTCGTCGTTTTGGAACTTCTCGTACTCGATTATCTCGGAAAGGTCAATGCTGTCGGGATTCTCGGTGATGCTATAGAAGAGCGTGGGGCTCGATGAGAAGATGGCGTTTTGCCAATCGCCCTTCGCGATACCCCAGGCAGGAGCATCCTTCAGAGCTCGATACGGCAAGTTGTGGACGCGCATCTTCGTCCGGTCGAAGTCCGAACCCCCGAACAAGAGCTCCTCGCTCTTGTAGTCTAACTCGAAATCCAGGTCGTAGTCGAAGAACGCCTGCTTGTCGCCCTCGAATCGCAAGACCGGATACCCTATGTTGATGGTAGGGTCGAACTCCCATACGTCATCGCTGAAGCCCCATGCGCTGTACGTCGCCTTGTCCCGCAGATTCGGGAATGTGTGCATGTCCAAAGGCTGGTTGTTGTGCTCGTCACGGAACTGAAGGCGAACGGTGCTTCTCGCACACGACACGTCAGCGGTCTCGTCTTTCGTCAAGCTCCGTCCGAACTTATAAGCCGTGTCCTCATAGCAGTTCTGGAAGGCGCCGCCCGCACCTGCGGCCGTGTAGCCCGCCAAGCGCCAACCAGCATTAGCCGGAAAAGAGAATTCTCCCTGGCTCGGCGTGGGTCGCCCTAGCCCAACGCAGTTGGACACTCGGGTGTTCGCTGCATCGTAGTTCTCTGCCTCGATGTCGCCCAGCAGCACGCCAACCTTCGTCGCAACGCCAACAACGCCGATACCCAGGTCGACCTTCGAGACGCAACGATTCAGCTGAGCCGATGTCCTCACTGCGCCTACCACGCCACCGCACTTGGCCCCATAGGTGGCAAGGCTGCCTTGCACGAAGATGTCTTCTGCAGAGCCGTTGAGCATCCATCCTGTGATGAATCCCGCGTATCCGCTCTGAGCGCTCACCGCAGAGGTGCCGCACGTCAGCTTGCCGTTGGTCACCTGGATGCGCCTGAACTGCGACCCCTGGGCGGTCACGCCGTTGACGCCCATCCATCCGTCGTCGCCCGACACGAACCCGATGCGCATCTTGCCGCGCAGCTGCACATTGTCGAAGAACAGGTCGGAGAACTTCGAGTTGAGAGAGCGGCGCGCGAGGATGCCATGCTGTTGGGCGCTCGCTGCATCTTGCAGGTTACTGCAGTTTCGGATGGTCAGGTTGTTGATGTCGGCGTTGTGCACGTTGGCGAACAGCGACGCGCCCGTAAGGCCCGTTATCGTATGCCCGTTGCCGTTGAGCACCTTCGGATTCGTCGCCGTGCCGCTTATGAGTTGCGACACCACCGAAACCGCCCGCGTCTCAGCCGCATCGTTTGCAGCAGACCATTCCGCAAAGTCCAGATCAGCCATTAGATGGAACACGTCCACACCGCGCTGCAAGTCGTCGCCGATGCCCACGAAGTCGTC
>CAJUFC010000039.1 GCA_910585565.1 uncultured Eggerthellaceae bacterium | reverse complement strand
TCCCCAACAAGGAGTGCGCCACACATATCATCTATGCAAAAGCGCCCATCCCGTTGTCTTTGGGCAAGCCAACCTTATACCACCGAAAAGGGATACAAGTAGACAGGCGCTTATTGCCAAGCGTCTTCCCTTTCGGTGTTTATTCAATTGGCTTGCCCAACACCGTATACTAACCGATTCCCTCGCCCCCGTCACCAAAACCTCAATGCACACTATCGTGTGCACATAATCTCCATCGGGATAGTTTGTAGGGCAGTTTCGCGCATTGCTCCGAACCGTCGAATACACGCGACGGCGCTGCTTGCGAGCATTATGCTCTGCGGCGCGAAACGCGAATGAGTGCTGCGGCTTCTGGTACACTGCCGTCGCTAAAGAGGAGACCGCCATGAACGCAGCGAACATAACAAATGACGCAAACGGCACAGCTATCAGGGTGCAGCATCCGCTTGATCCCGTGTTCGACGAGAACTCACGCGTGCTGGTGCTGGGCACGATGCCCTCGCCCGCATCGCGCGAAACTGGCTTCTACTACGGACATCCGCAGAATCGCTTTTGGAAGGTGATGGCCGCGCTGCTTGACGAGCCGCTTCCCGCCACCAACGACGAGAAGCGGGCGCTGGCACTGCGACACGGCATCGCGCTGTGGGACGTGCTGGCAGAATGCACGATCGAAGGCGCAAGCGACGCCAGCATCTCTGGTTGCGTGCCGAACGACATCGGTGGCCTGCTTGCGCGCGCTCCCATCGAGGCTGTGTTCTGCACCGGGGCGAAGGCGACCGAGCTCTATACGAAGCATTGCGAGCCGCAGACGGGCGTGGCATGCGTGCGCCTCCCATCGACCAGCCCGGCAAACGCGGCGAAATCACTTGAGCAGCTTATCGAGGCATACCGCGTCATGCTCGACCACTGCCGATAGACTGTCCAGCAAGACCAACATCGCCGATGCGCAGCACTCTATCGTGGTGGAATACCAAGAAGACGGGATGCGCATCCATCACGACCGCATAGTCATGCTGACGAATCAGCCGCCCTTCATGCGTCAGGATGCATTTTCTCCCTGGATCGAGCGATTATCGCAAACGCGATAATCCTCGAATCTCATAGCCTGAGGCTCACCCCCAACAGGTAGCGCGTCGCTTTGCCCGCACCCTCCGTTTTGATGAGCTGTCTATCACTCAGCTTCTTGATTGGCGAAGGCAGAAACGGTCTTGGGAAATGATTTCGTGAATTCTGCTTTGAGCTCCAAGCAGGCATCTTCTTGCATCATGGTCTTTGCTTTCTCGCAAAAATGACGAGTCGCACTCATTTTGCGTTTCATTCGTGGTGGAACGCATGGAGGGGATACGGCACCAGCGTTGGAGCGAGAAGCGAGACGCAGGCATGCAGGGAAGCAGCGTGGCGGTGGGATACGAATTGGATACGAACCGCTGCGGGGGCATGCATCTTCTGATATGGTTAGCCCATTGTTATCTCGAAGAAGGATGCGCATATGAGCAACGAAGGAAAAGTCGTCAAGATGCACTACGTGGGCACGCTGGACGACGGCGAGAAGTTTGACTCGTCCTATGACCACGGAGAGCCCATCGAGTTCACGTGCATGGCCGGCACCGTCGTCAAAGGGTTCGACGAGGCCGCGCGCGACATGCAGGTCGGAGACAAGAAGACGATACACCTCGAGCCTGACGAGGCCTATGGCCCCGTACGCGACGAGTTGATACAGGTAGTACCGTTGTCTGCCATCCCCAATGCCGCAGACCTTCCCGATAGCGGGACCATCTACTTCCAGGGACCTGACGGACGCCCCATCCCTGCCGAGATCGTGGCGAAGGACGACGAGAAGATCACCTTCGACATGAACCATCCCCTGGCGGGAAAGCCGCTCAACTTTGACCTCGAGCTGGTCGAGGTCAAAGACGCCTAGCCGGCATACATGCCCGCATACGGGCTTGCCGTTGCCGGCGTAAGCTTGTAGAAGCTGGACGCATCCCACGAAAAGGACGCGTCCAGCTCGTCCTGAAAATGCGCCCAGTAGACCCCCAGCAGCTCATCGATGATCTCAGCGTCTCGGGCATCCACGCTTGACTGAACAAGACCCTCGGCCACCGCATCATCACTAAGAGGAAAGCGCAGGTAGATGACGCCGCCGTGCATGCCAGTGGCGAGATAGTCCCCTGCATGACCGAGCAGCACGATGATGCCACCTGCCATGTACTCACCCAAGAAGCTGCCCGCATCGCCCCCGATGACAAGCGTAGGGCACGTCTCCTCGAACTGCTTCATGTGTATGCCGCACCGCCAGCCGCTATCGTCGCGCACGAATATGCGCCCGCCACGCATCGCGTATCCTGCCGCATCGCCGCAGCGACCATGAACGACGACCTCGCCACCATTCATCGTGTTTCCGATCTGGTCTTGGGCGTTGCCGAAGACCTCGATAACGCCTCCGTCGAGGTAGCATGCCATATCGTTGCCGGGCGTGCCGTATATCTCGAGGCGCTTGCCAGCTGGCAAGGCGCACCCAAGATAGCGCTGCGCGAAGACATTTCGCAACTCGATCACATCATGCTCAGCCAAGGCAGCTCGTACCTTTTCGTTGGCCTCCCGGAAGTGCTCGGTCCCGAGCGTCACCTGCACATTGCCCATGTCAGTCGTCATTGCTTTCACTCCCCCGCATGATAGACGCCGAGGATGTCGAGCTCCTTTTCGTTGAGCCCCACCCCGCGCAGCATCAATCGGTTGCCGCGCAAACTGTCGATAGCATTGATGCCCATGCCGCCCATCATCTCCTTGATCTCGTGATTCCACGCGGTCATCACGTTGACGAGCCGCTCAGCCGCCTCTTCGGGGTCGAGCCGCTGCGTCAACTGCTCGCGCTGGGTGGCGATGCCCCAGTTGCATCTGCCGCTCTTGCAGTCGCCGCACTGATGGCAGCCAAATGCGATAAGGGCCGCCGAGCCGACATATACCGCATCAGCCCCCAAGGCGATGGCGCGCACGACATCGGCCGAGCTGCGCATCGTGCCGCCAGCAACGATGCTGACCGTTGACCGTATGCCCTCGTCGCGCAGCCGCTGGTCGACTGACGCCAAGGCCAGTTCGATGGGGATGCCCACGTTGTCACGTATGCGCTTGGGAGCAGCGCCCGTACCGCCGCGGAAGCCGTCTATCACGATGATGTCGGCACCTGCCCGAGCCATGCCTGAGGCGATGGCGGCGGCATTGTGCACCGCAGCTATCTTCACCAAGATGGGCTTTTCGTATCGCGTGACCTCCTTCAGCGAGAATATCAGCTGCCGCAGATCCTCGATGGAGTAGACATCATGGTGGGGCGCCGGCGACAAGGCATCAGTCCCCTCGGGAATCATGCGCGTACGAGAGACCTCTTGCGTAATCTTTTCGCCGGGCAAGTGACCGCCGATGCCAGGCTTGGCACCCTGGCCCACCTTTACCTCGATGGCAGCGCCTGCGTTGAGGTAATGCGGGTCAACGCCAAAGCGGCCTGACGCCACCTGCACGATAGCACAGTCGCGATAGCGCTCGAGGCTGCGATGCATGCCGCCTTCGCCCGTGTTGAAATAGGTGCCCAGCCGCTCTGCCGCCAGCGCCAGCGCGCGCTGCGCGTTCAGCGAGATGGAGCCGAAGCTCATGGCGGCGAACATGACCGGCACGTCAAGCCGCAGCTGAGGCGGCATGGCAGACACAAGCGTATGGGCACGCTCGTTCACCTTGAGCATGCCTGGGCGGCTGCCCAGCAAGACGCGCGTCTCCATCGGCTCACGCAAAGGGTCGATGGACGGGTTGGTCACCTGGCTCGCATTCAAGAGCAGATGGTCCCAATAGATGGGGTACGGCTCGGGATTGCCCATGGAGTCGAGCAGCACGCCTCCCGTCTGGGCCTGCTTGGCGATGTCTTGCATGTATGACAGCGTCCAGTTGGCAGAGCCAGAGTCGACCTGCGGCCACCGGGTGATGGCCAACGCGCGCGTAGGACACACGAACACGCATCTCTGGCAGTTCACGCACTTCAGCGAGTCGGCAACGAGACGCCCGCGCTTCTTGTCTCGGGCATGCACCCCGTTGGCGCACGCATCAATGCACTTGTCGCACTGAATGCACTCCTCGCGGTCACGCAACACCTTGTACCGGGGAAGACGAGTATCAAGCATGATGGTAGGCCTCCTTTATGTCCTTGGGGAGGACCCCCACCTCATGTTTGAATGTCTGCTTTTGCGGACGGTTCTCAGCCGACGCAGCCGCCTTGGCCCGAGCCACCTCGTCCAGCTGGACGACGAACGGAACGCCTCCTTCGATCGAGCGCACGTTCTCGGCATCGGGACACACGACCTCGATGGCTGCTTGCTCGGACGCAAGATAGGTCATCGACCCCTTCTCCGCCACCATGAGGGCGCGCAGCTTGAGCCGGTCATTGAGGGCCAAAAGCCCCTCATCCGACCCCACGATCACCGAAAACGGCCCGTTGACCAAGGCGCTGGAATACGTAGCACGCAAAGCTGTCTCAAATGCCGCCTCGTCAGGGCCGAGCGAATCAATCTCGTCCCACGAGCTGGCCGTCATGATATGGGCCGCCATCTTCTGCGAGAAGCCGTGGCGACGCACGAGGAAATCGAACAAATAGGTGATGACCTCGGTGTCGGTCTGCAGTCGACAGTCGTAGCCGAACTGCTCGACGTAGCGCCTGTTGGCGTCATAGCTGGATATCTCGCCGTTGTGAACGACAGACCAGTTGAGCAGCGTGAAGGGATGAGCGCCGCCCCACCAGCCTGGCGTGTTGGTGGGAAACCTCCCATGAGCCGTCCACGCCCACGCCTCGTAATCCTGGATGCGATAGAATGCGCCAATGTCTTCGGGATAGCCCACGCCCTTGAAGGCACCCATGTTCTTGCCGGACGAGGCAACGAACGCCCCGTCGATGTGTCCGTTGATGTGGAACACGTGCCGCATGGTGTACTCGAGTTCATCGAGGCCACTCATGTTGAGGCGCATGGGATGCGGTGCCACGAAGTAGCGCCAGATGTCTGGCGCACTCTGGATGGAGGCCACCGCATCGGTGGGAATGCGCTCCTGCTTTTCGCTCATGAAGTAGCGATCGAGATAGGCCTCCGTCTCGGCTCGAGCCTCGTGCGACTCGTACATGATGTGCAGGGCATACAGCTCTGCGTATTCCGGATAGATGCCATAGGCCGCAAAGCCGCCTCCCAGTCCGTTGCCACGGTCATGCATGAGCGCAATGGACGTGAGTATGTCGGTGCCATCGTGACGGCACCCGCTGCGGTCGATGATGCCCGCGATGGCGCAGCCTGACGGAATGCGCACGTCCCCCTCGCGCAATAATCGTTTCCCCATGGGATACCTCCTGTTTCGCGACACAAGGCTACCGGGTCTTTGTTACGACACGATGTGGCCTGTGTTTCGATTGCGTTAATCAGAGGGACGACATGACCAACAAGATGTCGGCCAAGCGCCGATGGCGCCACCGCTGGCCAAAGCTGACAGGCAAAACGATGCGCCTGCCCAAGACATCGGGCCAAGATGCGCCAGCAACGCCAGACAGACACGCTGGCCCCCACGGCGCAATCAGCGGCTCAGCTGCACTATCGAGATTGGGGCCAACGCTCAAGGCAAGCGCCTTCGCAGCAGAAATGCGGCGGCGCGCCAGAGAGCCGAGCTTGCCGTCGAACAAGCTCGCAGCGCCGCAGCGAGACACATGCGGGAACAACAGCGCTTGCACGAGCAGCGCATCGTCACTGGCACGAAGCGCGTCATAGACGGTCGTGACGTCCTCGTCATCGAACCAGGCGTCTTTGCGAGAACCGCCCAACGACGGACGAGCAGACGCGATCATGGAAGAAGCGGACAGGGCACAGGAAGACAAAGCTGTGGTCGACATAACGACACCTCTCTCGTAGATGGCATAAGCCAGGCAAGTATCTACAAGCGTGGTGTGGAAGAACCGGTCGAGTGATCATCTCCAACATGGCCGCTCAAAAGAGTGCGCTTGCATCAGGTACATCCGATGCAGTGATTATAGCACACTATAAGAACATTTGTTCTATCTATTTTAGCTTTTTCTCCAGCTGTGCGATTTCCTTGCGAGCAAGGGTCCACTTGCGCGTGCCCAGGCCGGCAACACCGGCAGCCACCAGCGCCAAGATGAACAGCCCCATGTTCACGATCATAGAATTGGCCCACTCCTGCCCCTGCATCTGAAACGTCGTCTTGAGGGCAATCAGGATGAACAGCCCCAAAAACGCCGCCACCGCACGCAGCATGCCAATCTTCTTCTGCGCCTCGAGGTGCGCTATCTCTTGCTGAATCTTTTTTTGCGACTTGCTTCCGCGACCCATCGTCTCTCCCCTACAATCTAAAAAAGGCGCCCCCCGAAAGGGACGCCTTTCTCAACCAGCGACCAGCTAGGCCTTGACGGCCTCAGACGTGCCAATCGGCGTACCATTATCCGCATCGACGTCATAGCCTTCAAGCTCGGACACGTTCTTCCTCTTGACCATGGAAGCATCATACCCCAGCTCCTCCAGCGAATGCAGCGCCTTTTCAGCGTGCACCTCGTCAAGCGGCTTGCGGCCAAAGACCGCGTTGTAGATCCAAAACGTGCACAGCGCCGTCAGCGCCAGGCCTGTCACCGCAAGCAGGAACGAACCCAAGTGCAGCAAAGCCACGTCGATGTGCCCGTGGGCAAAGTCAACGCCGACATTGTACATGTTGTAGCCGCCGACGGTGATCATGACGGAGAAGCCTTGGCCGGCAAAGTTGGCCAAAGCGGTGGAGATGCCAAAGGGCGCGAGAATGGCGCCCACCATCCACGCCGTCATCAGGATGTAGAGCGGCGTGACCTTCTTGGTGACGCCCTGCAGTGCCTTATAGATGATCTGGAAGATGGCAGCCAGCAGGCCGCCGACGATGAAGGCATTGAAGAACAGCATGCCACCCTGCGTCTTCTCCACGCCCAGGTCGACCTGGAAGCCGGTCATGCCCACGATGAAGCCGAGCACGATGCAGATGGCAGCAAAGACGACGTTGAACCAGATGACGAACCACACGCAGTTCCAGATGCACTTGCCCATGGTGGCATTCTGCTTGGTCCACGGCCCCACGGCCTTCATGCCCACGGCCATGGCAAAGCCGGAAAACGGCAAAAGCGCACCGAACGTCGCCCACTCCTCAACATACTGGTAGATGGCAAGGCCGCCCAGTATGCAGCCGATGACGCCCATGCTGATCAGCGTTGCGCCGCCCATGAAAAATTCCATGGGGGTGCCCGCCAGCGCCATCTGCCAAAACGACAGAATAGCCTGCGCGATGAGGGCAAACATTCCTCCTACGAAAAAACTGTAGATGACAGTCTTATATGGCTTCATCTAACTTCCTCTCCCCTTTTGTACAAAACAGCCACTAATGATATCAGTTGCCGGCAGCGCGAGCGGCTTCGTATTCCTCGACGAGCTTTTTCGTCACGTCGTGAGGTGCCTCCTCATAGCCGTCAATCTCGATGGCGTAGCTGCCCGAACCGCGCGTCATCGAGCGCAGGTCCTTGGTGTAGGTGATGACCTCGGCATACGGCACGCGCACCTTGATGATGGTGTTGCCCGCCTCCCCTGCGTCCGTGCCGATGATGCGTCCGCGCCGCGTGGAGATGTCGCCCATGACAGCGCCGGCGTACTCCTCGGCCACCTCGATGTCCATGGACGCCATGGGCTCCAGCACGATGGGGTTGGCCTTCTCGCAAGCCGCGCGGAACCCGATGCGGGCCGCTGCCTTGAAGGCTGCCTCGTTCGAGTCGACTGGATGATACGACCCATCGAAAACGGTGCATTTGATGTCGACCATCGGGTATCCCGCAAGATAGCCCTCGGTCATAGCCTCGCGCACGCCCTTGTCGACCGCCGGGATGAGGCCGTTGGGGATGACGCCGCCTTTGATCTCGTCGCAGAACTCATAGCCGCCAGCCGGATAGGGCTCAAGGCGCAGCCAGCAGTCGCCAAACTGCCCGGCACCACCGGTCTGCTTCTTGTGGCGGCCCTGTGCCTCGGCAGCCTTGCGGATGGTCTCGCGATAGGGAATGCGCACCGGCACGAGGCGAGCCTCAACGCCTGCCTGCTCCTTCATGCGGCCCAGCACAAGATCGACCTGCGCCTCGCCCATCGCGTGCAGGATGGTCTGGTGGGTCTGGTCGTCACGCGTGATCTTGATGGTGGGGTCAGCCTCGGCCGTGCGGGACAGAAACGTGCCCACCTTGTCTTCCTCGTTCTTGTTGACGGCCTCGATGGCCACGGGATACAGCGGCTCGGGCAGCTCCAGCGACTCGATGGCGATGTCGCCCTCGACCGACAGCGTGTCGCCCGAGCGCGTCTCGCTCAGCTTGGGGACGATGACGATGTCGCCAGCCTTGGCGCTCTTCACGTCGGCCAGCTCTTTGCCCATCATGACCTGTATCTTGCCCAGGCGCTCCTTCTTGCCCGTGCGAGCGTTGATGAGCTCGATGCCTGGCTCGAGATATCCCGAGATGACCTTGAGGAAGCTCAGGCGGCCAACGAACGGGTCGGACACCGTCTTGAACACGAATGCCGAGGGACGCTTGGTCTCGTCGATGGGCACCGTCACGCCGTCGGCCATCTGGCGGAAGCGGCCGTGCGAGCGCGGATGCGGGAAGTAAGTGCAGATGTCCTCGATGAGGCCAGCTACGCCCTGCATGATGATGGTGGAGCCCACGAACACGGGGATGATGAGCTCTTGGGCGATGGCCTTGTCCAGCAAGGACTCCAGCTCTTCTTGGGTCAGCTGCTCTTCGCCGTCGAGGTACTTCATCATGAGCTCGTCATCAGCTTCGGCAACCAGGTCGCACAGCTTGTCGCGCGCAGCCGCGGCCGCATCCAGGTACTCGGCCGGGATGTCCTCGATGATCTCGTCGGTGCCGCCAGCCGAGTGGTAGCGCGCCTTCATGCGGATGACGTCGATGACGCCCTGGAAGTCCTTGTCGACGCCCATGGGGATGGTGACAGCGCCCAGGCGGCTGCCGAAGCGCGCATGCAGCGCCGCCATGGCGGCGTCGAAGTTGGCGTTCTCGCGATCGATGTGGTTGATGTAGACGGCTCGCGACAGGCGCATCTTCTCGCACTCGCGCCACAGCCGCGTCGTCATGACCTGCGGGCCGGCAACGGCATCGACCACGAACAGCGCCATCTCGGCCGCCTGCATCGTCGCCAAGGCGTCTCCGATGAAGTCAGGATGCCCCGAAGTGTCGAGCACGTTTATCTTGTAGTCCTTGTACGGAACCGGAGCAATGGAGGTCGAAATCGTGAACTTGCGCTTGATCTCTTCGGCATCATAGTCGAGGTACGATTTGCCATCGTGCGTCGTTCCCATGCGCGGCGTCTTGCCCGAGACATAGAGCATGGCCTCGGCCAATGACGTCTTGCCGGCACCGTCTTGGCCTACAAGCACGATGTTGCGCACGTGTTCGGTAGCGGGAGCAGCCATATTACCACCATCACTTTCGAATTCGATTCGAGTGGAAACCGGCGAGCGCAGGCACAGCTCGCCGAATCTATTGCATTCAGTGTAGCTTACATTTGCCGAGGGCCTCCGCACATTATGGGATTCGTCGCGTCGCCTCAGTTGCCATCTTGCGATCAGCTCGCAAACTCTTCCTTTTCACCTGCGCCATGACGGCACGACGGCGCACTTGCGGTGCTAATCTAAAACGCGCTCTCAAGAGAACCACCTATCCATCCACGTCGTTCTCTCAAAGGAGCATGCCCATGGAGTACCATCAACCCAGACAAGAAGACCCAGACCGACTGCACGCCACCAACGTCGTCAAGGAGCTCATGTCGCTGCGCGACTGTGCCTTCGCGGAATATCGACTCAACCAACGTGAACGTCAGATAGCCAACCGCCTCCTCGACGGCGAGACCAACGCACTTATCGCGCAACATCTGTTCTTGTCCCTCTCGTGTGTGAAGTATCACATCAGAAACGTCTACAAGAAGACGGGGTGCGCCAACAAGACGGCCTTCTGCGAAACCATCCACAAAGGCATCGACCGGCGCGTATCGGCCCTATCGGCCACCGGGGAATAAGCCAAGCGCTCGACAGAACCGTCGGCTGGGCAACCAGACACAGCGCCACGCGGCAGCGCTACGGGTTCCGCCAGCGCACCATACACCATGAGCGCCGCGCCTCAAGGCGCACCGGCAGATGCATCACGCATTACCTAGCGCCGCGAGCACCGCGCGCTTGAGGGCAAGCGCGGCATCCGTGAGGACAAAGTCATCGCGCTCGGAACGCGGGCATCCGACGACCAGCGACCCCGCAATCGTGCTCGGCACGCCACGTGCGGGGTCGCCCCTCAAGACGAGGATGCGATCAGCCATGGCGATGGCCTCGTCGACGTCATGGGTGACCAAGACGCTGGAGAGGCCCAGCCTCGTCAGCATCGCGAGGAACCACCGGCGCATGTCGGCGCGCGTAAAGGCATCGAGCGCGCTGAACGGCTCGTCCATGAGCACGACCTCGTTGTCCATGAGATAGGTGCGCAGAAGCGCCGCGCGCTGCCGCATGCCCCCGGAAAGCTGCGCGGGGTATGCCTGCTCCGAGCCGGCAAGGCCGAACTCGGCGAACAGCGAGCGTGCCTGCGCGCGTGCTTCGCGCCACGGCACGCCCTTGACGATGAGGGGCACCGCGACGTTGTCGAGCACGCGCCGCTGCTCGATGAGGAGGTCCTTTTGCAGCATGTAGCTCACGCGTCCCGGGCGCCCGGTAATGTCCTCGCCGCCCAGCAGCACGCGCCCGGCATCAGGTCGGGTGAGGCCCGCTATCGCATGAAACAGCGTCGTCTTGCCCGAGCCAGACCTCCCGACGAGGCACACCACCTCGCCTGTCTCCACGCGAAACGAGATGTCGCGGCAGACGGCCGCACCATCCCATGACAGGTCAAGCGAGGCCACTTCCAGCGCGCACGGGCGCGCCTCGCCTGATGGCGGCGCGCATGAGCATGCCTCGCCCGGCACCCCTGCGCACGGCCGCGCCTCGCTAGCGCCTGTGCGGGCGTCGCTGCACGCACAGGCGCCTGCGGTCATGAGGTCATTCTCGCCAACAGCCATGAAGGTTAGTCCCTTGGCAGATAGTCGTTCGTGAAGCCGCTCGAGACATCGAGGGAATCCGGCGTCAGCCCCTCGTCGTTCATCCACGCGTAAAAGCGGCTCCAGCGCTCAGGGTCGATATAACCCCACTGCGGCGCATCGTCCACATAGCGGCTGGCCAGATAGCGCTGACTGGCCTGCACGAGGTCAGGTGCGAGCTCAGGGGCTGCTGCCAGCAGAATCTCAGCCGCACCATCAGGGTCAGCGATGGCGTCAGCATAGCCCTTGGCTGTCGCCGCCAAAAAAGCGCGCGCCTCGTCAGGATGCTGGGCCAG